>CAXNIC010000170.1:0-10123 GCA_964201945.1 Alphaproteobacteria bacterium
CGCTTATCAGGAGCGCCTGAAGACGCTGAACGCCGCCGACTTCGGCGATCTCCTGATGCATGTGGTGCAGATCTTCACCGCCGAGGCCGAGGTGCTGGCGCAGTACCAGCGCCAGTTCCGCTATATCCTGGTCGACGAGTACCAGGACACCAACGTCGCGCAATATCTCTGGCTCCGTCTCCTCGCGCAGGGACGCCACAACATCTGCTGCGTCGGCGACGAGGACCAGTCGATCTACGGCTGGCGTGGTGCTGAGATCGGCAACATCCTGCGCTTCGAAACCGACTTCCCCGGCGCCCGCGTGATCCGCCTCGAGCAGAACTACCGCTCGACCCCCGCGATCCTCGCCGCCGCTTCGCACCTGATCGCGCATAACCGCGACCGGCTCGGCAAGACGCTGTGGACCGAGGCCGAGGCCGGCGAGAGCGTCAAGGTGACGGCGGTCTGGGACGGGGAGGACGAGGCGCGGCGGGTCGGCGAGGAGATCGAGTCGCTGCAGCGGAAGGGATTCAGCCTCGGCGCCATGGCGATCCTGGTGCGGGCCGGATTCCAGACCCGCGAGTTCGAGGAGCGCTTCATCACGCTCGGCCTCAACTACCGGGTGGTCGGCGGCCAGCGCTTCTACGAGCGCCTGGAGATCCGCGATGCGCTGGCCTATCTCCGCATCGTCCATCAGCCGGAAGACGATCTCGCCTTCGAACGCATCATCAACACGCCGAAGCGCGGCATCGGCCAGACCACCGTGCAGACCCTGCACAAGCTGGCGCGCAGCCGCGGCATCTCGCTGCTCTCCGCGGCATCCGCCATCGCCGGAACCGACGAGCTGAAGCCCGCCGCGCGGCGGGCGATCACGAGCCTGGTCGAGGACTTCGCCCGCTGGCGCGCCATGGCCGATGGCGTCGGCCCATCCGATCTGGCGCAGACCATTCTGGACGAGTCTGGCTACACCGGCTTCTGGCAGCAGGACAAGTCGGCCGAGGGGCCGGGCCGGCTCGAGAACCTGAAGGAGCTGGTGCGCGCCATCGGCGAATTCGAGAGCCTCGCCTCCTTCCTCGAGCATGTGGCGCTGGTGACCGACACCGACGACGTCGATCCCGAGCAGCAGATCAGCCTGATGACGCTGCATGCCGCCAAGGGCCTGGAGTTCGAAATCGTCTTCCTGCCGGGTTGGGAGGAGGGGCTGTTCCCGCATCCGCGCGCGCTGGATGAGTCCGGCAATGCCGGGCTCGAGGAGGAACGCCGCCTCGCCTATGTCGGCCTGACCCGGGCACGCCGCCGTGCCTTCATCACGCATGCTGCCAACCGGCGCATCCACAACATGTGGCAGTCGAGCCTGCCGTCGCGCTTCGTCGGCGAGCTGCCGGCCGATGCGATCGAGGTCGAGGCGGAGAGTGGGCTCTTCGGGGGCTCGGCAGTCGGTGGCACCAGCGCCTTCGGCTCTGCCTACGAGACGCGTCAGCCCTCCTGGTTCTCGCAGCCGCGGCGATCGGCGCCGTTGATCGAAGGCCGTGCCACGCCCGTCTCCGGCGGCCAGCGCTCCCAGGGCTTCGCCACCGGCGCTCGGGTGTTTCACCAGAAATTCGGCTACGGCACGGTCCGCGCAGTCGAAGGGGACAAGCTCGAGATCGAGTTCGAGCACGCCGGCACGAAGAAGGTGATGGACAGCTTCGTCAGTGCCGCGTGATCTGCGGCATTCTGCCGCATATCATGTAAAAAACATCAATACTAGCATTCATGACATGGATCTTGGGCGCTGGCGCCCAAGCTAGGTCGTGAGCCGCCGTCATGATCACTGCCGCCCAGATGCGGGCCGCGAGGGCCCTTCTCGGCATCGACCAGCGCACGCTGGCCGAGCTGTCGGGCGTGTCGCTGCCGACCATCCAGCGGATGGAGGCAAGCGAGGGCAATGTCCGTGGTGTCGTCGACACGCTGACCAAGGTGGTCGAGGCCCTGAACACAGCCGGGATCGAGCTGATCGGCGACAACGCGCCGAGCCCTGGCGGCGGACGTGGGGTCAGGTTCAAGCAAGGCAAGGCGACCAACGGGAACGGGGGCGGCCGATGACGGCTCCATCTTCTCGGTCGAGCTTTGCCGCGCTGTTCACCCCGAAGCTTGTGACCATCCTCAAGGAGGGTTACGGGCTCACCGAACTTCGCGCCGACATCGTTGCCGGCCTCACCGTCGCCATCGTTGCCCTGCCGCTGTCGATGGCGATCGCCATCGCCTCGGGCGTGACGCCGGATCGCGGCCTCTACACCGCGATCGTCGGCGGCTTCGTCGTCTCGGCTCTGGGCGGCAGCCGTTTCCAGATCGGCGGACCGGCCGGGGCCTTCATCGTGCTGGTCGCGGCTACGGTTGACCGTCACGGCGTCGACGGGCTCATCCTCGCCACGTTCCTCTCCGGCCTCATTCTGCTCGCGATCGGGTGGCTCAGGCTCGGCACCTACATCAAGTACATTCCCTACCCGGTGACGATCGGGTTCACCGCCGGTATCGCAGTCATCATCTTCGCGAGCCAGGTGAAGGACCTGCTCGGCCTCTCGCTCGAGGGCAAGGAGCCGGGGCCGCTGTTGCCCAAGCTCGCCGCGCTCGGCGGCGCGATCGGATCGATCAGTCTTCCGGCAGTCGCGGTGTCGCTGCTGACCGTCGCGGCGATCATGCTGGTACGCCGCTATCGCCCGCACTGGCCCGGCCTCCTGATCGCCGTCGGGCTCGGCACGGTGGCGGCCTGGCTCTTCGGTCTTCAGGTCGAGACCATCGGCACCCGCTTCGGCGGCATTCCCCAGTCGCTGCCGATGCCGGCCCTGCCGACGCTGTCGATCGAGAAGATCCAGGCGGTTTTGCCGGATGCTCTCTCCTTCGCTCTGCTGGGCGCGATCGAGAGCCTGCTCTCCGCCGTCGTCGCCGACAGCATGAGCGGCCGCCGGCACCGGTCGAACTGCGAGCTGGTGGCTCAGGGTGCCGCCAACGTCGCCTCGTCGATCTTCGGCGGCATCTGCGTCACCGGCACCATTGCGCGCACCGCGACCAACGTGCGCGCCGGCTCGCGCGGGCCGGTCTCGGGCATGCTGCATGCGCTCTTCATTCTCGCCTTCATGCTGGTTGCGGCGCCGCTTGCCAGCTACATCCCGCTGGCGACGCTTGCCGGCGTGCTCGCCGTCGTCGCCTGGAACATGGCCGAGAAGCACGAGTTCGCGACGCTGGTCCGCGCCTCCCGCGGCGACGCCGTGGTGCTGCTCTCGACGTTCCTCCTGACTATCTTCCGCGACCTGACCGAGGGGATCATCGTCGGCTTCGCTCTTGGCACCCTGTTGTTCATGCATCGCATGGCGCAGTCGGTCGCAGTCGAGAGCGTGCACCCGGTGGTCGAGGAGGATCTCCCCGACACGAGCCGGGCTCATGGTCGCCGGTCCTACGATGCGTCGATCGCGACCGACCCCGACGTCGTCGTCTATCGCATCTCCGGGGCCTTCTTCTTCGGCGCCGCGGCCTCCGTCGCGAGCGTGCTGGAGCGCCTGGCCGAACATCCCAAGGCCTATGTCATCGACTTCTCGGACGTGTCGGTGCTCGACTCGACCGCAGCTTCGACCATCGACGGATTCGTCAGGAAGGCCCGTCGCCACGGCGCGCTCGTCTTCATCGCGGGGGCGCGTCCCGCCGTTCGGCGGGTACTGCTCACGCACAATGTGCGCCCGCCTCAGGTCAGATTCCGCTCGAAGCTTTCGGATGCCGTCGCCATGGCGCACGCGGCGATCGAGGCCTCGGGCGCCGCGCACGACGCCCCGGTTCCGGCCTGATCACCCGCCGATCAGCGCCAGCCACTCGTCCTCGGTGAGCGTATTGACGCCGAGCGCGCGGGCCTTCTCGGCCTTGGAGCCGGCATCGGCGCCCACCACCACGTAATCCGTCTTCTTCGAGACCGAGCCCGCGACCTTGGCGCCGAGGGCTTCCGCCCGCGCCTTCGCCTCGTTCCGGGTCATCTTCTCCAGCGTGCCGGTGAACACCACCGTCTTGTCGACGATCGGCGAGCCGGTGGCGGTCGGTGCCACGAAGGGCTCGGCCTCGACATAGCGGGCGAGGTCGTCGAGGACCGTCCGGTTGTGTTCCTCGGTGAAGAAGGCGATCAGGTCCTCGGCTACCGAGGGTCCGATCTGGTCGATCGAGGTGAGATCGGCATAGGCCTCGGAGGTGGGATCGGCCGCCGCCTCCATCGCCGATCGCCAGGCGTCGAGCGTGCCGTAGTGCTTGGCCAGAAGCTTCGCCGTCGCCTGGCCGACCTGGCGGATGCCGAGCGCGTAGATGAAGCGGTCGAGACCGACCTTGCGCCGCGCCCGGATGGCGGCGAGCAGGTTCTGGATCGACTTCTCCTTCCAGCCCTCGCGTCCTTCGAGCATCTCCGCTGAGAGCTTGAACAGGTCGGCCGGCGTCCGTACGCGCCCGTCCTGAAAGAATTCGACGATGCTCTTCTCTCCGAGGCCTTCGATGTCGAGCGCATCGCGGCTGACGAAATGGCGGAGCCGCTCGACTGCCTGGGCCGGGCAGATCAACCCGCCGGTGCAGCGGCGGATCACCTCGCCTTCCGGGCGCACGGCGACGCTGTTGCATTCGGGGCAGGTCTCGGGGAAGACGAAGGGCGCAGCGTCCTTCGGCCGCGCCTCCAGCACCACCGAGACCACTTGCGGGATCACGTCGCCGGCGCGCTGAAGGATGACGCTGTCGCCTTCGCGCACGTCCTTCCGCTGGATCTCGTCCTCGTTGTGCAGCGTCGCACGGGCGACCAGGACACCGCCGACATTCACCGGTTCGAGGTCGGCGACGGGGGTGAGCGCGCCGGTGCGCCCGACCTGGATCAGGATGCGTTTCAGAACGGTGCGCGCCTGCTCGGCCGGGAACTTGTGCGCCAGCGCCCAGCGTGGCGTGCGCCCGACGAAGCCGAGCCGGTCCTGCAGATCGACCGCGTCGATCTTGTAGACGACGCCATCGATGTCGTAGGGCAGCGAGGCGCGGTCGTCGGCGATGCGGGCATAGCGGGCAAGCGCCGCGTCGATGCCGGTCACGCGCTCGGCCAGCGTGTTGACCTTGAAGCCCCAGGCCTTGAGCCGGGCGTAGAACGCCCACTGGCTCTCCGGCTCCTCAGTGATCGTGCCCCAGGCATAGGCGAAGAAGCGGAGCGGCCGGCTTCGGGTGATCTCGGGATCGAGCTGGCGGACGCTGCCGGCGGCGGCATTGCGCGGGTTGGCGAATTGGCGCCGGCGGTTCTTCGTCTGCTTCTCCGGCGGCAGGGCCTGGAACTCGGCTTCCAGCCTCTCGTTCAGCTTCAGGAAGTCCGGCTTGGTCATGTAGACCTCGCCGCGGATCTCGAGCCGCTTCGGCGCCTTGCCTTTCAGTTTCTGCGGCACTTCGTCGAGGGTACGGATGTTCTGGGTCACGTCCTCGCCGACGCTGCCGTCGCCGCGGGTCGCGGCCCGCACCAGCACGCCGTCCTCGTAGGTGAGCGAGCACGACAGGCCGTCGATCTTGGGCTCAGCAACCAGATGGATCGTGTCGCGCTCGACCCGGGCGACGTCGTCGGGCCGGACGAAGAAGTTGCGGACTGACTGGAAGAAGCGCTCGACGTCGTCCTGATCGAAGGAGTTGTCGAGCGACAGCATCGGCTTGCCATGGGTGACCTTGGCGAAGGCACCGGCGGGCGCCGGGGCCACGGCGCGCAATTCGGCGAGGCCGGGAAAGCGCGCCTCGATCGCTTCCAGCCGGCGGCGGAGCGCGTCGTACTCGGCGTCTGTGATCTCCGGCGCGTCCTTGACGTGATAGGCCTCGTCGGCGCGGGACATCTCGGCGCGGAGCCGCGCCAGTTCGGTCTTCGCTTGAGCCTCGGTCAGCTTCTCGACCGACGCCTCGCTCATGCCCGCGCTCCCTCGATCAGGGCGTCGGCGGCGGCGCGGGCGGCGTCGGTGACCTCGGCGCCGGCCAGCATGCGGGCGATCTCCTCGCGCCGGGCCGGCTCTGCCAGGGGCTCGACCCTGGTGGTCGGCACCGTGCCCTTGGGCGTTTTGGAAACGCGCCAATGATGATCGCCGCGCGCCGCCACCTGCGGCGAATGAGTCACCACCAGCACCTGCATGTCGCGGGAAAGCCGTTTCAGCCGGTCGCCGACCGCCGCGGCGACCGCCCCGCCGACACCTGCATCGACCTCGTCGAAGACCAGCGTCGCTGCGGGCTGGCTCTCGGCCAGCACCATCTTGAGCGCCAGGGTGAAGCGGGCGAGCTCGCCGCCCGAGGCGATCTTCGCGATCGGCCCGGGTGCAGCACCCGGATTGGTCGCGACCAGAATCTGGATGCGGTCATGGCCATGCGCGCCCCAGTCGGGCTCGGCCAGCGGCTCGATCCTGGTTTCGAAACGAGCACGATCGAGCTTCAGCGGCGCCAGCTCGGCGATGACGCGCTTGTCCAGCTTCTTCGCAGCCTTGCCCCGGGCCTTCGACAGGTCGTCCGCGTGGGACGCATAGGTCTTGCGCGAGGCTTCCACCGCCTTCGCGAGTCCGCCGATGCGGCTTTCTGCCGTCCGCAGCGCATCGAGGCGCGTCTCCAGATCGGCGCGGAGCTGGGCAAGCGCGTCGACGGCGACACCGTGCTTGCGGGCGGCGTCGCGAAGCGCGTGCAGCCGGTCGTCGGTTTCCTCCAGCTTGGCCGGATCGAGGTCGAGGGCGCTGCCGACCGAGGACAAGGCCCGCGCCGCTTCCGAGAGCTCGGCCGCGGCGCGATCGAGTCCGGAGAGCGCCGGGTCGAGCCGGCTCCCGGCCTGGCTCTGGATGCGCGCAAGCGTCCGCTGCGCCTGGCCCAGCGCCTGCTCGGCGCTGCGCTCGCCGATCAGATCGGCCAGCGCCGCATTGATGCCCTCGACTAGGCGGCCGGCATTGGCGAGCAGGGTTCGTTCCTCGGCCAGCGTCGATTCCTCGCCTGGCTTCGGGTCAAGCTGCTGCAGCTCTTCGACCGAAGCCGCGAGGAAACCCTCTTCGCTTCGCGCCCGGGCGGCATCGGCTTCGGCCGCGGCCAAGGCCTCGACCGCCTGCCGCCAGGCATCATGCGCCTCGGCGACCTGGCGGACGTCGCGGGCGTGACCGCCGAAGGCGTCCAAGATCTCGCGATGGGTCTGCGGGTCGAGCAGGCCGCGCAGGTCGAATTGTCCGTGGATCTCGACCAGCCCGTCGCCGATGCGGCGCAAGAGGCCGACGGAGACCGGCTGATCGTTGACGAAGGCGCGGCTCTTGCCGTCGGCCGAGACCGTGCGGCGAAGGACCAGCGGCTGCTCGGCCGGAAGCCCCGCTTCGGCGAGCAGGGTGAACGCGGGGTGGTCGTCGGCAACCTCGAAGGCGGCGCTTACGGTCGCCTGGGCCGCGCCGGCGCGGACGAGGCCGGTCTCCGAGCGCGCACCGAGCGCGAGGCCGAGAGCGTCCAGCAGGATCGACTTGCCGGCACCGGTCTCACCGGTCAGCACGGCAAGGCCGGCGCCTGCGTCCAGCTCCAGGCGGTCGATCAGGACGACGTCGCGGATGTCGAGGCGGGTCAGCATGGCCGGGCGGAGGGTGCCAAAGGCTAGGCCGGGTGGCAATCGCCCGGCGACCGTCGCAGCGCCAGCCATCGCCCGATCGCCACACTCTCTGTAATGTGACGGTGATTCGGCAGTCGAGGGAGACGGGCCATGCTTGGGATCCTCAAGGCGATCAGCACCGCCATCATGGTGGTGGCGATCTTCTACGTCGGCGGCGTGGCGAGCCTGGAAACGCTCGATCGTTTCGGCGACTTCGGCTGGGCGACCAAGACGGTGACGTTCTGGACCGGAGGAGCCGTCCTGGCTCTGGTCCTCGCCGAGATGACCCGCCGGCTCATCTCCGACGTCGCCGCCTTCCTCGAGGACGAGGCGGGCCAGCCGCAGCTGAAATTCGAGGTCGATGAGATCAAGGAGGACCTGCCGCCTAGGCCGGCGGCGCGGCCCGCGGCACCGCCGCCGAAACCAGCCGCGGCACCGGTCAGGAAATAGGGCCTAGAAAATCGAGCCGAAGGCGCGGCCGAACCAGCTCTTGCCGCCGGAGGGCTCGAGTCCTTCCTTGGCAAGGCGCGCATAGGCATCCTTGTACCACTCGGTGCCTGGGTAGTTGTAGCCGAGGACGGCGGCGGCCTGCTGCGCCTCCTCGCGGACGCCGAGGGCAAGATAGGCCTCGGTGAGCCGCATCAGCGCCTCCGGCACCTGCTCGGTCGTCTGATAGGTGTCGATCACCCGGCGGAAGCGGTTGATAGCGGCGAGGTACTGGCCGAGGTTGAGATAGTAGCGGCCGATCGCCATCTCCTTGCCGGCGAGATGGTTGCGCGTCAGGTCGACCTTCAGCCTGGCGTCGCGCGCGTAGCGGGAATCGGGGAAGCGCCGGATCACCTCGTCCAGCGACTTGAGCGCCCTATCGGTGACCTCCTGGTCGCGGCCGACATCGGCGATCTGCTCGTAGTAGGCGAGGCCCTTGAGATAATAGGCGTAGGGCGTGTCCCGGTGGCTCGGATGCAGCTCGATGAACTGGTCGAGGGCCGAGACCGCCTCGTCGTATTTGTTCGCCTGGTAGAAGGAGAAGCCGGCCATCAGCTGCGCCTTGGTCGCCCAGGCCGAATACGGGTGCTGGCGCTCGACTTCCTCGAACTGCCGGGCCGCCCGGAGGTAGAGCTGGCCCTCCAGGGAGGTCAGCGCCGTGTTGTAGAGGTCCTCGACCGGCCTTTCGACATAGGCCTCGGGCTTCTCGCCGCAGGCGGCGAGCAGGACGAGGAGGGAAAGCGCCAGGACGACAGGTCGGAAGGTGCCCATAGCCGCCTATATACCGGGCGGGCCGGCTGCCGGCAAAGCCTCAGGCCGTGGCGGCGAGGCGCGCGTCGCCGCCCGCAGCGGTATCCGTTGCCGGAACCTCGACCCAGCGCCAAGCGGTAGGGTCGGCGAAGAGCTCGACCAGGGCCGCATGGTGCAGGTGATGGCCGGAGCGATGCCCATGGAAACGCCCGAGGATCGGGCCCCCGGCGAGGTAGAGGTCGCCGACCGCGTCCAGCATCTTGTGGCGGACGAATTCGTCGTCGTAGCGGAGCCCGCCTTCGTTCATCACGCCGTCGGCCGAAACCACCACCGCATTGTCGAGCGAGCCGCCGCGGGCGAGCCCGGCGGCGCGAAGCTGATCGATCTGATGCAGGAACCCGAAGGTGCGAGCCCGGCTGATCTCCGACTTGAAGGTGCCGTTGACCAGCTTCATCTCGGCCTGCTGGCGGCGGATGACGGGGCTGTCGAAGTCGATGTCGAAGCTGATCGTAGGCATCGCCGACGGGCCGAGCCTGACGAGACAGTCGGGCGTGCCGACTTCGATATCCTTCAGGATCTTGAGAGCCCGGCGAGGTGCCGACTGCTCGACCGTGCCGGCGCATTCGATCAGGAATACGAACGGAGCCGAGCTGCCGTCCATGATCGGCACTTCCGGTCCGTCGATCTCGATCAGGGCGTTGTCGATCTCGGACCCGGCGAGGGCCGCCATCAGATGTTCGATGGTCGAGACGGAGGGGCCGTCGGGAAGACCGATGCGGGTGCACAAGCGCGTATCGACGACATTCCGCCAGGAGGCGGGGATGTCGACGGCGCGTCCGCCAAGTTCGATGCGGCGGAAGACTATGCCGGTGTTGGCCTGGGCTGGTTTCAGCACCATCTCGGCACGGGCGCCCGAGTGAAGACCGATGCCGGCGCAGCGGATCGAGCTCTTGAGTGTGCGCTGCAACGCGACATCGCTGCGCCCGCTCCGCCAGGGAGCGGAAAAGCCGGGAATGGGAGAGGGTCGAGGGTCGTGGAGGGCGATCGTCATTATTGTCACAGGTAGACCTTCCGACCGGACGTGTCACATCACCTTTTATTACCGACTGTTACCGTCGTAATGCCAAAAACGTATGATATTTCAATAATTTGACTAGGGCGTGTCCTCAATTAAGCCAAATGGCGATCGAGGCCAGATAGATTGCGGCGAGGAAGTTTCTGGCACGTTTGTCGTAGCGCGTGGCGATGGCTCGGAACTGCTTGAGCTTGCAGAAGAAATTTTCGATGAGATGCCGAGCT
>CAXNIC010000171.1:0-10107 GCA_964201945.1 Alphaproteobacteria bacterium
GCAGATGCGAAAAGATCGTTTGTCGGAGAAGGCCGGCGGGATCACCTTCAGATCACCAGACGCGAAGGAGTCCTCCCCATGACCCGCCACTCAGCCTCTTGTGACACCGCCCCCCGGTCCCCGCTCGCCTCCCGGATCGGGTTCGCCCCCAGCCGCTCCGGCCTCGTCGCCGCCATCGTCGATCGCGTGATCGACTGGCAGGAGCGGGCCCGCTCGCGGGTGCTTCTCGGCCGCCTCGACGACCGCATGCTGCGCGACATGGGCATCAGCCGCGCCGATGTCGATCTCGAAGCCGGCAAGCCGTTCTGGCGCCCGTAAAGACCCTTGAGCCGGACCAGCAAAGGCCAGGGTGGCTGTCTCTGCGGCGCCGTCCGCTTCCGGGCGGACGGCGCCCCCACCTACGTCAACTTCTGTCACTGCCGGATGTGCCAGAAGGCCTCCGGCGCTCCGATGATGGCCTGGGCGACCTTTGCCCGGGACAAGGTGGTGTTTCCGAAGATGCAGCCCCGTATCCGCAAATCCTCGGCCAAGGCAGAGCGCGGCTTCTGCGGCGAGTGCGGCTCGGCGCTCATCTGGCAGCGCCCGGGCGGGACCACGCTCGACCTTGCCGTGGCATCCTTCGACGACCCGGATGCGCTCACGCCTAGCGAACACATCTGGACCGAGAGCCGCGCCCGCTGGCTCAAGCTCACCGACCAATTGCCGCGCTACCGCCATCAGCACGGCAGCGACCCCGATCAGGACAGGGAGGCATCGTGAAGCTCTACGACTACGCGCCGTCCGGCAACGGCTACAAGGTTCGCCTGCTGCTCGCCCATCTCGGGATCAAGTACGAGCGCATCGAGGTCGACTCCAACGCCGGCGGCACGCAGACGCCCGAGTTCCTGAAGCTGAACGCCAACGGCAAGATCCCGACGGTGGTGCTGGACGACGGCAACGTGCTGCCGGAATCGAACGCCATCCTCTACTACTTCGCCGAAGGCACGCCCTATCTGCCGGAGAAGAAACTCGACCGCGCCCAGGCGCTGCGCTGGATGTTCTTCGAGCAGTACAGCCACGAGCCCTACATCGCGGTGTTGCGGAACTGGCTGCATCACCTGGACTCGATCACGCCCGAGCAGAAGGCCCGCGTGCCCGACCTGAAGACGCGCGGCGAGCGCGCGCTCAAGGTGATGGACGAGCACCTGGCGAAGGAGCCCTACTTCGCCGCCGGCCGCTACACCATCGCCGACATCGCGCTTTACGCCTACACGCACGTCGCCGACGAGGGCGAGTTCGACCTCAAGACATACCCGGCGATCCTCGCCTGGATGGGACGGGTGAAAGCCCAGCCCGGCCACATCCCGCTCGCGAAAGTTTAGCTCTGTGGCCCGGGCGTTCGAAGGCGGATGCCTCTGCGGCCAGGTACGCTACCGCGTCACCGGCGAGCCCAAGGCGGCGGCCTATTGCCATTGCCGGATGTGCCAGCGCGCCACCGGCGCGCCCGTCACCGCCTGGGTCCGCTTTCCCACATCCGCCGTCCGCTTCACCGGCGAGATGAAGGCGTATGAATCCTCCCCCGGAACGCATCGTTGCTTCTGCCCGAATTGCGGGTCATCACTGGCGACCATGAATGCGGATTCCGAACGCGTCGCGCTCACCATCCCGACCTTGGACGAGCCCGAGCGGGTGCCGCCGGCGGCGCATGGCTGGACCTCCAGCCAGATGCCGTGGCTCTGGATCGACGACGGGCTCGAGCATCGCGAACGCTGAAGCGGGAAGGACCAAGGGATGTACAAGCTCTTCTACTATCCGGGCAACGCCAACCTGGCGCCGCACATGCTGCTGGAGGAGATCGGCGCGCCTTACGAGCTCGTGCTGGTCGACCGCGCTCTGAATGCGCACAAGGCTCCCGAGTACATGAAGCTCAACCCGATGGGCCGCATCCCGACCCTGGTCGACGGCGACCTCGTCATCTCCGAGACCGCAGCGATCTGCCTCCATCTCGCCGACAAGCATCCGGAGACGAAGCTCGCGCCGGCTCTCGGCTCGGCCGAACGCGGGCGCTTCTACTCCTGGCTGATGTATCTCACCAACACCGTGCAGGCCGAGCTCATCTTCTACTTCTATCCGGAGAAGATCGCCGGCAACGAGGCCGCCCGCGCCGAGATCAAGGCGCATGAGGAAGCCCGCGTCGGCGGCATGTTCGACACGATCGAGGCCACGCTGGCCGAACATGGCGGGCCATATCTACTGGGCTCGCACTACACGATCCTCGATCCCTATCTGCTGATGCTGGGCCGCTGGACCCGCGGCATGAAGCGCCCGGCCCGCACGCTGCCGCAGGTCGGCGCGTTCATGACCCGCATGCTGGAGCGTCCCGCGGTCAAGCGCGCCTTCGATCAAGAGGGACTGAAGGCGCCGCTGGTCTAGGCCTTGAAAGCCATCTTGCGGTTGCGCCGGCGGTAGGCAGCCGGCAGCAGCGCACAGGACTCTTCGACAGCTGAGAGCAACGGCGCGTCGTCGGTGTCGATTAGCCGTGTCTCGAACGCGCCCTGGGTCTCGATCCTGCCGTCGCCGTGGATATGCGAAATCGAAAACCCCTTCGGCGCCAGATGGCGGGCGACCAGGATCGCGCGGTGGCAGTCGAGCGGATCGCGCTCGGCGCACATCACGCAGCAGCGCCGCGACCGCGCCATGCCGGCGAGTTCGTCGAGGCCGTCCCGGAAAGCCGAGGTCGCGGCGACCTTCTCGTAGTCGACGACACCCTCGGTATAGCCGGCCGGGTCCTTCGGCCGTCCGCCCAAACGATCGCCGAGGAAGCGATAGCCGATGCCGGCATCGCCGAGCGCGCGCTCGACGGCACTGCGGTTGAACTGCGGATAGCGGCGCGACGCCGGCATCGAACGCACATCGACCAGGCAGGCGACCTCGTTCCGCCGCAGCAGTTCGAGGAACTCGGGCCAGGGGTGATTGGAATGGCCGATTGTGAGGACGAGGGGCGTGTCGGTCATGGGTCTTGATCGTAGTCTTAACCCTCTCCCACCGGGAGAGGGTGCGAGGCGCAGCCGAGCGGGTGAGGGGAAGCGGATACTCTCGGCTCCGCGCCGGAAGCTCAGAGCTTGGCGGAAAGGCTGCCCCTCACCCGCTCACTACGGCGATGCTTCGCATCACCTCGGTTCGCACCCTCTCCCCGTGGGAGAGGGTTTAGACTGCGCCGACGAATGAAGGAGATTTTGCATGCAGCATCAGATGTCGCTCATCACCCTCGGCATTGCCGATGTCGCGCGCTCGCGCCGCTTCTATGGCGAAGGCTTCGGCTGGAAGCCGGTGTTCGAGATGCCGGACATCACTTTCTATCAACTGAACGGCTTCGTCTTCGGCACCTGGCTCAGAACGAATCTCGAAGAAGATATGCAGCGAAGCGGCCTCTCGCAGAAGGGCGCCTTCGCGATGGCGCACAACGTGCGCACCAGGGAAGAGGTCGAGCCGGTGATGGAGCAGCTGCTCAAGTTCGGAGGCACCCTCTTGCGCAAGGCCGATGAGCCGCCGCATGGCGGCTTCCGGGGATACCTCGCCGATCCCGACGACCACGCCTGGGAAATCGCCTGGAACCCCGACTGGCCGATCAGCCCCGAGGGCTATGTGACGGCGAAGGTGTGAGTTGGGACGCCAGGGCTCCGGGCTCCTCAACGGCCCGGAGACCGGCTACCATCTGCGCCAGATCGAAGGTTCATCCGGGGGGGGGCACCGACGATGCACGCTGCTGAGCAGGTAATCGATCTCATCTTCGGCCGCTGGCGCAGCCAGATCCTGTCCGCTGGAACGGAGCTGGGCGTATTCGACCGGCTGGATACGACAACGCCGCGGCGGGTGCGGGAACTTGCCGCCGGGATGGGTCTCGACGAGGCGCTGCTCTACCGGCTGCTGCGGGCGCAGGCGGCGATCGGCCTGCTGGTCGAGGACGCTTCGGGCGGATTCAGGCTGACGGAGACGGGCGATCTGCTGCGCACGGCGCACCCACAGTCGCTGGCGGCCATGGCCAGGCTGGAGGAGGGGCCGCAGCACTACGCGCTCTGGGAACATCTTCCGGCGATGATCAAGGACGGCAAGCAGAACGCCTTCGTTCGGGAGTTCGGCCGCATGGCTTTCGACCACGCCAAGGCCGACCGCGACTATGCCGAACGGTTCGATCAGGCGATGACGAGCTATTCCGGGGCACAGGCCGCGCAGGTTCTGGGAGCGCTCCGAGGCACCGATCTTTCCGGAGCGAAGGTGTTCTGCGACGTCGCAGGAGGCCAGGGCTACATGACCTGCGCCCTGCTGGGTGCCTATCCGCATCTCTCCGGCGTCGTGCTGGATCTGCCGGACGTGGTGGCCGACGCGGAGGCGCTGTGGGCCCGCAAGCTCGGGCTCGAGGCACGTTGCCGCTATGTCGGCGGGGACATGTTCAAGGAGGTCCCGAAGGCCGATGCCTATGGCCTGAAGATGATCCTGCACGACTGGACCGATCAGGAGTGCATCGACATCCTCGAGACCATCCGCCGCTGTGCGAAGGGCCCGGCGCGCGTGTTCATCATGGAGCATGTGGTGCCGGGGCCTGATGTGCCCCATTTCGCCAAGCTGTTCGACATCCACATGATGTGTTGGGGCACGGGCCGGGAGCGGACGGAGCTGGAATACGCCGACCTGCTACGGCGCGCCGGCTGGCGAAAAGTGGCGAGCCATAGCGCGCCCGGCTGTGTCATGAGCGTGATCGAGGGTGCCTGCGGCTAGCCGCACTCGATCTGCGCTAAAGCGCCTTCGCCTTATCCCGCAGCACGTATTTCTGGATCTTCCCCGTCGACGTCTTCGCCAGGGGCCCGAAGACCACCGTGCGCGGCACCTTGAAGCTGGCCATGTTGGCTTTGCAGAAGGCGATGATCTCGTCCGCCGTCGCCGTCTTGCCATCCTTCAGCGTGACGAAGGCGCACGGCGTCTCGCCCCATTTCTCGTCGGGGCGCGCGACCACGGCAGCTTCGAGCACGGCGGGGTGGCGGTAGAGCACGCCTTCGATCTCGATGGTCGAGACGTTCTCGCCGCCGGAGATGATGATGTCCTTGGAGCGGTCCTTCAGCTCGATGTAGCCGTCGGGATGGCAGACGCCGAGATCGCCGGTGTGGAACCAGCCGCCAGCGAAGGCCTCGTCGGTCGCTTGTCTGTTCTTCAGATAGCCCTTCATGACGATGTTGCCGCGCATGAAGACCTCGCCGATGGTCTCACCGTCGGCCGGCACCGGCTCCAGCGTGGTCGCGTCCGCCACCATCAGCCCTTCGAGCACCGGATATCGGACCCCTTGGCGCGCCTTGATCCGCGCCTGCTCTTCGGCCGGCAACGCGTTCCACTCCTCGTGCCAGGCGCAGACCACGGCCGGGCCATAGACCTCGGTCAGGCCATAGACATGGGTGATGTCGAAGCCCAGGCTCTCCATGCCCTCGATCACCGTGGCCGGCGGCGCCGAGGCGGCCGTCATCATCTTGATGCGCCGCCCGGCGAAGTCGCGCTTGTGCTCCGGCTTGGCGTTCAGCAGCAGGCCCATGACGATCGGCGCACCGCAGAGATGGGTGACGCCCTCATCCGCGATCGCATCGAAGATCGCCTTCGCCTCGACCCGGCGGAGGCAGACATTGGTGCCAGCCAGCGCCGCAAGCGTCCAGGGGAAGCACCAGCCATTGCAGTGGAACAGCGGCAGGGTCCAGAGGTAGGTCGGCTTCGACGGCAGGCTCCACACCAGGATGTTGCCGAGCGCATTCAGATAGGCACCGCGGTGATGAGTGACGACGCCTTTCGGATTGCCGGTGGTGCCCGAGGTGTAGTTGAGCCCGATCGCCTGCCATTCGTCGGCCGGATACTCCCAGGCGGCGTCAGGGTCGCCCTCGGTGAGGAAGGCCTCGTAGTCGAGCTTGCCCAGTCGCTCGCCGCCGGGTCCGAGATCGTCGGCGATGTCGATCACCGTGATCTCGCGCTTCAAAAGTTTCAGCGCTTCCTTCACCACCGGCGAATACTCGGTGTCGGTGATCAGCAGCTTCGCCTCGCCATGCTCCAGGATGAAGGCGATGGTGGCGGCGTCGAGCCGGTAGTTCAGCGCGTTCAGCACGGCGCCGGTCATGGGCACGCCGAAATGCGCCTCGACCATCGCCGGCACGTTCGGCGCCATGATCGCGACCGTGTCGCCCTTGACGATGCCGCGCCGCTTCAGCGCCGATGCCAACCGCCGGCAGCGGCCATAGGTCTCGGCCCAGGTGTGGCGGGTCTTCCCGTGCACGACCGAGAGTCGCTTCGGATAGACGGCGGCGGCACGCTCCAGGAATCCCAGCGGCGAAAGGGCCACATGGTTCGCCGGGTTCTTGTCGAGGTCGGTGTCGTAGGGAGAGGTCATGGGACTTTCTTAAGACAAGGTCGCGGCGGCTGCAATTCGTGTCCCCTCTCCCGCGCGAAGGCGGGGGAGGGTTAGGGAGGGGGCTTCGTGGAGGCGTGATGAGGAAGCCCCCTCCCTAGCCCTCCCCCTGCTGTGCAGGGAGAGGGGATACGACTACGACGTCGCCCGCTTCAACGCCGCGCGTGCCAACAGGCGCGTAGAGTCCAATGTCGGCAGCGGCGAGTTCGTGTCGTTCATGATCAGCGGGATCTCAGTGCAGCCGAGGATGACGGCATCGCAGCCTTCGCCCTTCATCCGGCCGATGACGCGCTGAAAATACGTGACCGCCTCGGGCATGAAGGTGCTGCAGACCAGCTCGTCCATGATGATGCGGTTGATCTCCGCGCGCTCGTCCACCGTCGGCCGGACGCAGGCGAGGCCCCTGGCCGCCAGCTTCTCCGGATAGACCTCGCTGTCGACCAGCCAGCGCGTGCCAGTCAGTGCGAGGCGGCGGTATCCCCGCGCCGCCGCTTCTGCCGCCACCACCTCGGCGATGTGGAGCCAGGGCAGCGGCGAGCGCGGCAGGACATGCGGCAGCGCTTGGTGGATCGTGTTGTCGGGGCAGATCAGGAAGTCGGCGCCGGCCTTCGCGAGTTTTTCCGCCGAGGACAGCATCAGCTCGCCCACGCCTTTCAGGTCGCCGGCGTCGAGGCGGGCGACGTAGTCGGCCAGCGAATGCGTGTGCATCGAGACTTCAGGATGCGCATGGGCGAGCCCGAGCTTCGCCGCCCCTTCGACGCAGATGGTGCGATAGCAGAGCGCGGCGCCCTCCGCCGAGCAGCCGACGATGCCGATATGCTGCGTCATGGTTCGTCCCGTTCGGGTGATGCTTGGCAGATGGCCCGGAGAGGGGTCATTCTGCCGTCAAGGAAAGCCGAGAGGAACGCCCATGACCGGCCGTTACGCCGAGGCCCATCGCCGCTCGCTGGAGGACAAGGAGGGATTCTGGCTGGAGGCGGCCAAGGCCGTCACCTGGACCAAGCCGCCGACTCGCGCGCTGGATGCCAAGAATCCGCCCTTCTACCGCTGGTTCCCGGACGGGCGCCTCAACGTCGCCGCCAACTGTCTCGACCGCCATGTCGCGGCCGGGCGCGGCGACCAGGCGGCGCTGATCTACGACAGCCCGATGACGGGCAGGATCGAGAGCTTCTCCTATCGCCAGCTCACCGAGCGCGTCGCCAAGTTCGCCGGCGGGCTGCGCTCCCTCGGCGTCGAGAAGGGCGACCGCGTCATCATCTACATGCCGATGGTGCCGGAGGCGGTGATCGCCATGCTGGCCTGCGCCCGCATCGGCGCCATCCACGGCGTCGTCTTCGGCGGCTTCGCGGCACCTGAGCTGGCGACCCGCCTCGACGACGCCACGCCGAAGCTCATCATCTTCGGCTCCTGCGGTCTCGAGCCCGGCCGCATCGTCGCCTACAAGGCGCTGGTCGACCAGGCGATCCAGATCGCCAACCACAAGCCGAAGACCTGCGTCGTCTTCCAGCGCCCTGAGCTCAAGGCCGAGCCCGTCGCCGGCCGCGACGTCGACTTCGCCGAGCTCGAAGCCAGGAGCGCGCCGGTCGAGCCGGTGGAGATGGACGCGACCGACCCGCTCTATATCCTCTACACCTCGGGCACCACCGGCATCCCGAAGGGCGTGGTGCGCGACGGCGGCGGCTATGCGGTCGCGCTCACCTGGTCGATGACGAACATCTATGCGATCAAGCCGGGCGAGGTGTGGTGGACCGCCTCCGATGTCGGCTGGGTGGTCGGGCATTCCTACATCGTCTATGCGCCGCTGCTGCAGGGGGCGACCACGCTGCTCTACGAAGGCAAGCCGGTGGGCACGCCCGATGCCGGCGCCTTCTGGCGGGTGATCTCCCAGCACAAGGCAGTGGCGCTGTTCACCGCACCGACAGCGTTCCGCGCCATCAAGCGCGACGACCCGGACGGCCTCCTGATGAAGGCTTACGACCTGTCGCGTTTCCGCACGTTGTTCCTCGCCGGCGAGCGCTGCGATCCGAACACGCTACACTGGGCGGAAGAGAAGCTGAAGGTGCCGGTGATCGATCACTGGTGGCAGACCGAGACCGGCTGGCCGATCACCTCCAACTGCCTAGGGCTGGAGAGGCTGCCGGTGAAGGCCGGCTCGTCGACCAAGGCGGTGCCGGGCTGGGACGTGCAGGCGCTGGCGTCCGACGGCCAGCAGGTGAAGGCGGGCGACGTCGGCGCGCTGGCACTGAAGCTGCCGCTGCCGCCGGGCAGCCTGCCGACGCTCTGGAAGAACGACGCGGGCTACCTCAAGTCCTACCTCCAGGAGTTCCCGGGCTACTACAAGACCGGCGACGCGGGCTACCTGGACGAGGACGGGTATGTCTTCGTCATGACCCGCACCGACGACATCATCAACGTCGCCGGCCACCGGCTCTCGACCGGCGGCATGGAAGAGGTGCTGTCGAACCACCCGGACGTGGCCGAATGCGCCGTCATCGGCGTCGCCGACGAACTGAAGGGCCAGCTGCCGCTGGGGCTCCTGGTGCTGAAGGCCGGCGTCACCAAGCCGGCGGAGACCATCATCCGGGAAGTCGTGCAGATGGTGCGGGACTCGATCGGCCCCGTCGCCGCCTTCAAGACCGCGGTGGTGGTGAAGCGCCTGCCGAAGACACGCTCGGGCAAGATCCTCCGCGGCACCATGCAGAAGATCGCCGACGACCAGGGCTGGAAGATGCCGGCGACGATCGACGACCCCGCCGTGCTCGGCGAGATCACCGAGGGCCTGAAGACGGTCGGCTACGCCAAGGGGGCGTGAGCTCGGAGCCCTCCCTCTCGTACCCCTTCCCTCGGCTTTGCCGGGGGAAGGCGGGGATGGGGGCCGAGCGAAGCGAGTGTGGCGGCGACGCTGCCGCGTTGGAGACGCCCCCACCCCATCCCTCCCCCAGCAAGCTGAGGGAGGGGGCACGAAGCTTCTACCGGTGACGGTCGAAGGGCCCGCTGCGATCGCGGTCGCGCTCGCGCTCCTGCTGGCCGGGGAGCATCGGCTCCATCGGCTTCGGCGCCGGGATGGTCGCGGCTTCCTCGGCGGTCATGTAGCGAACGCCGATGGTCGGCAGGGTGACGCCGGTCTTGGTCACCGCGTGGTCGAGGTCCCCCTGGGTGCAGAGGCCGAGCGCCACCGGGTTGCGGGGGCGGATGTTCTGGTGGTTCCAGTGGGTGCGGTCGCGGACGGCGGCGATGGTCGACTTGGTGGTGCCGAGCAGCTTGCCGACCTGGCCGTCGGTCATGTCCGGGTAGTTCTTCACCAGCCAGGCGATCGCGTCCGGCTTGTCGCCCCGCTTGGCGATGGGCGTGTAGCGCGGGCCCTTGTTGCGCGAGATCGGCTGCGGCAGGTTGTCGGTGCTGACGATCTTGAGGCGCGCCTTCGGGTCCTTCTGGACGCGGTCCAGCTCTTCCTGGGTCAGCTGGCCATTGGCCACGGGGTCGAGCCCGTGCATGCCGATCGCCACTTCCTCGTCCGCGATCGCCTGGATCTCGAGCACGTGAAGGCCGCAGAACTCGGCGATCTGCTCGAAGGTGAGCGAGGTGCTGGCGACCAGCCAGACGGCGGTGGCGCGGGGCATCAGAAGCTGGCTCATGGAAACTCTCCTTGGAACGAACACCAGCCCGGCATCACGCCCTCTCAGGCATGCCGG
>CAXNIC010000172.1:0-10101 GCA_964201945.1 Alphaproteobacteria bacterium
CGCCGGCTTAGCTCAGCGGTAGAGCAGCGGTTTTGTAAACCGAAGGTCGGGGGTTCAATCCCCTCAGCCGGCACCAAATACCCCCCAGCTAAATCAGCCGAGACCTTCCTGGCCGGTCAGCCAAGTCGACCGCCGGGGTCCGTCAGGACCGCGGCGGCTGCGGCAGGCAGGCGGCTTCGAAGAAGCCGTCCGCGGACGGGAGCGGCGGCGGGACAGGCAGGGCCGAGGCGCTGGCCGGCTGCCGTGAGGACGGCAGCAGCGAGGCGAGCAGCGTCTGCCAGCCGCTGGGAGGTGCCGTGCCGGTCGGCGCGATCATCTCGGCCCGACGGGTCGGCTTCTGCACCACGCGCAGCGGGATGGTGGTCCAAAGCTTGTTGAAGCGCGGGTTGCTGAGCTCCAGGCGATAGTCGACGCCCGCCTTGGGGACGAACTCGAAATCATAGGTCTCGCCGAGGCTCACCATCTGGCGGGCCGGCCGCTCCGTCCGGCGTCCGGCAGGAAGGTCGCGGCCGTCCTTGGCGAGCGCGCGCCAGTTCGCGGGCACCGTGCCTTCCTTCACCTCGGCGGTGAGGCCGGTCTCGAAGGTGTGCAGGTTGATGAAGCGGAAGCGGTGGCGCTCGCCGGCGACGACCTCGATCGGCGCCGGCGGGTTGACGCCGTTGACGAGAAGGAAGCGGCCCTGGTCGGCGAAGTTCCGGGCCGGCGTGACCATGATGACGTGGTCGCGCGCCGGATCGAACTTCTCGCCCGGCTTCAGCACGACGATCGGGCCGGCGAGGCCAGCCTCGCCCTGCTCCGCCTCGACCATATGCGTGTGATACATGAAGGTGCCGGCACGCGGCGGCGTGAAGCGCGCGACGAACTCATGGCCCGGATGCACCATCGGCGACTGGCCGCGCTTCGGATCGCCGCCGAACTCGCCGACGCCGTCGAAATAGGACTCGAGCTCGATCCCGTGCCAATGGACGGTGGTCATGTCCTTCATGCGGTTCTTGATCGTGACCTGGGTCGCCTCGTTCTGGGTCAGGACCAGCAGCGGGCCGGCGGCACGCGAAAGCACCTCGGGCCGGCGGTCTTCATTGACGACGTAGCGGAGCGCCGGCACTTGGTCGGTGCTTTCCGGAGCGGCCTCGACGACCATGTCGATCTTCCGCCGTCCCTCCGGCGTCTGCGGATTGTAGCGCGGGCCTTCCTTCGGCTTGACGGTGACGCCCAGCACCATGCCGGCCATCTCGCGCGTGGCGGCGAGAGCGGTGAAGAACTCGGGCGAGGCCCGCGGCGGGAAGGTCTTGGACTGCAGCAGCTCGAAGGGGAAGTGCTGCCGCATGTGATAGGGGTTGTGGCAATGAAAGATCCAGTTGCCGGGCTGGGTCGGGATCCAGGTGGTGGTGATGGTCTCGCCGGTCAGCAGCTGCTCGGTCACCACCCAGTCGCGCTCGGCCCCCTTCGGGTAGATCTTGTCGCCAAGGCCGTCGCCGCGGCTGTCGACGCGGAAGTAGAACCCGTGCAGATGCAGCGGGTGGTCTTCCATCGAGGCGTTGATCCAGCGCCACTTGACCGCTTCGCCCTGGGTATAGGTGAGCCGCGTGTTGGACGGCCACGTGCGGCCGTTGATGACGGCGAGCGCCGCCGAGAAGACCGGCGCGCCATTGGCCCGATAGGCATCGAGCCATTCGGTGATGACGAAGATCTCCTCCTTGGGATCGGGCTTGGTACCGGCGGGATCGACGACGATGGCGCCGGCGAGCTGGGAGTCGATGCCCATCCGCGACGCCATCGGCTTGTCGGTGCGCGAACCCCAATAGTAGTAGGTGCCGGGCGTGCTCAGCTTGAAGCGGATCTCGCGGGTCTCGCCGGGGGCAAGCGTCAGGACCGTGTCGCCGCCGGCCGGCCGGTCATAGAGGCCATGCATGAACAGCGGACCGTCGCCGTTGGTGTTGCGGAGGGTGAGCCGGATCTCGGTTCCCGCCGGAACCCGGATCGCCGGGCTCGGGATCTGCAGCGGTCCGCCGGCTTCGCCGAAGGCCTGCATGGCGACGCCGGGTTTGTCGTCGCCGTCGAAGCGCCAGGTGCCGGTGCCTGTCTCCATCGCCAGGTTGAGGACGCCGCCCTCGAGCTTGCCTGCGGCCTTCCGGTTGTCGTTGATGCGGATCGTCTGCGGATCGGCCGCGCTGGCAGGCACGACCGGCGAGAACCAGCCGGCCACGCAAAGAAACACCAGCAGAAGCCGCACGCTCTGCGCCGTCGACCACTTCGAGTTCATCACTTCGCCCCCCGGCAACGCTCGCGGCCCAACGGCCGTCCCAGCTAACATAAACGATCAAGACGACGATACCAGACGGTACAGGATTGTGGAAAAAAAGGAGAAAATTCGATGAATATTTGTACGAAATAGAACCGTTGGTGGTACGGTCCCCCCGGGGGAGGGCCTACTTGTGCGCTACACACTTGCATCCGAGATTCTAAACGGCGGCACGGCGATCACGGCTGACAGCACCGAGGACGCCGTCGACAAGGCGCGTGCGATGCTTCGGCTCGGCGCCAAAGGGCTGAAGATCACCAACGAAAACGGCGAGAAGCTCAGCCTTCAGGACCTGGAGCGCCAGTATCTGAAGGATCCTGGCGAAAAGCCATAGGACCAGCGGTCGAGGCGGAACCGGGCTGCCGGGCTCACGTTACCAGCGGCTGCGAGACCGGATTCCTGGCTGGGCGAGGCGAGACCGCATGGCGGCCCCCGACGATACCCTCGACATCGTTCTGCGGCTGGCAGCCGCGGTCGGGGCAGGCGCGATTCTCGGGCTGAACCGCGACCTCAACGGCAAGCCGACCGGCGTCCGGACACTCGGGCTCGTCGCCCTCAGTGCCGCGCTCGTATCGCTCGCCACCGTGAGCGTCGAAGGCATGGCCGATGACCCGGACGCGTTGAGCCGGGTGATCCAGGGGCTGATCCAGGGCGTCCTGGCCGGCATCGGTTTTCTGGGCGCGGGCGTCATCATCCGGGACCATTCCGACGGCACGGTTCAAAACCTGACCACCGCGGCGACGGTCTGGGCGACGGCTGCGCTCGGGCTCGCCTGCGGTCTCGCGGCGTGGCCGATCATCGGGATCGGCCTTCTGTTCATGATGCTCGTGCTGGTGCTGGGCGGCCCGCTCGAACGGCTCAATCTGCGGCATTCAGGCGGAACCCAGGCGCAGCCGGGTCCCGAGGCGCCCGAGCGGCGCTGATCGGGCCGCGGGAACGTCCGGGCCGCCGCTCCGTTAACGGCCGACGCAGTGACCAACCGGATAGGTTTTCCCAATGCGGTGGCGGGATCTCGGACGCAGCTCGAACATCGAAGACCGTCGCGGGTCCGGCGGCTTCGGTGGAGGCGGCGGGTTCCGCATGGGCGGCGGCGGTCGCCTTGGCATCGGCGGCGTCGTCATCGTCCTGATCGCCAGCGCCATCTTCGGCTTCGATCCGCGCATCCTGCTGGATGGCGGGATGCCGGTGCCGGTCGAACAATCGCGGCCCGCGGACAGAGCCGCGGAGGAGCCGCTTCGCGACTTCGTCGCCGCCGTCCTCGGCGACACCGAGAAGACCTGGGGCGAGCTCTTCCGCCGGAGCGGCCAGACCTATCGCGAGCCGAAGCTTGTGCTGTTCAGCGGCGCCGTGGATTCCGCGTGCGGCTTCGCCCAGGCGGCGATCGGCCCGTTCTATTGCCCGGCCGATCAGCGCGTCTATCTCGACCTCAGCTTCTTCGCCGAGTTGCGCCAGCGCTTCAAGGCGCCTGGCGACTTCGCCCAGGCCTATGTCATCGCGCACGAGGTCGGCCATCACGTACAGACCCTGCTCGGCACCGCCGAGCGGGTGCGCGCCGCCCAGCAGCGGGGGTCGCAGGCCCAGGCCAACGCCCAGCAGGTCCGCATGGAGCTGCAGGCGGATTGCTACTCCGGCCTCTGGGCCCACCACGCCGAGCGCGCGCGGCGCGTGCTTGAGGAAGGCGACATCGAGGAGGCGCTGAACGCCGCGACCGCCATCGGAGACGACCGGCTGCAGCGCCAGACGCAGGGGCGCGTCGTCCCCGACTCCTTCACCCACGGCACCTCGGCCCAGCGCGTCCGCTGGTTCCGCCGCGGCTTCGAATCCGGCGACCTCAAGGCCTGCGATACCTTCGGTGCGGCCACGCTTTAAGTGTCGAACGGCCTCTCCCGCGGCTATATGCTGCACCGCAGCAACAATTGCACGGCAATCGCGTTAGACTGGTGACGCCAGGGCCTCCGCAGCCTTCGGCTGAGGGAGAGTTTCGACATGCGCAGCCTTTCCGACACGATCGAACGCCTGACACGCCATCGGGCCGCCCGCGGCACCGCCCCCGTCGATGCTGGCGCCGAGCGACTGACGGAGCTGGCCGGCTTCGGCTCCAATCCCGGAGCGCTGAAAGCCCGCACCTTCATACCTGCAGGCATGAGCAGCGGCTCTCCGCTCGTCGTCGTCCTGCACGGCTGCACGCAGACGGCGGCGGGCTACGACCACGGTTCTGGTTGGTCTCGCCTCGCCGAGCGGCATGGGTTCGCGGTTCTGTTCCCCGAGCAGCAGCGCGCCAACAACCCCAACCTCTGCTTCAACTGGTTCGAGCGCGCCGATATCAGGCGTGACTCGGGCGAGGCGCACTCGATCCGGCAGATGATCGAGACGCTCGCCGTCGACTATCGCATCGACCGCCGGCGGATCTTCGTCACCGGCCTCTCCGCCGGCGGCGCCATGGCTTCGGCGATGCTGGCCACATATCCCGAGGTCTTCGCCGGCGGCGCGATCATCGCCGGGCTGCCATACAGGACTGCGCATAACATCCCGGAAGCCTTCGACCGGATGCGGGGGCATGGCGGGCCGGCGGGGCCGGAGCTCGAGGCGCTGGTCCGCAAGGCGTCCCCGCATGCCGGCCCCTGGCCGACGATCTCGATCTGGCACGGAAGCGCCGACGCCACCGTCCATCCGTCGAATGTCGAGGCGATCATCGCGCAGTGGCGGCCACTTCACGGCCTGGCACCGGCGCCGACGCGCCTCGAAACCGTCGACGGGCATCCGCGCCGGATCTGGAACGACGCCGATGGCCGCGTGCTCCTCGAGCACTACAGCGTCACCGGCATGGGTCACGGCACGCCGGTCCATCGGGACGGGATCGAGGGCGCCGACTCGAGCGGGCCCTTCATGCTCGCCGCCGGCATCTCCTCGACGCGGCGGATCGCGCAGTTCTGGGGATTGGCGCCGTCAGTGACCGCTGATGAAGACGCGGCGAGCCGCCATGCGAGCGCGCCCGGTCCTCAAGCGACGTCCGGCGCAACGGCGACGGGCATAGGCGCCATGATCGCCAAGGCGCTCCGCGCCGCGGGGCTCATGAAGTAGGCCAAAGAAAAGGCCGCCGGAGACACATCTCCGGCGGCCCACGCACATAGCCTGGATCTAGGTCCGCGCGAGGAAGTCGCGCTTGCCGACGCCGACGCCGCAATGACGCAGGATCGCGTAGGCGGTCGTCGCGTGGAAGAAGAAGTTCGGCAGAGCGACGTTGGTCAGATAGTCGGCGCCCTTGAAGACCGTCGGCTGGCCGTTGACCGGGATGGTGATGTCCCGGGTCTCCGAGCCGTCGAGATCGGCCGGCTTGAAGCTCTGCACATAGGCGGTGACCTTGGCCACCCGCGCCTTGAGCTCGGCGATGCTCGACTCGGTGTCCTCGTATTTCGGCACTTCCTGGCCGGCGAGCCTAGCCATCGTGCCCTTGGCGAAGTCGGTCACCAGCTGGACCTGGCGGGTGAACGCGAACATGTCGGGCGCGAGCCGGTAGTTGAGCAGCACCGTCGGGTCGATCTTGCGCTCGGCCGCATTAGCCTCGGCCTTGCCGAGGATGATGTCGAGGGCCTTCAACGACTGCAGGAGCGTCGGGACCGTGGCTTGATACATGGAGAAGGGCATGGCGTCGCTTGCTCGCAATTGTGGGGAAAGGGAAGGCGCTATCAGGACGCAAAGCGGGACCGCGCGCAAGCCACGTGCGCGCGACCGGCCGACGAAGCGCGGGATGTCTAGCGGATGATCTGGACGAAGACTATCGCCATGCCGACAACCCCGGCCGCGTAGCCCGCGGTCCTGACCCAGGCGATGCCGGCGATGTAGGCGCCGGCATGGACCACCCGGCCCCAGAAGAAGAGTTGGGCGCCGAGCGCGGTCGAGGCATCGGCCTTGCCGGCGACATGCGCGACCAGGACCAGCGCCGCGAAGGGCAGCAGATTCTCAATCATGTTCATGTGCGCGCGCTTGGCGCGACCGATCCAGCCTTCGACCGTGGGGAAGTTCTCGCGGTTGCCGGCCAGGATCGGCAGGCCGAGCAGCTGGGTGAGCCCAATCGTGTAGGGGAGCGCAAGAACGAGGCAGAGCGCGGCGCTCCAGGCGAGCAAGGTGAGATCAGTCGTCATCGGTTCCTCATTCCCCGGCCCTCGCGGCCGTGTCAGGTCCATTCGACGGCGGTCGTCTTCCTCTCGGCCGGCGCCTTCTTCGGTGCCGGCTTCGGGGCCGCCGGCTTGAGAGCCGCCGCCTTCTGCCGCGCCTTCGCCTTTTTGAGACCGCGGAACTCGGCCAGGATATCGTCCTGGCTCTCGGCGATCCGGCTCTGGCAGCGCGACATCAGCGTATCGGTGGTTTCCCGCGGCAGGCGGCGGAACTCGGCCTCGGCCACACCATAATTATAGATGAATAGCGGATCGTTCGGACTTCGCAAGGCCGCGACGAGGGCCGCGGCGAGCGGTGCGTCCTCCGCCAGCAAGCCATCGCAAGCGGTCGACAGCAGCTTCACCGCCGTCCGCTTCACCGCCAAGTCTTCAGATACCGTCGCTGCCATGAACTCTCCGCGATCCACGCGCGGATCCCATCAAATTCTGACGTCAACTTACTTTGTTTTATTGATTTTATGCCAAAATTTCTTTCACGTTGCAAGATACTTCCCCTGCCCCTCCTCTACGTGGGCGCGTACTCGCCTGAGGAAGCTGCGAGAAGCTGGGACGCGGTCCGTATCCGGCCGATGCCCGATATGTCACCCCTTGCCCCAGGAACGGCCATCTCCCGCCGACGTTGATTAGCCCAGTGACCAATGACGGTCGCGGGAGACGATCATGGCTGAAACCGACACGCTCTTGCGATGCTCCTGCTGCGCTACGCGGGTGAACGCCGAGGCCTCGATTTGCCATGGCTGCGGCGCGATCCGCGCCCGGCCGCCCCTGGCGACGGTCCAGCTGTTCTTCATCCATCCGCTGGTCGCCTTCGGGCTGATGCTGGCGGCGATGGGCGGCCTCGGCCTTCCTGTGATCCCGGCATCGGCACTCTTCGCGATCGCCTGGGCCAGCTTCAGCGTAGTTTACATCGTGGCCCACCGCCGCCCCCGCTGGAGCGAGGTCGAGCCCTTGTTGCTCGAGGATGAGCCGCCGGAAGCCGAGGCCGCCCATCGCCCGCGCGTCGCCTTCGAGCCGTGGTGGGCAGGCGCCGCGACGGTCGCCACCGGCTTGGCACTCCTCTGGATGGTCTCTCCGAGGGCGGACGCAGAGGCGCTGAACGCCGAAGTGGTCATCTCGCTCACCTCCCCGACGACACCGGCTCCGGTTCACGTCGCCGTCGTGTTGCCTCCGAAGGCGGCGCTCCCGCCGAAGTCGGCGCCCGAGGCGTGGCCGGCCAAGGTCGAAGCCGCAAAGGTCGAGCCGCCGAAGGCCTCCCTCGCGACGACGACGAGCGGCATTACCGCCGCCGCGACGAGCCCGGTCACGAACGCTACGGCGGAAGCGGCCAAGATGCAGCCCACCACGCTCGATACGCCCAAGACCGAACTCGCCAAGACCGAGTTGCCGAAGGCCGAGCTGACGGCAGACGTGCAAACCATGGCGGCGCAGCGGTTGCTGGCCAACCTCGGTTATTTCGAGGGAACGCCCGATGGCAGGATGAGCGCGAAGATGAAGGCCGCGGTGAAGGAGTTTCGCACCGACATGTCGCTGGGCGGCGACGCCGTGGATCCCCGGCTCATCACCACGCTAGAGTCCGTCGTCTCCGCGCGGCAGCAGGCCGAGGCGAGGCGTTCGCAGCAGGCCGAAGCCAGGCGATCGGAGCCGAAGCAGACCGAGTCGAGGCAGGCCGATGCGCGGCCGGTCGAGACACGCCCCGCCGCACCGCGCCCGATCGATACGCGGACCGTGGAAGCAAGGTCCTACGAGACCCAGCCGGTTGTTGGTCCGAGGCCTGTGGAGTATCGGCAGGCTGAGATGAAGCCGGTACAGCAGGCTGAGGCGATCCCGGCCCCGCCGCCGCCGCCGGCTGTCATTGCGCCGCCGCCGCTGTCGGTCTTGAACGGACTGACCGCTGCTCGCACGGCCGCCCAGGACCAAGGCCCCGTCCGCCTGGGACCCGTTCGCATCCACTGAAAACGCTGCCCGCCTAAACGACGAAGCCCTCCCAAACGGGGAGGGCTTCTCGTTTCAGTCCTGCCGAGACGGCTATCGCCGGCGCCACCAGCCTCCGCGCTTGGGCGTGACCGTCGCATCGCCGCCGATCACCTGGACCGGCGGATTGGGATCGATCGGCATCGCCGGCTCGACCGGGCGTCCCCCTTCGGCCGAGGTGGCACGCGGCGAGGTCTCCTGGGTTTCCAACTGCTCGAAGGCCGACAGCACCTGATCGGCGACCGAGGTCGGCTGATAGGCGGGCTGATAGGCCGGGGGCGGCTGGTAGGCCGGCGCCTGGTAAGACGGAGCCTGATAGGCCGGGGGGGCGACGGCAGGGGCGGACACCGGTGCGGAGACGGGCGCGGGTGCCGCGGGCGGCGGGGCTCCGTCTTCTGCAGCTCCTTCGCCGTCCTCGCGGCGACCGCGGCGGCGACCGCCCCGGCGACCGCGGCGACGGCGGCGCCCGCCTTCACCTTCTTCACCAGGCCCCGGGGGAGCGCCGGTGACAGACGACTGGGGCTCCTCGCCGTCATCCGATCCATCGGCATCCTCGGCGCCAACCGGCGCCTCGGCGCGCGCAACCGGCGCGCTCGCCAAATTGCCATTCTCGGCCGGAGGCGGTGCGCCTTCGCCGGGAAGGCCGGGACGCTCGCCACCGCGACGGCGGCGGCGGCGGCGGCGGCGGCCCCGCTCCTCGCCATTCTCGCCCTGCGGCTGCGGCTGGCTACTCTCGGCGTCACGCGCCTGGGCCGGGGGCTGGGCCTGGGCTTCACCCTCCTCGTCATCCTCGTCGTCGTCCACCGTCGGCGCGGGCGGCGGAGGCAGTGCCGCCTGCTGCGGCCGCGGCTCGACATGCGGTGCGTCGGGGTCGCGCAGCCTGGTCCGCTCGATCCGGTGGTTCGGCGGGATCAGCGAGTCGTCCTGGGCGAGGAAGACCCTCATGTCCTGCCGGATCTCGATCTCCGCCAGCGTCGTGCGCTTGTGATTGAGGATGTAGAGAGCGACCCCGGCCGGCACATAGACCGTGATCTCGGCGGCCCGCCGCTTGGCCCCCTCCTCCTCGACCGCTCTCAGCACGTGCAGCGAGGTCGACTCGGTCGAGCGGATATGGCCGGTGCCGCCGCAATGTGGGCAAAGCGTGGTCGACGCCTCGACCAGGCTCGGACGCAAACGCTGGCGCGACAGCTCGAGCAAGCCGAAGGCGCTGATGCGCCCGATCTGGATCCGCGCGCGATCGAAGCGCATCGCATCCTTGAGGCGCCGCTCGACCTGATGGTTGTGGCGGCCGTCTTCCATGTCGATGAAATCGATGACGATGAGCCCGGCGAGATCGCGAAGCCGAAGCTGGCGGGCGACTTCGTCGGCCGCCTCGAGGTTGGTCTTGAGCGCCGTGTCCTCGATGTGCCGCTCGCGCGTGGCGCGGCCCGAGTTGACGTCGATCGCGACCAGCGCCTCGGTCTGGTTGATGACGATGGAGCCGCCCGACTTAAGCGGCACCATTGGCGAGTGCATGGCGTCGAGCTGGGATTCGACCTGGAACTTCTGGAACAGAGGGACGCCGCCATCCGCCTTGTAGCGCTGCACGCGCTTGGCATGGGACGGCATCAGCATCTTCATGAAGTCTTTGGCGGCCTTGTACTGCTCCTCGCC
>CAXNIC010000173.1:0-10095 GCA_964201945.1 Alphaproteobacteria bacterium
TGACGCGCCGTCACGCCAATCTTCTTCGCCGCGTCGCTCCTCACCTTGACGTCGAGGTCCTCGCCGTCGAGCTCCGGGAAGTCGAACCACAGGCGCTTGGATTTGAAGAGATCCGCCAGCGTCGTGATCAAGCCGCCGCCGATGGCGTACTTCCGGGCCGCGTTCAGGCTGATTGGATTGTCAGTCCTGGGCGCGTCACGCTCGAACCCGACGATGGCGAGGAAGTTGTCCCTGCCGGTGCCGAGCGCGCAGAAGCGCACGTCCGAATGCTCGGAGACCTTGAAATGCTCGGCGACCCAGACCGGGTTCTCCGTGATCAGAACGAGCACGCCGCTCGCGTGCAGCATCTCGTCCAGCACCATCCCGGCCCGGCGAACATCGCGCCAGCCGACACGATGCACGGCCGCGTGGTGCTGGAGGTAGGCGTCAGACAGAACGTGGCGGACGCGGATCATCTGAGGGCTCCTTGCCGCGGCACGTAGGCGGCGATCAGGATGTTGTCGCCGATGGCGGTGCTGAAGACGCCGCGCAGCACCGAGACCGCGGTGCGCCTGGTGGCGCCGGCGGCATCGCGGACGATGCCGGTCATGTCGAGCAGCATCAGCTGGTCGGGCGCCGCCGCCGCCTCGTCGAACTGCCGGGCGCACCACGCGCCGAAGCTGCGATCGGGCGTATCGGTGACGGCCTTCCCCACCATCTCCCGGGGGTCGCCGTGCAGCGGGTTGGTGGGCGCGACGAAGTCGAAGTCCCAGCGACGGGAGCCGCGCTTGCGGATGGCGACGCCGGTGCGCCGGGCAGGATCGCGATGGGCGAGCTGGTGGGCCTGGGCGCGTTCGATGCGACCGAGGCTGGCGGTGAACTGCTCGAGTCCGTTGCGGAGCGCGGCGAGCTCGGGGCGCTTCTCGATGTCGGATACCGGGCGGCGACGCGCCGTCACTCCGGCGGGCGCTGCCAGTACCTCGCCTTCGCCAAACACCATGCTGCCGCCGCCGTGAACCCCTCGCTCAGCGTCATCCAGAAGCCGAATGCGAGGTCCCCCCAGGTCTTCGATTTCACGCTGCAGTTCCCCCATGTGCTTCTTGACGGCGACGAGCCTGGCCGCTTGCGAGATCGGGTCGGTCGGGCCGATCACAGGCTCGAGGACGGACGCGGCAAAGCCGGGCCAGTCGTGGAACATGGAGATCAGGTGCCGGTTCTCCGGCAGGGCGCCGGCGAGCCAGGCTTTGACGGTGCGAGGTGCGACGCGCCGGTCGATGGCGACCAGCTTGGCGGTGTCGCGAGGAAATGCCCGCTTCAGCCAGAGCACGATGCGCTCGGCGACCAGGGCTGACGGATTGGCGTCCTTCAAGGACATGGGAATGCCTCTCGGTGTTGGTCATCGTGGATCCGATGACCGAGAGGCCTCATCGACATGCAGATCGCTGAAGATCGCCGGCGCGGCTTGCACCCCGCGCCGGCGATGAACGAATGGGACGGGACGGCGGCTACTTGCCGCGCGCCGCGCCCTTTTTCTTGGTGGCGGGCTTCGACGACGGCTTCTTGGTACCGGCCATGAGCCAGTCCTCCTCTCGTGGTGTCGGGCGACACGGGTTGCAGCACATCGGGACGGTCGCCCGTCGCGTCCTTGCTCGCGTGCTGACGGAAAGCCTCAAGCGTCGGCATCGGGAGCCTTCCCTGCCAGACGATCGCGGCGGCGCTGAGCCTGCCGCTCTTTCTTCGCCAGATAGACCTGACGCATATCGAGCTCTGGGTTCCCCGGCTGACGGGCGCCCTCTCCTTCGAACTTCTTCGTGCGAGCGCCATGGACGTGGCGCTTGTCCAGCCGGCGCCGGAGGTTGCGCCGAATGTCCTGCTCGATCCGCTCATGAAGCGTGATGCAGGATGCCTTCCCGGGCCCTCGGCGCGTGCCGGCCATCAGGTGCTCCTGATGTCGGAGGGCGTCCAAGCCGCCTCTTCCGCCGGGGCATCGAGCCACGGCATCAGGTCCTTCGGCGTCAGCGGGAGATCCCGCAGCTTGGCCGCGGCCAGGAGGGTGGCGTGGTGACGGGCGGGGACTCTGCCCTCGAGGCCGCCGCGGTCGGCCGGGTAGTTCCAGCGGCGGACCTGGGTTACAGCCTTAAGGTGACAAATCTCCTGGACGACCTTGGCGCCTCCGAAGAGACGGACGACCAGCGCGGCGGGGGTCTCGGTGCTCATGTCACCGACTATGGTGCTATTTCCTCACCACTTGGCAAGGGAAAAGTGAGAATACCGCACCAGCGCACGGGAAAGCGCTGGGCTAGAACCTTTTCATGAAGGCCTCGCTCGAGACGAGCTGGATCGAACAGGCGGTCTCACGACTCGCCAGCGGCTCGAAGAGAGCCCTCGCCCGGGCCATCGGGATAGACAACTCTGGATTGCTCAAGACCCTGAACGGCGAGCGCCGGCTGCATATCCACGAGATCGCCCCGCTGGCCGAGTTCCTCGGTATCAGCCGCTACGAGGTCCTCGATCGCCTCCTGGGCATCCCGGCCGAGGCCGCCAGGCCGGAGGCGCCGAAGCCGATCGACTCCGAGGTGCTCGAGGGTTTGATCGCCCACGCCTTGCAAAAGAATACCGAGCTGGGCGAGAACTGGTCCTCCCAGCGCCTGGCCCTCATGATCGTGTCCGCCTACCGGTTATGGGTCGAGGAACAGCGGGCCAGCGGTGAGGCACCGTCAGCGCGCCAGGTCTTCGATCAGATAGTCCCGGCCGCCCGATCGCGGTAACCGGGTGTTTACGGAGCCGTTACCCTCCGTCTTGTTGCAATTCCTAAAACTTTATATAACGCTAAGGTGCCCCCGCGAATCGGTGGGGGCGGCACGCTGGTAACGTGCCTCCCGGTCGTTCGAACCACGACCCCGAATTACCGGCCACCTCCGCTTTCGCGGTGGCCATGTATAGGGGGCCTGCCGTTGCCAAATAGTAAAGATCGTGCGCTTCGGCTCCTCGACTCAATAATCGTCGGGCTGTTGGCTGCTGAAGCACCAGAAAAAATGCCGCTGATGTTGAAGGACGTGCCTCCGAGCCGAGCCTTGGCGGGTAACAAGGGTGTGCTTGTACACTTTCCCACGCGGTCAGCAACTAAGAGAATACTTACTGGATCGAAATTCCCTTCTGACGCGCCTTCTCAAACGCGCGCCACCCGGGATCTTTTCCCCGCTGCCGACGAGTGATGAGAAAATCGCACCAACAACCTTGACAGAGCGGTGAGATTATAGCACCATCCTGACTGTAGAGCGGTTTCCCCCCACCGCTCGCAGTTCGGATGGTCCGGTCGCCAGCCCCTTTGGCGACCGGACCCTCCGAGAAGGAGGAGATGGTGCTGACAGATCAGTTCGCCCTGCGCGATGCCGTTACCTTCCGCAATCTGCCCTGCTGGGTCGTCGGGATCGTCTGCACCAAGCCGCTGGGCTACGACCTGGTCACAGCCAACGGCACCTACCTCCACAGCGTCCCTGAATTTCCGATCCGGTTCGAGGATCTCAAGCCGCGCGAGGCTCCGCGCTACGGCCACGACGACCTCTTCGTCGGCGAGCTCAAGCACGACCACATCCTGACGCCGACCGGCGAGAAGCGGTGGTTCGGCCCTCACCCGGTTGCCGGCGCCGAGATCGCCGCCTGATGACCGCGCTCCTCGTCGCCGGTGCCGTGGCCGCGGCGGTGGCCGCCCTTGGCCTCGCCGCGTTCCCCGCGATCGGTCTCCGCACCGTGATCGGTCCTGACCGCGCCGAGCGCCACGTCATGTTCTTCTGCTCCCTGGGCTCGTCGGCGCTGTTCGGCCTAGCCGCCTTCCTCGTCTGGGTGGCCGCTCGATGACCGGCAAGCTCACGATCGAGCCTGGCCGCCGTGTCCGCCATCTGGATGGCCGCGAGGGCATGGTCGTCGCGCTGCTGCCGCCCGACGACGAGCACAACCTCCCGCGGGCAGTGGTCCGCTGGGACGCCGGCGGCGCCGAGCCCATCGCCCTCGGTTATCTCGAGCCTCTCCCGCAGACCGAGAAGGTGCTGTGAGAGATGACGACTGGTTCATTTCTCCGACCGGCAACCAGGTCAGCGGCCATTTCCGCCCCGGCTTCTATCGCACGCGGCTGGTCAAGGGCGGCCCCTTCGTCCCGGTGCGGCTGCGCGAGATCCCGCCGGCCTTCGGCGAGGATGGCGAGCCGCTCTGGGACTACGGCTACGTGCTCACCGTCAACGGCGAGGTCCGGGACGCGATCAAGTCGCGCGGCCTCGCCGGCGAGCCGATCAGCGAAGCCGACTACCGCCACATGCTGGCGATGCGAGAGCACGCCCTCGCCCATGAGCCGGACATGCCGGAGGCCAATCCGGACCAGCCGGTCGACTTCAACAAGATCCGTTTCAATTTCTAGAGGCGCATAGACCATGGCTGGCGACGATTTCTCCCCCGGTATCGGCCACAACCTGCCGCCCCGCGAGCAGGCGCTGCGCACCGAGATCCTCGAGCGCAACACCGAGCTGACCGCCCGCTCCACCGAGCTGCTGGCCCAGGTCGAGAGGATCCCGGAGGAGATTCCGGAGGACATGATCGGCGCGGTCTCCGACTTCATCAAGTCGATCACCGCCCAGGTGAAGAAGATCGACGGCATCCGGGTCGTCGAGAAAGAGCCCTATCTCTTCGGTGAGCGCATCGTCGACGGGCTCTTCAACGGCATGGCCGAGCCGCTGACGGCCGGCAAGGGCCGCATCTCGGCCCGGCTCGGCAAGGCGATCGAAGCCAAGGCCGACCGCGTCCGGAAGGAGAAAGAGGCCGAGGCCCAGCGCGTCCGCGAGGAAGCCGAGAAGAGGGAGCGCGAGGCGAAGGAAGAGGCCGACCGCGTGCGCCAGGAAGCCGAGCGCGTGCGCCTTGAGGCCAAGCGCGTGGCCGATGAGGCCGCCGCAGAGGCCGAGCGCGTCCGGAAGGCCGCCGAGGAGGAGACCCGGAAGGCGAACGAGGCCGCCGAGGCCGCGAAGCGCGAGGCCGAAGAGGCGGAGGCCGCCCGGCTGGCGGCCGAGGCGGCGAGCAAGGAGGAGGCCGACCGTCTCGCGAAGGCGGCCGAAGAGGCCAAGCTCAAGGCCAAGGAGGCATCTAGGACCGCCGACCAGGTGCAAAAGGCCGCGGTGAAGGAAGTCAAGGCCGCCGACCGCGTCGTGGCCAAGGCCGAAGACACCCTGGGCGTCGCCGAGCGCAAGGAAGAGCGCGTCACCAAGAGCGCCGACCGCACCGTCACAGAGGCGGAGAAGCGCGTCACCGTCGCCGAGGCCAAGGTCACCAAGGTCGAGACCACCAAGCCGGCCGAGTTCGGCAAGACCCGCGGCATCTACGGCGCGGTCTCCACCGTCCAGCGCTACTGGACCCACGGCACCGTCGATCGCGACACCGTGGACCTGAACGCGCTGCGCCCGCACCTGAAGCAGGATGCGATCGAAGCCGCTGTCGCCAGCTTCGTCGATGCCGGCGGCCGGAAGCTCCGGGGCGTCGACATCTTCGAAGACACCAAGACCGTCACCCGCTGAGGCCCATCATCATGAACGAGCGTTCCACCGCCATCGTCGACTCCGACAGCGTCGAAGCCGTCGCCGCCGCCTTCGCCAAGCCCACCGGCGAGCAGGCGCTGGTGCCGTTCGGCGGCTCCTCGCTGGCCGCGATCGACAGCAGCATCACGGCCCAGAAAGTCGCCGTCGCCCGCGACCTGCCGAAGGTCCTGCGCGACATCGGCGTGATGGCGAAGGTCTCCGGCGAGGACTGGTACTACCGCTGGCAGGTCAACGACAAGAACAAGCCGGGCGGCAAGGGTTGGGTCGAGGGTCCGTCGATCAAGTGCGCCAACAACGTGGCGCGCATCTACGGCAACTGCCAGATCGACACCCGGGTCGTCGACAACGGCGACACCTGGATCATCTACGCCCGCTTCGTCGATCTGGAGACCGGCTTCAACTACACCCGGCCGTTCCAGCAGCGGAAGGAGCCAGAGGGCGGGTTCAGGACGAAGGACAAGGCCCGCCAGCTCGACATCGCCCTGCAGGTCGGCGTGTCGAAGGCGATCCGCAACGTCGTCTGCAACGCCCTCGAATACTTCACCGACTTCGCGATGCAGGAGGCGCAGAGCAGCATCATCGAAAAGGTCGGCAAGGACCTCGACAAGTACCGCACCAAGGTCGTCGCCCGCCTCACCGATATGAAGGTGGCTATCCCGCGCGTCGAGGCCACCACCGGCCGCGTCGTCAAGGACTGGCTGGCGCCCGACGTCGCCAGGATCATCGCCGAGATCCAGTCCATCGCCGACGGCATGTCCACCATCGACGAGACCTGGCCGCCGCTGACCGGTGACGCGACACCGCCGCGGCCGACCCGCGGCGAGAGCGAGAAGCCGGCCACCGACTCCAAGCCGCCCTACCAGGTCGTCGACGCCGACGGCGAGCCCCACCAGCGTCCGACCCCGCACGAGGCGTCCGTCTTCCTGCTCGATCAGTTCTCGAAGCGGCCGGAGGCGATGCAGGCCCTGGTCGAATACAACGAGGACCTGCTGGTCCGCCTCGACGCCGAGAAGGAAGAGGTGCCGGCCGCCACCATCCGCGAGGCGATCGAGCTGTGGCAGCTGGGATCGAAGACCGGCGACGGCGCCGGGACGACCGGAACTGTCGAGGCCGAGAAGAAGGGCGAGGCGGCGGCGGATCCCGATCCTGAGCTGATCGAGATCCCGACCAAGCCCAAGGGTGGCAACGACTGGATGGCCTACGTCTCGCTCTGCAAGCCGGTGCTCAAGGCTGCCCCGTCCGTGGCGTTCATCAACGCCTGGGTCCTCAAGCAGGGCAACAACATCCGGAACCTGAAGCTCAGCTACCCGGGCGGCTTCCTCGAGCTCGAAACGATCATGAACGCGCGCAGCGCCGAGCTCGCCTAGCCCCCCGACCCCGCAACCGACCAGAGCAGTAATGACCATGCTTTCGCAGTTCAAAGGCTCGATCGCCTACACCCTGATCTCATTTGCCGTCGCCGCGCTGATCGCGCCCCAGGGCGACGTCCTCGGCACCCTCTGGATCGTGGCCGTGCTCTCGGTGCTGGAGGTCAGCCTCAGCCTCGACAACGCCGTGGTCAACGCCAAGGTCATGGCCAACATGTCCGAGATCTGGCGGGCCCGGTTCCTGACCTGGGGCATGCTGATCGCGGTCGTCGGCATGCGCGGCATCCTGCCGGTCGCCATCGGCTCGGCCACGTCCGGGATCGATCCCTGGACGCTCCTCCACTTGGCGATCCACGACGAGCACCGCTATGCCCAGGTGATGGAGGCGGCCCATCCGCTGATCGCGGCCTTCGGCGGCGCCTTCCTGATGCTGGTGGCCCTCGCCTTCTTCGTCGACCATGAGAAGGAACTGCACTGGCTGCCGGCGATCGAGAACCCGCTGGCGGCGATCGCCCGCTGGTCCAGCCCGCCGACCTTTGGCGTCAGGTCCATCCTGATCGGCGTCACCCTCCTGACGATCGCCTGTGTCAGCCGGTGGCTGCCGCCGACCGTGTCGTGGCCGTTCATGGTGGCCGGGCTGATCGGCGTCGTCTCGTGGGTTCTGGTCGACGCCCTCGGCAACATGTTCAAGGTCGACGAGGCGCCGGGCGCTGTCGCCAAGCAGGGGCTCGCCGGCTTCCTCTACCTCAACGTCCTGGACGCGGCCTTCAGCTTCGACGGCGTCGTCGGCGCCTTCGCGCTCACGTCCAAGATCTTCGTCATCCTGATCGGCCTCGGCATTGGCGCGATGTTCGTCCGCTCCATGACCATCTACCTGGTCCGCCAGGGGACGCTCGCCGAGTACCGCTACCTCGAACACGGCGCCTTCTGGGCCATCGCTGCCCTGGCAGGCGTCATGTTGGCCTCTCCCATCTTCCATATCCCTGAGGCCGTCACCGGGCTGATCGGCGCCTTCTTCATCGGCGCCGCGCTGCTCAACTCCGTCGTCTCTAACCGCCGCGCCGCGGCGGCTCAAGCCTAAGAACCCCGAAAGGACACCCATGCCGAACGATACGAACGTCCCCGCCGGCGCAGTCGCCGACCCCAGCCGCCTCGAGATCAACAAGGGCGACCAGTTCATCGTTGCCCTCGACATCTCCGGCTCGATGAACACCCAGGACTGCAAGGGCGGCACCAGCCGCTTGGCCTACACGCTCGAGACGGTGAAGACCTTCTGCGCCGAAGCCGCGAAGTTCGATCCGGACGGCGTCTCGATCTACCTCTTCGGCGCCTCGTGCCACGCGTTCCCGGACATGAAGCCCGAGGACATCGACGCCAAGCTCTCGGGCATCAAGACCGAAAGCATGACGCGGACCGACCTCGCCATCAACGCCGCCTACGCCGAGCACAAGAGCAAGGGCAGCAAGCAGACGTTCCTCCTCTGCTTCACCGATGGCGAGCCGGCCGATCAGGAGGCCGTCGAGAAGGCGATCATCGCCATCACCAAGGACGTGAAGGATCCGCTCGAGTTCCGGATCGGGCTCCTCACGGTCGGCGAGCGGTCGCCGAGCCTCAGAAAGTGGCTGGTCGACCTCGACGACAACCTCACGTCCAAGGGCGCGGCCCACGACATCGTCGACGTCAAGACGATGGACGAGGTGGACTTCATCGCCGCCGTCAACGGCGCCCTCACCGACTGATCGACACGTTCTCGACACGGGGGCGTCCGGGTGGACGCCCCCGCCTTCTCTGACCTTGCGGGGGGATCTGATGTTCGACTGGCTGAGATCACTGCTCGGATTGCGCCCATCGGGCGGCTATCCGGCGCCTGACGAAGATCGCCGGCAGCTTGCCGCCGAAGCCGTCCAGAACCTCCGCCCGCGCCCCCACCCCTACATGAGCCCGTCCCGCCCTGCAGCGCGCCCGGCAAGTCGCCGGCGCAGCAGCGGGGGCGATGACGGCTCCAGCATCATCTTCATCGGTGGCACCGACTCCTCCTCGTCCGACAGCGGCGGGAGCGACGGCGGCGGGGGCGGGAAGTAGCGGCCGCCGATATCGCCCCCTCATTGAAACCAACCCAGCAGGGAGACCTCCGTTGACAGGATTGTTGAAGAAGCTCGCCGGCAGCGCCGTCAAGCTCGGCGCCCAGGCCCTCGACGCCGCCACCACCGGCCTCGACCGCATGGCCAACCGCCAGGAGTTCGAGGCGTGCGTCGCCGCGACCGTCCTGATCGCCAAGGCGGACGGCACGATCGAGCCGAAGGAGAAGTCGGCCGCGATCGCCGCGATCGCCGCGCACCCCGACCTCAAGTCGTTCGGCGCCACCGAAGTCCAGGCGCTGTTCAGCAAGTATGTCGAGCTGCTCGGCGAGGACGAGGTGATGGGCACCGAGACCCTGCTCGAGACCGTCCACAAGGTCACCGACAAGGCGGCCAAGACCCGCATCCTCGGCATCGCCACCAAGATCGCCAACGCCGACGGCACCTTCTCCGACAAGGAGAAGGCCATGGTCGAGCGGATCCGGGGCAGCTGAAGATGGCCGACCTCGCCAACCTGGCTGCCGACCGCGCGCCCTCGCCGAGGCCGCGCGAGGCAACCAACGTGGACGCCCACGTCGGCTCGCGCATGCGCCAGCGCCGCAGCTTGCTGGGCATGAGCCAGGGCCAGCTTGGCGAGGTCCTCGGCCTCACCTTCCAGCAGGTCCAGAAATACGAGCGCGGCACCAACCGGGTCGGCGCCTCTCGGCTCTGGGACCTGGCCCGCGCGCTCAACGTGCCCGTCTCCTTCTTCTACGACGGACTAGAGAACGAGGCGGCCAAGGACATCGCGGCGCCAGGCCCGGATCCGCTGGCCAAGCGGGAGACCATCGAGCTCGTCCGTGCCTACTACGGCATCAAGGACGTCGCCGTCCGCCGGCGCATCTGCGATCTGCTCCGCTCGCTCGGCGGCAAGGATCCGGAGGCCGCCGGCTGATGGCTGCGCCGCCCAAGAAGCAGACCCTTCGGGAGGCGCTGCTGCTCCTCACCAACTGGTTCGTGCCGGCGGAGAAGCCCCGTGGCTGAGGTCAAGAAGCCCTTCTTTGTGCGCTGCAACCCGTGCCTGCACGTTTGGGCGATCGGGTACTTCCCGATGGA
>CAXNIC010000174.1:0-10057 GCA_964201945.1 Alphaproteobacteria bacterium
CTTGCCGTGCTTGACCAACCCACGGAAGACTGACATCACCATCAACATCCAACGGCGCTGCAAGCGCCCGCGCCACACTGGTCGCGATCGATCGGAACAGGTGGTCGCGATCCGTCGGAATCGGTGGTCGCAATCGTCGGAATGCGCAATCTAGGAGGCCGCCGACGTGTCGCGCAGCAAGCGAACGGCTGCCCTTGCCTCAGGCCCGCGTGTCGGAGCACAGCGGCCACTCTTCCTCGGGTTTCGCCGGGGCTCCTATCCGGTGAAGGCCGCGATGTCGGCGCCGTCGAGCAGAAAGCAAGGCTGAGGGAGACGCGTCGTGGCTAGACTCCTCGTGATCGACGACGACGACGAGGTCAGGCGAACGCTCGTACGCATGCTCCAGGGCGCCGGGCACGAGGTCCACGAAGCCGGCGACGGCGATTCCGGGATCGCCCTCTGCGACACGGTCCAGCCCGATCTCGTCATCACCGACATCCTGATGCCCGAGAAGGAGGGCATCGAGACCATTATGGTGCTGAAGCGCGCTCATCCCACCCTGAAGATCATCGCCATCTCCGGCGGGGGGCGATCGGGTGCAATGGATTTCCTCGACATGGCGCGCGCGCTCGGCGCTGACGACGCCCTGCAGAAGCCATTCCGGCGCGCCGAGCTGCTCACGATCATCAACCGCCTGATCGGATCCTAGTCCGGAAATCCTGCCATCGCCCGGACCTCGCCCGGCGCCCGGCCCTGGTCCCGCAATGCCGCCAGCGTCGGCGCGCCGTCGCGCTTGGCCAGCCGCTTGCCCGCTGCGTCCAGGATCAGCGAATGGTGCTCATAAGCTGGCGTCGGCAGACCGAAAAGCGCCTGCAGCAGCCGATGCACGTCGGTCGATGCCAGGAGGTCCTCGCCGCGCGTGACCAGGGTGACGCCCTGCACCGCATCATCCAGCGTGACGGCGAGATGGTAGCTGGCCGGCGTCTCCTTGCGTCCGAGGACCACGTCGCCGAAGCGCTCTGGCCGGGCTTCCCGCTCGCCGAGCCGGAGATCGTGCCAGATGAGCGGGCCGGCATCGGCGCATGCCTTCGCCATGTCGAGCCGCAGCGCATAGGGACGGCCTGCCGCGCTCCGAACCTGCCGCTCCTCGTCGCCGAGGCCACGACACGTCCCCGGATAGAGCGGCCCGTCCGGGCCGTGCGGCGCGGCGCCCGATCGCTCGATCTCGGCCTTGATCTCGGCCCGCGTGCAGAAGCAGGGATAGAGCAGGCCGGCAGCCTGAAGGCGGTCGAGCCCGCCCCGGTAGTCGGCCATATGCCGCGATTGGCGCCGGATCTCGCCGTCCCAGTCGAGGCCGAGCCAGGCGAGATCCTCGCCGATGACATCGACGAATTCCGGCCGGCAACGCGTGCCGTCGATATCCTCGATGCGCAGGAGAAAGCGCCCGCCCGCCTCCCGCGCCCGGCGATGGCCGAGGAGAGCCGAATGAGCATGGCCGAGATGGAGGCGCCCGGTCGGGCTCGGCGCGAAGCGGGTGACGATCATGGGTCTGCTTGTTCAGGTTGCCGGCCGCAGCGGCGGCCGTCTACAACTCTCGGCCATGCAAGATCCCTTCGCCCTCGACGGCCCCCGCTTGCCGGCACGCAGCGGCAAGACCCGGAGCCTCGTCATCCTTCTCCACGGCCTCGGCTCCGACGGCAATGACCTGATCGGGCTTGCCCCCTATTGGGCGCCGGGCCTGCCGGATACCGCCTTCGTCTCGCCCAACGCCCCCTTCCCCTGCGACATGGCCCCCTACGGCTACCAGTGGTTCAGCCTGCAGGACCGCTCGCCGAACCGCATCCTCGCCGGCGTCCAGGCGGCGGCCCCGATCCTGGACGCCTTCATCACCCAGGAACTCGACCGCCACGGGCTGGACGAGTCCCGCCTGGCCCTCGCCGGTTTCTCCCAGGGCTGCATGATGTCGCTGTTCGTAGCGCCCCGGCGGGAGAAGCCGGTGGCCCAGGTGCTGGGCTACTCTGGTCGGCTGATCGGGGCCGATCTCCTGACGACCGAGACGCGATCCAAACCGCCGGTCCTGCTGATCCACGGCACGGCCGACGAGATGGTGCCCTTCGATTCGCTGGCGGCCTCGGAAGCAGGATTGAAGGCCGCCGGCATCCCGGTCGAGACCCTGGTCCGACCCGGTCTGGCGCATTCGATCGACGAGCGCGGCCTGACCGAGGGCGGAAAACGCCTCGCCAAGGTCTTCGGTCATGATTCTGTAAACGAGATCAAGCCATAAGGAGATCCGGGCGGCCCCACATATTGTGCCATCCGGACAGATACGGTATGTAGATCGTAGGCGTCCCGCAGGGGATCGTCCCCGCCGGGATCGTCCGTCAGGAGGATCGGCGTGGGGCTTGTGTCGCCCGAAAGCTGTCCCGCTCTGGTGCTGAACGCCGACTTCCGGCCGCTCAGCTACTTCCCCCTGTCGCTCTGGTCGTGGCAGGACACGGTCAAGGCCGTGTTCATGGGCCGGGTCAACATCATCCACGAATACGACCGCACGGTGCGCTCGCCCAATTTCGAGATGAAGCTGCCATCGGTCATCTCGCTCAAGGACTACATCGCCTCGGCCCGGCGGCCGGCCTTCACCCGGTTCAACGTGTTCCTGCGCGATCGTTTCGGCTGCCAGTATTGCGGCCAAGGCTTCCCGACCCAGGACCTGACCTTCGACCACGTCACGCCGCGCTCCAAGGGCGGGCGGACGACCTGGACCAACGTCGTCACCGCCTGCTCGGACTGCAACCTCATGAAGGGCAACCGGCTGCCGCGCGAGTCCGGCATGCATCCGCGCACCAAGCCCTACCAGCCGACGGTCTACCAGCTGCAGGAGAACGGCCGGGCCTTCCCGCCCAACTTCCTGCATGAGAGCTGGCGCGACTTCCTCTACTGGGATTCGGAGCTGGAGTCGGCCTAGACCCGCTCGGAGAGCCAGATCGCGAGACGCGACGCGCCCTTGATCGCCTGCGAGAGCACGGCATAGCCGGGCGCTTCCTCCGCACCGGCAGCAAGCGCCGTGTCACGATGCGCCACCTCGTCCTGGCGGAAGCTCTCGAGGGTCTCGCCGAGCGCCGCCTCCCCGCCCTCGAGCGAGGCGATCTGGCCCCGATAATGCTCGTCGATCACTTCCTCGACCGCGACCGTGCAGGCCATCGCCGCGCGCTCGCCGAGCAGCGCGGTCGCGGCCCCCAGTGCGTATCCGGCCAGATGCCAGACCGGCAGCAGCGCCGTCGGCCGCGCCCGGCGCTCGACCATCAGCGTCTCGAAGGCCTTGAGGTGCTGGCTCTCCTGCTCGGCCATATGGCGGAGGGTCGGTGCGCTCGCCGATTTGCCGAGCACCGCAAGCTGGCCCTCGTAGATGCGCCGTGCGCCGTATTCGCCGGCGTGATCGACGCGGAGGATGCGGTCGACCAGTTCCGCGCCGGAGAGATCGCCGGGAAGACGCTTGTTCATCGGATGAGTGCCAGGCCGCCCTTTGCGCCGATCAGGGCCAATGCGCCCGAGACCAGGAAGTTCCACCCGGCCATCGAGATGCCGAACAGCGACCAGGCGATCTCGTCGCAGCGGACCACGGGTGCGGCCAGCAGCCGGTCGCGAAGGGCAGCCGCACTGGTGCCGATCGGGCCGGTCGCCCCGCAGGCGGCCGTCCCCTCCCACCAATGCAGCTCGACCCCGGCGTGGTAGGCGCCGATACCGGCGGTGACGGCGAGGGCCAGGGCCGCGGCCAGGGTCGCCCAACCGGCCGGGGCCTGCCGTCCCTGGCGGATCAGGAACATGCCGACGAAGCCGGCGGCGATGGCGACGACATGCGGCCAGCGCTGCCAGAGGCAGAGCACGCAGGGCGCCAGGCCCCCCCAATGCTGGAAGGCGAGCGCGCCCAGCAGGAGGGCCGCCGATCCGTGAGCGAGGAGCGCCGGGGCGGCGCGGGGCGAAAGGAGCTTCATGGCTAGACGATATAGCGCACGACGACGAAGCCGCCGACCAGCAGGATCGTCCCGACCAGGGCAACGAGTCCCAGCCGCTCCTCGACGAAGCGGCGGACCGGCGGGCCGAACCACCACAGCAGCAGCGCCACCGCATAGAAGCGGATGCCGCGCGACAGGATCGAAGCGGTGAAGAACTCGAGGAGGTCGAAAGAGGCGGCGCCGCTGGCAATGGTCACGAGCTTGTAGGGGATCGGCGTCGCCCCCTTCAGCACGATGATCCACCAGCCGTATTCGGCGAACGCCTGCTCGAACTGCCGGATGGCATCGCCATAGCCGTAGAAGGTCAGGACCGGCCGCCCGATCGCCTCGAAGCCCCAGTGGCCGATGGCGTAACCGAGCAATCCGCCGAGCACGGAGGCGACCAGGCAGACGGTCGCATAGAAGAAAGCCCGGTCGCGCCGGGCCAGGATCATCGGGATCAGCAGGACGTCCGGCGGGATCGGGAAGACCGAGCTCTCGACGAAAGAGACGACGGCGAGCCACGGCAACGCCCGCGGGTCGGCGGCGATGTGCAGCAGCCAGTCATAGAAGCGACGAAGCATCGGCATTCCAGGAAAGGGAACCGTCGTCATAGAGGCGGGCACCGGTCACCGCAATCGTCTTCACCGCCGGCGCCTCGTGGCCGGGAGGTGTTGACATGGCTCCCCGATGCCCTCCATGGATCGCCGCGTCGGCTCCACGATGGCGAGGGGCGCGAGAGATGCGGATGAACCGGCCGGTTCGAGTTGTGCTCCAGGCGGCCGTCCTGGTCGGACCGGCCGCCGTCGTTCTCTGTCTCGTTCTCCGCTACGGGGTGAACGTCCCCTCCTGGGACCAGTGGACCCTCGTCGACCCGATGGTGCGGCTTGATCTCGGCAGCATCCCGTGGGCGGACATCATCGGCCAGCACAACGAGCATCGGATGGTCTTTCCGAAGCTCCTCATGCTGTCGCTCGCCCTGCTTACGCGCTGGAACATCGTCGCCGAACTGCTGGCCGGCGTGTTGCTGACCGGCTGCAGCCTCCTCATTCTCCTCGCCCTGCTGCGTCCGATCCTTCGTGAGACCAGCCAAGCGGGCGCGGTCTGGGCCTCGTTCGTCATCGCCGCCACGTCGTTCTCCCTCGGCCAGTGGGAGAACTGGCTATGGGGCTGGCAACTGCAATGGTTTCTCGGCGTGACGGCGGCCGTCTCGACGGTGGCGCTGGCGACGCGGAGCCTGGCCAGCCGGCGACCATGGCCCTGGATCGCGGGCGCCGCCGCTGCCGCCATCGTCTGTCAGTACAGCATCGCCAGCGGCGTCGCCGTCTGGGTATCGGGCGCGCTGATCCTTGCTTTTCATCCGCGTCGGGGCCGGGTCCTCGTCATCTGGCTTGCCATCGGCGTCTTCACGACCACCCTCTACTTCATCGGCTACGTCCGGCCGCTTCACCACCCGTCGCCGCTGGCGGCGCTCAATCATCCGCTCGCGCTCCTGATCTATGTCGGCAACTACCTCTCAGGACCGCTCGGCCGCGATACCGCCTTGGGTCTCGGTGCGGGCATGGCGTTCGCCGGCCTCGCCGCCTTCACCGCCATCTGCTACCGGGGAAAACTCGATCTCGTCATCCCGTGGATCGCGCTCGGCGCCTTCGCCGGGGCGACGGCATTGCTGACGGCAGTCGGCCGGGTCGGGATGGGCACCGAGCAAGGGTTTGCGAGTCGCTATGCGACCGTCGGCCTGTTGCTGACGATCGCCCTGGTTCCGCTCGGCCTCCTGGCATACCGCGCCTGGCCCGCCGGCCGCTGGACGCGGCTTCGCCGCATCGTCGGCCTCGGCGGCGCGACACTGCTGACTTTCCTGGTGATCCGAACCGACGTCCTGAGCTTGAAACCGCTCACCGCCGAAAGCCGGAAAATGGCCGAGGCCCGCAAATGCCTCATCCGGATCGACGAGGCGACCGACGACTGCCTCAACAAGATCTTCTCGCATGCCGCACCGGTACGCGACTGGGCGAAGAAGCTGCAGGCCTTGGGATGGAGCGGCTTTCCGGCCCATGAGTCGCAGCCACCCGGCACCCTCCTCCTGTCCGGGCCGAATGGCCCGGGCCTCTGGCGGCTGCGCCCGGCGTACCTACCGATCGGCTGGCTCGACAAAGCTCAGCTCGACAGCGGCACCCTTACCATCAGCGGGTGGGCGCGCCCGCCCCGTGACGGCGGCGGCGGCGCGCCGAGAGTCGTCGTGACCGTGGGTGACGCCTTGGCCGGCGAGGCAAGGTATGTCGGCGAGGCGGTGATCGGCGATGAGAGTCCTCTCGTTGCCGCTCACTACAACGACCCCGCCCTTCGGCGCAGCGGGTGGACCTTGCACTCGGAAAGCTTTTCGTCAGCCGCCCGGCCCCTGCGGTTCCGCGCCTATCTTGTCGTCGGCGACGGCATGCTCTCGCCGATCGGGGGCGGCGCGATGATCGAGCAGCGGTGATCGTCCTCGCCGGGGCGCGCCGTTGACAAGGATTGCCGATGGCCCCAAGCATCGCCGCGGCCGGGCGGGCTTGAGTCTGCGAAGGGATCGGGATGGATCGGTTGCCGCGTATCGCCTTCTGGAGCGCCCTGTTCGGGCCCGCGGCGGCCATCCTCCTCCTTGTGCTCCGCTTCGGCGTGAATGTCCCGTTCTGGGACGATTGGGAGCTCGCCCGTCCGCTGATCCGGCTGACGAACGGAAGCGTGCCGGGATGGACCGAGCTCGCCAGCCAGCACAACGAGCACCGGATGCTGTTTCCGCGGCTCGTCATGCTGCCGCTCGCCTACCTCACGCGCTGGAACGTCCACGTCAACATGGTCGTCAGCGTGGCGCTCGCCGGCATGAGCCTGGCGGTGCTGATGGCGCTGGCACGCCCGATCCTCAGCCAGGCAAGCGCCGTCGGCCGGGTATGGGCCGCGTTCACCCTGTCCGCCATCGTGTTCTCGCTGACTCAATGGGAGAACTGGCTGTGGGGCTGGCAGGTGCAGTGGTTCCTGGCCGTCCTCGGGGCGATCGCGGCGATCGCGTTCGCGACCTGGAGCCTTCGCAGTGCCCGGCCTTGGACCCATCTCGCGGGCGCCGCGGGGGCTGCCTTCATCTGCCAGTACAGCATCGCCAGCGGTGCCGCGATCTGGGTCTGCGTCATCTTCATCCTCGCCTTTCACCCGCTCCGGCACCGGGTCCTGCCAGCCATGCTGGCCGTGGCTGCCGCCGCCATCGCCTTGTACCTGGTCGGCTACAACCGCCCGCTCCACCACCCGTCGCCCCTGGTGGCGCTGGAGCGCCCGCTCGCGTTCCTCACATATCTCGGCAACTACGCATCAGGCCCCCTCGGCCGGGATACCGGGCTCGGCCTCGGAGCGACGGCGGCGTTTCTCGCCCTTGCCTTCATCGCCGACCGCCGCTTCCGCACCGCGCCCGAGCTGGTCGTGCCATGGATCGCGATGGGTGCCTTCGCCGGGGCGAATGCCGTACTCACCGGGATCGGCCGGGTCGGCTTCGGCGCCGATCAGGGATTCATGAGCCGCTACGTGACCGTGTCCCTGCTGCTGTCGGTCGCCCTGGTGCCTCTCGGGATGCTCGCCTTTCGCGCCTGGCCGGCCGGGCGCTGGCCCACAGCCCGGACGGTCACCGCGGCCTTCGCGGCAGGCCTCATGATCGTGCTTGTCGCCTGGGCAGACGTCAGGGCCTGGGCCGGCTTCGCCGAACGCGGCGCGCTGATGGCCGAGAACCGCCGCTGCCTCATGCTGATCGAGCGGGCAACGGATGAGTGCCTGAAGCTCGTCTACCCCGATCCCCTGCTGCTGCGCCACAGGATCAAGCAGCTTCAGGCCATCGGCTGGAGCGGCTTCCCAAAGGATCCGGCGCGGCCTCGGGGGACCATTCGTCTGAAGGATTCCGAAGGCCTGTTCCTCTGGCGCCTGAGGGCGGAGGACAGCCCCGTCGGCTGGATCCACGAGGCCGCGCTCGACAACGGCAGGCTCACGGTGACCGGCTGGGCTCGTCATCCGCGCGGGAACCTGGAAGAGACGAGAAAGATCCTCGTCGCCGCCGACGGAGTCGTCCTCGGCGAAGCCGAGGTCGTCGGCGAGAGGCCGGACGTCGCGGCCGTCTTCAAGGACGCCTCGTTCCTTCGCACCGGCTGGGCGCTTCAGGTCGAGGCGCCTCTAGCGGCGAACCGTCTCGGGCCTCTGCAGGCCTACCTGGTGTTCGGTGAAGACGTTCTGATCGCCCTCGACGGTTATGCGAGGATCGAATCCCGCTGACGCGCCGCCTCTAAAGGCTCAACCGCTTGAATACCCGTTCCGGGATGTGCCGGATGATCAGCATGATCGGTCCCCAGAACCAGGGGAGATAGACGACGTCGCGGCGCTTCTCGATCGCCGAGAGGATCCCGACGGCGATGGTTTCCGGCTTCGCCCAGAGCGGCCCGCCCTTGGCGATGTCCGCCGTCATCGGCGTATCGACGAAGCCCGGCTTGATCGTGAGCACCTGTACCCCGGCACCGGCCAGGCGATTGCGCAGCCCCTGCAGGAACAGGCTGACCATGCCCTTGGCGGCGCCATAGACGTAGTTGCTCTTGCGGCCGCGGTCGCCGGCGACCGAAGAGATGACGGCGATGGTGCCGGCGCGTGCCGCCTCGAAGCGGTTCGCGACCAGGGTGAGGAAAGCGACCACACCGAGCGCATTGGTCTCGATGTCGGCCAGCATGCGATCGACCGATGCCTCGCAGGCCTTCTGGTCGGAAAGCACGCCATGAGCGATCAGCACGATGTCAAGGCCGCCCATCGCCCGATCCGCCGCCGCCAGCAGGGCCGCGTGGCGGCTGCGGTCATTGGCGTCGAGCGCCATCACTTCGACTGAGCCGGCGCCGCGGGCGGCCAGGTCCTGGCGCACCATCTCCAGTCGCTCGGCGTTGCGGGCGGCCAGGAACAGCCGGTCGCCGCGCTTGGCGAACAGCCGCGCCGTCGCCTGGGCGATGGCGGAGGTGGCGCCGACGATCAGCACCTTCTGCATGGAACGTCTCCGATCATCTGGGCGTGTCGCGGGTGACGCGGCGCCAGAACGCCGACATCACCTGGGGGTCTCGCATCGATTCGAGCTTCTGCCAATCGGGGAAGGTGCGGCGGAAGACCTCTCCCGACATCCGGGCGTCCTTGGCCGGATAGACGCCGCCGCCGGCATCCATGACGACGCGGTCGAGGCGATCCAGCAGGGCCAGGGTCGCCTCGCCATGGAAGGGAAAGTCGAGCGCGAGGGTGGCGCCGGGCCGCGGAAACGACAGCAGGCCCTGGCCGGGCATCGTCCCGAACATCTTCAGCACGGAGAGGAAGGAGCCCCGGCCGGCGGCGGCGATGAGATCGAGGATCTCGCGGATCGCGGCGGGTGCGGCGGCCGGCGGCACCACGCATTGGTACTGCACGAACCCGCGCCGGCCGTAGAGTCGGTTCCAGTCGAGAAGAGAGTCGAGCGGATAGAAATATGTGAGGTAGTGCTGAAGCGACTGCCGGGACCGCGGAAGGCGGTAGTAGAGCTCGTTGAAGGCGCGCAGCGTCAAGGCGTTCACCGGCGAGATCGGCGGCGTGAAAGGAATCCGGCGGGCGGCACGCGGCGCCTCCCGCTTTCCGCTCGGCGTCGGCGCATGGTTGGCGCGCATGAAGAGGCCGCGGCCGAGGCTGCGACCGCGGGCGAGGCAATCGATCCAGGCAACCGTGTAGTCATGGCTTCGGTCGGACTCGGCCGCGATCGTGAAGAAGGCATCGAGATCGGGGAAGCGCAGCGTCTCCACGTCGAGCCAGGGACCTTGGACCGGAATGAGTTGAAGCTCGGCCCAGGTGACGAGGCCGGTCAGCCCGAGGCCCCCGACCGTCGCCCGGAACCACTCAGGTTCCAGGTCCGGCCCGCAGAGGAGGCGCCGGCCGTCCGAGCGCAGCAGCTCCAGCTTCAGCACGTGGTTCCCGAAATTGCCGCGTCGATGGTGGTTCTTGCCATGCACGTCGTTGGCGATGGCGCCGCCGACGGTGACCAGGCGGGTTCCCGGCGTCACCGGGAGGAACCAGCCCTTCGGCAC
>CAXNIC010000175.1:0-10021 GCA_964201945.1 Alphaproteobacteria bacterium
AGGAGGGCGCTTGGGGCGATCTGAGCGCAATCGCACCCCGGCCCTGATGCTTCAGGGCACGGGATCGGATGTCGGGAAGTCACTCCTTCTGACCGCCCTGGCGCGCCATTATGCGCGCCAGGGTCTGGCCGTCAGGCCCTTCAAGCCGCAGAACATGTCGAACAACGCCGCCGTCACCGACGACGGCGGCGAGATCGGCCGCGCCCAGGCGCTGCAGGCGCGGGCGGCGGGCGTGGCCCCTACCGTCGACATGAATCCGATCCTATTGAAGCCGGAAGGCGAGACCGGGGCGCAGGTCGTGGTCCAGGGCAAGGTCGCCGGCCGGGCGGATGCGCGTGCCTATCACGCGATGAAGCCGGACCTGCTGCCGCGCGCGCTGGAGAGCTTCGACCGCCTCGCCGCCGAGGCCGACCTTCTGCTGGTGGAGGGGGCGGGGAGCCCGGCCGAGATCAACCTCCGTGCCGGCGACATCGCCAACATGGGCTTCGCCGAAGCCGCCGACATCCCCGTGGTTCTGATCGGCGACATCGAGCGCGGCGGCGTCATCGCCAGCCTGGTCGGCACCTGCCACCTCTTGAGCGACAGCGAACGCGCCCGGCTGAAGGGCTATCTGGTGAACCGGTTCCGCGGCGACCTCTCGCTCTTCGCCCCGGCCTTCGCGCCCCTGAAGGCCGAGACCGGCCTCGACTGCCTCGGTGTCGTTCCGCATTTCGCCGAGGCCGCGCTGCTGCCGGCGGAGGATGCGCTGGGCCTCGAGCGCATCGCCGCCAATGGCCATGGTGCCATCCGCATCGTGGTACCGCGCCTGCCACGGATCGCCAATTTCGACGATCTCGATCCGCTGCGGGCCGAGCCCGACGTGTCGGTCGAGATCGTGCCGCCGGGGAAGGCGCTGCCGGTCGCCGACCTGATCCTGCTGCCGGGCAGCAAGGCGACGCTCTCAGATCTGGCTTTCCTCCGCGACCAGGGATGGGACATCGACATCCTGGCGCATCGCCGCCGCGGCGGGCGGATACTCGGCCTCTGCGCCGGCTATCAGATGCTGGGCCGCGAGGTCGCCGATCCTACGGGGATCGAAGGCCGCGCCGGGTCCGTGCCGGGCCTCGGCCTGCTCGACGTCGTGACCGAGCTCGCGCCGGGGAAGACACTGCGCAAGGTTGCCGGGACCCACCTCTCGACCGGTGCGCCCGTCCATGGCTACGAGATGCATATCGGCCGCACCGATGGTCCGGATCGAGCGCGGGCCTCCCTGCTGCTCATGGGGCAGGGCGAGGACGGCGCTCGCAGCGCCGATGGACGGGTCGAGGGCTGCTACGTGCACGGGCTCTTCGCCTCGGATGCCTTCCGCCGGCGGTTCCTCGCGGGCCTGCGCCCTGGCCGCGCCTCGACGGTCGCCTATGATCAGGTGGTGGAGGACGTGCTCGACCGCTGGTCGGAGCATGTGGCGCGTGCGGTCGACACCGGGCGTCTGCTGGAGATCGCCCGTGCTAGGTGAGCACCAGCGTCAGCACCGCCATCAAGGTCACCGCGACGATCGCGGCATCGATGATGCAGGCAACTACGTAGAGACGAAGCGCCGCGCCGATATCGGTCGTCGTCGCCCGCGCTCGGCCGCCGCCGACCCAGGGGTCGTTGACCACCATTTCCGGATAGCGCCGAGGCCCGGCCAGCGCCAGGTCGAGGGCACCGGCCACCGCCGCCTCCGGCCACCCGGCATTCGGCGACTTGTGCTTGCCGGCATCGCTCCACATGGTGCGGAGCGCGGCCAACGGCCGGGCGCCGGGCGCGATGGCGGCGGCCAGCGTCAGGATCAGTCCGGAGATCCGGGCCGGGATCCAGTTGGCGGCGTCGTCGAGACGCGCCGCGACGCGGCCGAAATAGAGGTAACGCGGCGTCTTGTGCCCGATCATGCTGTCCATCGTGTTGATGGTCTTGTAGACGAGCAGGCCGGGCAGGCCGAAGGCCAAGGTCCACAGCACCGGCGCCACCACGCCATCGGAGAAGTTCTCGGCCAGGGACTCGATGGCGGCGCGGCAGACGCCGTGCTCGTCCAGCACGCTCGGATCGCGGCCGACGATATGCGAGACCGCCTCTCGCCCCGCGGCGAGGCCCGAACTATCGAGGGCGGTGCGGACAGCGGCGACATGGTCGTAGAGGCTGCGCTGGGCCACCAGCGTGGTCATGACCAGCAGTTCGAAGAACCAGCCGAAGGGAATGGTGACCGCGACCCAGTGGATCGCCGTGCCGATTGCCGCCGCCCCCGTCACCAGGAGAACGACGACCAGCCCTCCGCGGATCAGACGCGAGCGGTTCGAGCGCTCGATGCGGTTGAGCTGCCGGTCGAAAAAGCCGATGGTGCGCCCGATCAGGACGACCGGGTGGGGCAGGAAGCGGAACAGCCAGGGCAGCTCGCCGAAGACGGCATCGAGCAGCAGGGCCAGCAGCAGCAATCCAAGGGTCTCGGCGCCGTGGCCGGCATAGGTCAGCATGGCCCGGACCATGAAGGGGCGTCCGGCGCCCGTCAATTCACGCGACAGGAGTGGTGAAGGGGATGAACGACACCGCCGTGATGGTCTGCGGCCATGGCAGCCGCGACCCCGATGCGATCCGCGAATTCCAGGCGCTGGCAACCGGTCTCAAGGCCCGGCTGCCGCAATACGACCTGGAATCGGGGTATCTGGAATTCGCCAAGCCGGTGATCCAGGAGAGCCTGGCGAAGCTGATCGAGCGCGGCGCCAAGCGCATCCTCGCCGTGCCCGGCATGCTGTTCGCCGCCGCCCATGTGAAGAACGACCTGCCGTGGGAGCTGAACACTTTCGCCGCCGCGCATCCCGGCGTCGCCGTCAATTTCGGGCGCGAGCTCGCGATCGAGCCGAAGCTGCTGAAGGTCGCGGCCGAGCGCATCACGGCCGCCGAGTTGGGATCCCAAGCCGATGTCCCCCGGATCGAGACCCTGCTGATGGTGGTCGGCCGCGGCACCAATGATTCGGATGCCAACTCCAACATCTCCAAGGTCGCGCGGATGCTGTGGGAAGGCATGGGCTTCGGCTGGGCCGAGACCTGCTATTCCGGTGTCGCCCATCCACGCGTCGACGTGGCGCTGGAGAAGGCGGTGAAGCTGGGGTTCCGCCGCATCGTCGTCTTCCCGTACTTCCTCTTCACCGGCATCCTGGTGAAGCGGATCTACCGGCAGACCGACGAGGTGGCGGCCCGCCATCCGGGGATCGAGTTCCTGAAGGCGGGATACCTCAACGACCACCCGCTGGTGCTGGACGCCTTCGTCGAGCGCATCCAGGAGATCCTGACCGGCGACAACAAGATGAACTGCCAGCTCTGCAAGTACCGCGAGCAGGTGATCGGCTACGACGCCGAGGTCGGCTCGCCCCAGGCGGGCCATCACCACCATGTCCGCGGCATCGGCACCGATGCCGATCACCCCCACCACGATCATGACCATGATCACGACGGCCACCACCACCATCATGACGCGGACGGCTCCCATCGCCACTGACGCCTACCCCTACCTCAGGGATCCGCGAGACATTGTCGTCCGGTCCTGGGAGCTGATCCGGGCGGAGACCGACGTCTCCGGTCTCGCCGAAGATCTGGTCCCGGTCGCGCTCCGCCTCGTGCATGCGACCGGCGCACCCGACCTCGTCACCGAACTCCGGGCCTCGCCCGGCGCGGCGGCGGCAGGCCGGGCGGCGCTGTCGTCGGGCGCGATTATCCTTTGCGATTCCGAGATGACGGCGGCGGGCATCACCCGGTCCCGGCTCTCGGCCGGCAATCGCGTGGTGGTGACGCTGAATGATCCGCGCGCGGCTGAGATCGGTAAGAGCGGCGGGATCACGCGCTCGGCGGCGGCGGTCGAGCTTTGGGGCGAGCGGCTGGCCGGTGCGGTGGTGGCGATCGGCAATGCGCCGACCGCGCTCTTCCGGCTCCTGGAGCTGATCGAGGCCGGGGCGCCGCGGCCGGCGCTGGTCCTGGGCTTCGCCGTCGGCTTCGTCGGTGCCGCCGAATCCAAAGTGGCCCTCGCCGAGAGCGGACTGCCGTTCATCACGCTGCTCGGCCGCCGTGGCGGCAGCGCGCTTGCGGCAGCGGCGGTCAACGCGCTGGCGAGCGACGCCCCATGACGCCGTGGCTTGCCGTCGTTGGCATTGGCGAGGATGGGCTGGATGGTCTCGGGCGGACGGCACGTGGACTGGTCGACCGCGCCGAGGTGCTGATCGGCGGCGAGCGCCATCTCGTTATGGTGCCGTCGGGCACCGCCGAGCGCCTGACTTGGGCGACGCCCTTGGCCGACACCATGAGCGCCATCGTCGAGCGCCGGGGGCGCCGTGTGGTCGTGCTCGCGACCGGCGATCCCTTCTGCTACGGCGTCGGCGTCACGCTCGCTCGCCATGTGCCGGCGGCGGAGACGGTGGTGGTGCCGTCGGCCGGCTGCGTCTCGCTTGTCTCAGCGCGGCTTGCCTGGCCCTCGGCCGAGGTCGAGATGGTGACGCTGCATGGCCGGCCGCTGGAGCTGCTGGCGGCCAGCGTCAGGCCGGGCGCGCGCCTCATCATCCTCAGCCATGACCGCACGACACCGACGCAGGTCGCCTCCTGGCTGACCGGACAAGGTTTCGGCGAGAGCCGGTTCGTCGTGCTGGAGCGGCTGGGTGGTGCGGCGGAACGATTGGTCGAGACGACCGCCGCGACCTGGAGCGGAACGCCTGACGATCTCAACACGATCGCCGTCGAGTGCCGGGCGGCGCCGGATGCCCGCTGGTGGCCGCGGACGCCGGGCCTGCCCGATGATGCGTTCGAGCATGACGGCCAGATCACCAAGCGGGAGGTCCGTGCGGCGACGCTCGCCCGGCTGATGCCGCAGCCGCGCGGCCTGCTCTGGGACGTCGGCGCCGGCTCCGGTTCGATCGCGATCGAATGGCTGCGGGCCGAGCCAACCGCACGCGCGGTCGCGATCGAGCGCGACGGTGGCCGGGCCGCCCGCATCCTTCGCAACGCATCGGTGCTCGGCGTCTCCCGGCGCCTGCAGATCGTCGAAGGCGCGGCGCCGGCAGTGCTCGCCGGTCTCGACGCGCCGGAGGCCATCTTCATCGGCGGCGGCACGGGTGACGGCTCTCTGCTGGATGCCTGCTGGCTGGCGCTGAAGCCCGGCGGGCGCCTCGTCGCCAATGCCGTGACTGTTTCCGGCGAGACAGCGCTCCTGACGCGGCATGCCGATCTAGGCGGCGATCTCGTGCGGCTCGCCGTCTCCCGCGCCGAGCCGCTCGCCGGCGAGGTTGCCTGGCGGGCACTCAGGCCGGTGACGCAATGGGCGGCGGTGAAGTCGTGAGCGGCCGGCTCTACGGTCTCGGCGTCGGTCCCGGCGATCCCGAGCTCCTGACCCTGAAGGCGCTCGGCATCCTGAAGCGCGTTCAGGTCATCGCATATCCGGCGCTGGAGGAGGGCGACAGTTTCGCCCGCGCCATCGTCGCCGCGCATCTGTCCGAAGGCGTCCGCGAGATCGCGGTGCGCGTGCCGATGAGCCCGGATCCGAACGCCGCGCTCGGGGCCTACGACCGGGCGGCGGTGGAGATCGCGGCCGAGCTCGAGACCGGCCGCGACGTCGCCGTTCTCTGCCAGGGCGATCCCTTCCTCTACGGCTCCTTCATGTACCTGCACGAACGCCTTGCCGACCGCTTCCAGGTCGAGGTCGTGCCGGGCGTGACCTCGCTGACCGCCGCCGCCGCCGCTGCCGGCCGGCCGCTGGTCGCCCGCAACGAGACGTTGGCGGTGGTGCCGGCGACGCTGCCTGAGGAGGCGCTGGTCGAGCGGCTCTCGGGCAGCGACGCGCTGGCGATCGTCAAGCTCGGCCGTCATCTGGAGAAGGTTCGTCGCGTCCTGGCCCGGATCGGGCGTGCCGGCGAGGCCATCTATGTCGAGCGCGCCACTCTGCCGCAGCAGCTTCTGGCGCCGCTCTCCCAGGCGCCGGACACGGCTCCCTACTTCTCGATGATCCTGGTGCCGGGACGAGGCCGCCGATGATCGCGCTGGTGGCGTTGACCGAAACGGGGGCCGCGCTCGCCCGCCGCCTCGCACTCCCCGAGGCGCGGCTGCATGGCCGCGCCGGCCGGGTGGCGGCGCCGGACGAGCCCTTCGCCGAGACCACCGAGCATCTTCGCCGGCTCTTCGCTTCAGGCACGACGATCGTCGCCGTGTGCTCGGCCGGCATCGTCGTCCGTGCCCTCGGCCCTCTCCTCGCCGACAAGCGGGCAGAGCCGCCGGTGGTCGTCGTCGCCGAGGATGGCAGCGCCGTCGTGCCGCTGCTGGGGGGACATCGCGGCGCCAACGATCTCGCGCGCGCCATTGCCGCGAAATTAGGCATCGCTGCCGCCGTCACCACCGCCAGCGACATCAGCCTCGGCTTCGCCCTCGACGATCCGCCGCCGGGATGGCACGTGGCCAATCCGGAGATGGCGAAGCCGGTCGCCGCGGCGCTGCTCGCCGGCGAGCCTGTGCGGCTGGAGGGGGCTGCCGGCTGGATCGATGCCGGCAGGTTCTCCGCCGAAGGCCGTCTCGGCGTCCTCGTCACCGAACGCGCGGTGCGGCCGCCGGAGACGCTGATCCTGCACCCGCCGGTCCTGGCGCTTGGCGTCGGATCCGATCGCGGGGCGCCGGCCGAGGATCTACAGGCTCTCGCCTTGCGTGCGCTCGCGGAGGCCGGCCTCGTGCCGGAGTCGGTCGCCGTCGTGGTCTCCCTCGATCTCAAATCCGACGAGCCGGCGGTGCTGGCGCTCGCCCGGCATCTCGGCGTGCCCGCCCGCTTCTTCACCGCAGCCGAGCTCGAGGCGGAGACGCCGCGCTTGGCGAACCCCTCCGAAGTCGTGTTCCGCGAGGTCGGCTGCCATGGCGTCGCCGAAGGCGCGGCACTGGCGGCTGTCGGTGCCGAGGGCTCGCTGATCGTGCCCAAGCTCAAGGGCACCCGCTGCACCGTCGCCATCGCCCATGCGGCACAGCCCCTCGATGCTTCTGCGATCGGCCGGCCGCGAGGAAGACTCTCGGTCATCGGCATCGGCCCGGGTACGCCGCTATGGCGGACGCCGGAGGTCGACCGGGCGCTGAGCACGGTGACCGAAGTTGTCGGCTACGACCTCTATCTGGATCTGCTAGGCCCGGTGATCGCTCATGCGCGCCAGCACCGGCTGCCGCTTGGCGCCGAGGAGGAGCGGGCACGCCTCGCCCTCGACCTGGCGGCAGGCGGTGCCGAGGTCGCGTTGGCCTCTTCGGGTGATGCCGGCATCTACGGTCTCGCCGCGCTGGCGATGGAGCTGCTCGATCGCGAGGACCGCGCCGACTGGAACCGGGTCGAGATCGCGATCATGCCCGGCCTCTCGGCGCTGCAGGCGGCGGCGGCTCGGGCCGGGGCGCCGCTCGGCCATGACTTCGCGGCGATCTCGCTCTCCGATCTGCTGACGCCGTGGGAGACGATCGAGCGGCGGCTGAAGGGCGCGGCCGAGGGCGGCTTCGTCGTCGCCCTCTACAATCCCGCCTCGGCCAGGCGGCGCGACCAGCTCGGCCGCGCGCTCGCCATCCTGGCGGCGCATCGCTCGCCGGAGACCCCGGTGATCGTCGCCCGCAATCTCGGCCGCGCCGACGAGGCGGTCGAGGTCGTCACCCTCTCGACCCTCGATCCGGCCCGGATCGACATGCTGACGCTGCTGCTGATCGGCTCGCCGACGACGCGGGTCGCGACGCGCGGGCGGCGGCGCTGGGTCTACACGCCGCGGGGCTACCTCCGGTGACCGTCCATTTCATCGGCGCCGGGCCGGGCGCGCCCGATCTGATCACCGTGCGGGGGCTCAACCTGATCCGCGCCTGTCCGGTGGTGCTCTATGCCGGCTCGCTGGTGCCGCGCGAGGTCGTCGCCGAGGCGCCGGCCGGCGCGCGGGTGCTCGACACCGCGCCGATGACCTTGGATGCCATCCTGGACGAGATGAAGGCGGCACATGCGGCGGGACATGACGTCGCCCGCGTCCATTCCGGCGATCCGTCGCTCTACGGCGCCATCGGCGAGCAGATGCGGCGCCTGGATGTGCTGAGCATTCCCTATGACGTGACGCCGGGCGTGCCGGCCTTCGCCGCCGCCGCCGCCGTACTGAAGCGGGAGCTGACCCTGCCGGGCGTCGCCCAGACCGTGGTGCTGACCCGCACGGCCGTCCGCGCCTCGGCGATGCCGGAAGGCGAGGATCTCGCCCGCCTCGCGCCGGGCAACGCGACGCTCGCCATCCATCTCTCGGTCAACAACCTGGCGCGCGTGGTGCGCGTGCTGATGCCCGAGCGCGGCGGCGATTGTCCGGTGGTGGTCGCCATCCGCGTCGGCTGGCCCGACCAGGAGATCATCCGCGGCACGCTGGCCGACATCCGCGACAAGGTGAAGGCGGTCGGCGTCACCCGTACGGCGCTCATCCTGGTCGGACGCGCGCTGGGCGAGGAGACTTTCGAGGACAGCCGGCTCTATGCCGCCGGCCACAGCCACGTGCTCCGGCCGAAGTCCTAGAGGCGAGCCAGTATCCAGTCGACGGCGGCGACGACGTTCTCAACCCGCTCGCCGGGTTCCGGCAGCGGCCGGCGCACCATCACCACCGGCAGGTCGGCTTCGCGCGCCGCCTCGATCTTGGCGTAGGTGGCGTCGCCGCCGGACGCCTTGGTCACCAGCACGTCGATGCGGTGATGGCGGATCAGCGCTCGTTCCGCCTCGAGCGAGAAGGGGCCGCGCTCCTCGATCACCAGGTGGTCGGCGAGCGGAAGCGGCGTCTTGGCCTCGATCAGGCGGACCAGAAACCAGCGATCGGGAAGCTTGGCGAATGGCGGCAGCTCACCGACGCCCACCGTCAGCCACACCCGGCGCCCGAGATGGATGAGCGCATGCGCTGCTGCCTCGATACCGTCGACCTCGATCCAGCGATCGAGCGGATGGCGCGGCCAGGGCGGGCGCCAGAGCACCAGGCGGGGAATACCGGCCTGATCGGCGGCCTCACGCGCGTTCCGGCTCATGCGATGGGCGAAGGGGTGGGTGGCGTCGACCAGGAGGTCGATGCCCTCACTCTTTATATATAGCGACAGCCCTTCGACCCCGCCGAAGCCGCCGATGCGGACCGTTCCGGGCGGCGGCCGGAGGCCCTCGACCCGGCCGGCGAAGGAGGAGATCACGTCGATGCGGTCCCCTCCTCGGGCGATCACCGCTGTCGCGAGCGCCGATGCCTCGGACGTGCCGCCGAGGAGCAGGACCTTAAGAGCGGGCATGATCGGCGACGCAGGAGATGATCATCGCGCCGATGCTTACCGGATTGGGAACTCGAGCGGTGAAGAAGGCGGTGCGCGTCGTCTCGGCAGCGCATGCGCGGGTCGTCCATCGAGAGCGCAATGGACCGTCGGAGTGACGCGTCATCAGTCGACTCTAGCGCCCCCGATTCCGAATCGGAGAAAAAAACCGGCGCGAGCGGCCGATCCGGCAATCGAATACGCGCTCCGCCGCGAGAAATTTTGCGACGAGTGTTGTCGATGAGTCACACGATCTATGCGGCTTCGTCATGGAGACACACCGTGCGTTGTGATCGACGATGATCGCATCGAGGTGAGCGCGAAGAAATCCGCGTGTCATGCGGATTTCTTCGATGTCCGCTCCGCATGGAAGTGTGTCGCTCTGCATCGCCATGCATCACACATCACATGCATCGCGACGTCGTTCCGTCGCAGCGTCCGCTTCTTGACATGATCTCCAAGCCTCTGAGCTTTCGTTCCGAATCGTTGACAGGCGCGTACACGCGACGTATGGCTGCCGATGTCGAGACGAAAGTTTGTTGCTTTCCAACAGTAAGGTCTCGACGTGAACGCGGGGGAGAGAGACGGCGTGGGTCCTCAGTTTCTTGTGCACAATCACGCGGACACGGTTGGCGTCATCGTCGTGGAAGACGTGCGCAAGGGACAGAGTCTCACAGGGTTGGTGATGGACACTGACGACACCATCACCCTCAAGGCT
>CAXNIC010000176.1:0-9984 GCA_964201945.1 Alphaproteobacteria bacterium
TGAATCGCTTTTGATCCGCGCCAAGCGGCAGCTCCGCGACCGGCTGCAGCCGCTGATGGCGGATCTGGTGGAGGATGGTCATGACGCCTGAGACGGAATTGACACCCGGAGAGGAGCGGCGGCTCGGCCGCGTGCTCGATGCCTGGCAGATGGCCCCGGCGCGCCCGGGCCTCGCACTCTCGATCGCGCTCGCCGCCAGGCCGAAGGCGCCCCGCTTCGGCTGGACCTGGCCGCGCTTGGCGACACTGGCGGCTGCCGCCTGCCTCGGGCTGATGGTCGGCTGGATCGATGTGCCGGGAGACAACTCCGACAACTCCGCCAGCGCGGCGGATACGGGCGTCGATTCCCTGTTCTTCCCCGGCGACACCATCGACGGTGACTTCTAGTGATGGCCTTTCTCGGCAGCCGCTGGATCGGCTGGGCGCTGGTCGCCTCGCTTGCGCTGAATCTGTTCCTGGCCGGCGTGATCGGGGTGCGCTTCTGGCGCGAGCATTGGCGGGAGACGCCGGAGCGGGCGATGGCCGGCAGCTTCGGCCCGATGGGCCGCATCGCCAGCTCCATGCCCGAGTCGAGTCGCGCCAAGGTGAAGGCCGTTATGGACACCCGCCAGCCGGAGATGCGCGAGCGCAGCCGCGAGTACCGGCGCGCCCGCACCGAAGCGATGCAGGCGCTCTCCGCCGATGCCTATGACAAGAGCCGGGCCGAGGCCGCCTTCGCCGAAGCCCGCCGCCGCGCCGACGCCATGTCGGAGCTGGTGCATGCGACGATGATCGAAGCCAGCAGCCAGCTGACGGCGGAAGAGCGGAAGGCCTTCCGCGAGCGCCTGGCCGAACGCGACCGCCAACGCGAGCGCCGCTGGCCCTCGCAGCAGCGCTAATCCTTCCGCGGCAGCTTCGCCAACAGAGAGTCGATCAGGCCGGGCGGCAGCGCCTGGAGTAGCCACACGGCCGCCGCCATCGGCCAGGGGAAGGCGATGCGAGCCTTGTTGCGGGCGAGTCGCCGCCTGATCAGCGCTGCGGCCGACGGCGCGTCCATCAGGAAGGGCATGGGGAAGCGGTTCCGCTTTGTCATCGGCGTATCGACGTAACCGGGACAGATGACGCTGACACCGACGCCCTTCGCCGCCAGCTCGCCGCGTAGCGCCTCGCCGAACACCTTAACCGCCGCCTTGCTGGCGCAATAGGCGGGCGCTCCCGGCAGTCCCCGATATCCGGCGAGCGACGCCATCAGCGCGATCTGGCCCCGGCCGCGGCCGGCCATGCGCGGGATTGCCGGCAGTACGGTGCTGACCATGCCGTCGACGTTCACCGCGAAGATGCCTCGAACCTGCTCGGCGGATTCGCCGGTGCTGCGGCTGCCGGCGGAGATGCCGGCGTTGGCGATCACCAGGTCGAGCGGGCGGCGGTCGTCGGCCGCCTCGACCCAGCGGGTCGTCGCCTCGGCATCGGTCACGTCGATCGCCGCAACCTCCACCTCGGTGCCGGCGGCCCGGCAGCGCGCCGCCGTCTCCTCCAGGCGGGCCGTGTCGCGGCCGCCGAGGGCGAGCCTGATTCCAGGCCCTGCATAGGTTTCCGCCAGCGCCGCGCCGAGGCCGCTGGAGGCGCCGGTGATCAGGATCGACGTCGGTTTGTTCATGCCGGCGAGTATAGGCGAGGCGCGGGGTGGCGGTTATAGTCGCGCCGCGTTCAAAAGGGGGCGTTCAGCGACGTGACCATTGCCAGCATGACCGGCTTTGCCCGTGCCGAGGGTGAGACCGGCGGACTTTCGTGGGTGTGGGAGGCGAGAAGCGTCAACGGCCGCGGTCTCGACGTTCGCTGCCGGCTGCCGTCCGGCCTCGACCGCCTGGACCCCACGGTCCGTGCGGAGACGTCGAAGGCGATGAAGCGCGGCAACGTCTCGGTGACCCTGTCGACCTCGCGCGCCGTCGGAGCGGCGCCCTTCACCGTCGACCGTACCGTCCTCGACCAGGTGCTGATGCTGCAGTCGGAGCTGATGGGCCGGGTCGACCGGTCGCCGCCCCGGCTCGAGGAGCTGCTGCAGATTCCAGGCGTGCTCGATCGCGGCGGGCCGGCCGAAGCGATCGATGAAAAGGTCGAGAAGGCGCTGCTGGCGGGCTTCTCGCAGGCGCTGAAGGGGCTGGTGGCGGCGCGGACGGAAGAGGGCCAGCGGCTCGCCGCGGTCCTGCTGGGCCAGGTCGAGGAGATCGAGCGGCTGGCAGCGGAAGCCGCGTCGTCGGCTTCACTTCGACCGGACGCGGTGAAGGAGCGTCTGAAGGCGCAGATTCAGGAGCTGCTCGATGCCGTCCCCACGCTGCCGGAGGAACGCCTGGCGCAGGAGCTGGCGCTGATGGCGGCCAAGGGCGATATCCGGGAAGAGCTCGACCGCCTTGCGGCTCATGTCGGCCAGGCCCGCGACATGCTGAAGGAGGGCGGCGCCATCGGCCGCCGGCTCGACTTCCTCTCGCAGGAGTTCAACCGCGAGTCCAACACGCTCTGCTCGAAGTCGCAGGACGTCACGCTCACCCGCATCGGCATCGCACTGAAGACGGTGATCGACCAGTTCCGCGAGCAGATCCAGAACGTGGAATGACGGTATGAGTCAGATCGGAATCTCCCGCCGCGGATTGATGCTGGTGCTGTCGTCGCCGTCGGGTGCCGGCAAGACCTCGATCTCGCGCCGATTGCTGGAACTCGACAGCGCGATCGAGATGTCGGTTTCCGTCACCACGCGGAGCATACGTCCGGGAGAGGTCGAGGGCCGTGACTATCGCTTCATCGACGGCACCGAGTTCGGCCTGATGGTGAACCGCCAGCAGCTGCTCGAACATGCCAAGGTCTTCGATCACTACTACGGCACGCCGAAGGCGCCGGTCGAGGCGGCCCTCGCCGGCGGTCGCGACGTGCTGTTCGACATCGACTGGCAGGGCACCCAGCAGCTGAAGGAAGCGGCGCGGGACGACCTTGTCAGCGTCTTCATCCTGCCGCCCTCCACCGGCGAGCTGGAGCGGCGGCTGAAGACGCGCGCGCAGGATTCACCCGCGGTCGTCGCCAAGCGCATGGGCAAGGCGGCCGACGAGATGAGCCACTGGCCGGAATACGACTACATCGTCGTCAACCATGATTTCGAGCAGAGCGTCGCCCAGGTCCACGCCATCCTGACCGCCGAGCGCATGCGCCGGCATCGTCAGGTCGGGCTGCCGACCTTCGTCAAGGGATTGCAGCAGGGGCAGTGAGCGCGCGGGCCAGCGCCGCGAACTCCTGGGGATCCAGCGTCTCCGCCCGCCGCGTCGGATCGACACCGGCTTGTGCCAGCAGAGCCTCGGCGGGACCGAGCGGTTTCAAGGCCTGGCGCAGCATCTTGCGGCGCTGGTTGAAGGCGGTCGCGACCACGCGTTCCATCACCTTCGGATCGGCATCGCCCTGCGGTGCGGCGCGCGGCGTGATCCGCACCACCGATGAGGTCACCTTCGGCGGCGGGGTGAAGGCGCGGCCGGGAATGTCGAAGAGGCGCTCGGCCTCGCCGACCCATTGCGTCATCACCGCGAGCCGGCCATAGGCCTTGGTGCCGGGCCGGGCGGTGATGCGCTCGGCCACCTCCTTCTGGAACATCAGGGTGAGGCTCTCGAAGGCCGGGAGATGCGCGAGCCAGGCGAAGAGCAGCGGCGTCGCCACGTTGTAGGGCAGGTTGGCGACGATGCGCCGGGGAGCCGTTCCCAGCAGCGAGGCGTCGATCTCGAGCGCGTCGCCCTCGATGACTTTGAGCCGGCCGCCCGCCACCTCGGCGATCTCGGCCAGTATCGGCAGGCAGCGGCGGTCGCGCTCGACGGCGATGACCTCGCGAGCGCCGGCGAGGAGGAGGGCACGGGTGAGACCGCCAGGCCCAGGCCCGATCTCGATCGTCGTGCCCTCGCCGAGATTCCCGGCAGAGCGAGCGATCTTGCCGGTCAGGTTGAGGTCGAGGAGGAAGTTCTGGCCGAGTGCCTTGACCGCCTGGAGCTCGTGCCGGCGGATGACCTCGCCGAGTGGCGGCAGCGCCTCAAGCGTCGCCAGCGCTGGTCTCCGCCATGGTGCTGGCGAGCCTGAGGGCGGCGATCAGGCTCGCCGGATTGGCGCGGCCGGTGCCTGCGATGTCGAGGGCGGTGCCGTGGTCGGGCGAGGTGCGGATGAACGGCAGGCCGAGGGTGACGTTGACGCCGCCGTGGAAGTCGAGCGTCTTGATCGGGATCAGCGCCTGGTCGTGATACATGCAGATCGCGGCGTCGTAGCCGGCCCGCGCATCCGCGTGGAACATCGAGTCAGGCGCCCAAGGCCCGGTCGCGGCGATGCCGAGCTTCTTCAGGGCCTCGACGGCGGGACGCACGATCTCGTCGTCTTCCTTGCCGAGCGCGCCACCTTCTCCGGCATGCGGGTTGAGCCCGGCGAGAGCCAGCCTGGGATTCGCCATGCCGAAGCGCCGGCCTAAGTCGCGGGCGACGATCTCGGCGGTCTCGACGATCATCGCGCTGGTCAGGTCGGCGATCGCCTGGCGGAGCGGCAGGTGGATGGTGACGGGCACCACGCGGAGCTGCGGGCAGGCCAGCATCATCACCGGCGTCGGCGTACGGCCATTCTCGCTGGCGAGCTCGGCCAGGTACTCGGTGTGGCCGGGATGGTTGAAGCCCGCCTGGTAGAGCACGTGCTTGTGGATCGGGTTGGTGACGACGGCACCGGCGCGACCGGCCTGGACCAGCTCGACCGCGCGCCGGATCGCCGCCAGCACGGCACCGGCATTGGCCGGATCGAGATGACCGGGCCTTACCTCCCGGCTCAGCGTCAGAGGCAGCACCGGCAGTGCGTCGGCGAAGCGCTCGCCCGCGGCTTCCGGCGCCTCGATCCTCGCAAGCGGCACCTCGAGCCCGACGCGGCGGGAGAGGGCGGCCAGGCGGTCCGGATCATCGAGCAGGAAGAAGGGGGGGAGACCCTCGTCACGCCGGGCCCAGGCCATCATCGCGATCTCGCCGCCGATGCCGGCGGGCTCGCCCATGGTCAGGGCCAATGGCCTCACGTGCGGAAGTCCAGATAGGCTGCCCGCCTCAAGTCTCGCAGATAGCGGCGGCCGACGATCAGGAGCTTGCCGCGGAAGATCTGGTCGCGCACCTCCGCGGCCTTCGGGGTATTGGACGGCGGATCGATCTTGTCGCAGACCATGAACACCGCGATCAGATCCGCCACCTTGACCGGCTGGCTCACCTTGCCGGCGCCCAGAGGGGCGACGACCGCCTTCAGGTTCGCGTTCAGCTCGCCGATCTTCAGGCGGCCGAGAGTGTAGGGAGGCGACGCCTTCGCTTCCGCCGCCAGCTTCTCGAAATCGGAGCAGGTCGCGGCGGCGGTCAGGGGCGCGGCGCGTTTGCGCACCTCGTCCTCGGCGGCGCCGCCGAGCGGGAAGAGCGCCGGGCGCAGATTGACGACCGCCTCGTCCGGGCCGGCCACAGCGTCGAGGAGGCGCCGCTCGACCACGCGGACGATCTGGTAGCCGGAGACGGTGCGGATCGGGCCGATGACGGTGCCCGGCGCGGCGTTGGCGACCTCGCGCTGGATCGACTCGTCGAGTTGGTTGGGCAGCACCCAGCCGATCTCGCCGCCGAGCGCGGCGCTGGCGGATTCGGAGAACTGGCGGGCGAGCGCGTTGAAGTCGGCTCCGCCGCGGGCCTGTTCGACCAGCTGCTCGCCCAGGCGGCGGACTTCGCCCTCGCGGTCAGGCCTGTCGATGCCCAGCATGATCTCGCCGATGCGGAGCTCGGGCAGGTCCTTGCTGCGCCGGAAGTTCGCCAGGATCTCCTCGACCTCGTCGTCGCCGACCTGGACCTGGGGCGCCATCCGCTGGCGGATGACCTTCTGCCAGACAATGTTGGAGCGGAGCTGCTGGGTGAAGGTCGAGGGGGCGATGCCCGCCTGCCTCAGTTCCTCGAGGAGGCGGCCGGGGGGAAGATTGCTCTGCTCTTCGATGCGTTTGATGGCTTCGCCCATCTCGGCTTCGGACGCGTCGATGTTGAGCCGCTTGGCTTCCTGGAGCTGCAGGCGCTCGTCGATGAGCTGGCGGAGGATCTGAGGCGAGGCGCGGCGGCGGCTCTCCGGCGTGTCGCCGACATTGGTCGAGATCAGGACCAGGCGCACCCGCGCCTCGAGGTCCATGACCGAGATCGCCTCGTCGTTGACGACGGCGGCGATCCGCATGGTGTCCTGGGCCGAGGCCGGGACCGGTGCTGCCGGCAGCAGGGCCAGCGCGGCGAGGAGAACGAAGCGAGCCAGGGTCATCGGGTCAGACCTACTGCTTGGCGCCCGGGGAGGCAAGGCGCTCAGAAGCCGAGCCCCCGCGCCTCGACCTGGCCCAGGTTCTTGAAGACCAGCCGGATGAAGGCGGTGGTGTCGGGTTTGAGCGAGCCGTCGGTGGTGAATGTGCGGCTGAGGTCGAGGGCGAGCTGGAAGCACTCGTCGCCATAATTGAACGAGACGCCGGCCGTCCGGTTCTTGTCCTTGGAGGCGCCGAGGTCGCGAACCAGGCGTGCCTGGGTGCTCCAGCCGCCGCCCAGCGCCGCGGTCACGATGGTCGCGAGCTCGCGCCGCTGGCCGATCAGCGGAAGGTCCGGCCGCTCTGCCACCTGCAGGTAGTAGGCGTCCAGCCTCAGCCAGGACGGCCCGGTCGAGACGCCGACCTCGTGACGGCGGAACGCCAGGTCGTCCTGGGCGACCCGGAAGCGATAGATGAGGTCGAGATAAGGCCCCGGGGTGAGGGTGATGCGCCCGACATAGTCGGACCAGGTGGCGTTGACGCCGGAGCCGACGACGTAGGCCGAGTCGCGCTGGAAGGCGTAGCTCTGGCCGAGCAGCAGGGTCGCGCTCCGGCCGAGATCGCTGTAGAAGCCGAGCTTGAAGCCGTAGTCGATGCGCTGGCCGCTGGAGACCCGGTCGAAGCCGGCGAAGCGGTTGGCAGAGAACAGGTTGGTCTCGTCCAGTTCGAAGGCCTGCGAGTCCTCGTTCGGGATGCGGATGGAGTTGCCGCCGACCGGGCTCACCACCACGTCCGCGATCGGCTCGATGACCGTGCGGAACCCGCCGTCGCGGCGGACCCAGGGATAGCGCCATTCGAGCTTCATCTGCGGGATGGCACGCCCGAGGAACCCGTCCTCGAAGTTGCCGCCCGGACGCGAGGGATCGGCGACGTCGGCGGCCCAGTAGCCGTCGGTATAGATCATGGTCGAGAGCGTGTAGATCTCCCCCGAAGGCGCGGTGTAGGGGAGGGTCCAGCCGCTGGTCATCGCCAGCCGGTTGGAATCGGCGCCGACGTCGCGGGTCAGCGACATCACGCTCGCGTCGATCGAGAAGCGGCCGCCGTAGCGGCCGGGCTCGCCGACGAAGGAATAGAGCGCGTAGGGTGCCAGCAGCGGCGACTGGCTGCGGATGTCGGTGGCGCGCAGGCCCTGGAACGAATAGGCGTTGATCACGGCGTAGTCGCGGCCGTCGAAGCCTTCGGCGAAGGCGCGGCTGGTCAGCACTTCGGGATCGCCGAGCTTGTAGCGCTTGAGGTACAGCCGATCGGTCGACCGCCTGAGATCGGCGCCGGCGCGCCAGAGGTCGGTCAGGTCGAAGCGGGCGCCGGCGTCGACATGGCCCTGCGTGTTCCGTTCGCTGGTCCTGATGTCGCCTTCCCGCCGCTCGAGATAGCCGAGGCTGCCCGAGAGGTTGATCGCGCCTTTGGCGAAGCGCTGGCGGTACTCGCTGGCGACGATGCCGCCGTCGGATGAATAGAGGATCGGCTCGACGGTGAGGTCCCGGGTCGGGCTGAGCGCCCAGTAGTAGGGGACGCCGACGATCGTGCCGACGTCGCCCGACTGGCCCAGCTTCGGGGCGAGGATGCCGGTGCGCTGGCGGACGCTGGGGTCGGCGTGGGTGAGGGTCGGGAAATAGGCGACCGGAATCCCCCACATCTCCATCGTCGCATCCGTGTACTCGATATCGTGCGCGACCTCGTCGTGGACGACCTTGACCGCCTTGATCTGCCAGAGCGGGGCCCGGGTCGGGTCGGTCTTGCAGAGATCGCAGGGCGAGTAGACGGCGCGCGTCATCTCCTTGCGGGTGCCGTCGATGCGGCGCGCGGCGTTGGCGGCGAGCCGGCTGTTGTCGGCGAGGAGCGCACGCAGGTTCTCGATGTAGCCGTCGCGCATGCCGCCGGTCAGCTCGAGGTAGTCGGCGAACAGCACCTCGCCGGTCGCCTGGGTGAGGCTGACATTGCCGGTGGCGGTGACCTTGTCCTCGCGCTCGCTGTAGGTGACGGTGTCGGCGAGCAGGATGCGGTCGGCCTGGGTGATCTCGACATTGCCGACGGCGATCGTGGTGCCGAGGTCCTGATGATGGGTCAGCTGGTCGGCCTTGATCAGCACGGGCTCGTTGCTAGGCTTCGGCGTGTTGACCTGGGCCGGGGCGGGCAGCGCCGAAAGGGCGACGAGGATCAGGGCCGCGAGAAGCCGACGCATCAGCCGTCCTCCAGGTGGAGCAGGGTCGCGAGCCCGAGCAGCGTCGACACCGCCGCCGGCGTCCAGGCGGCGAGCTCGACCGGAAGCCGGCCCGAGAGGCCGAGGGCGAAGATGACGTCCGAGGCGAAGTAGACGAGGAAGCCGACGACGACGCCGGCGCCGGCCACCGCCATCGTGCCGCCGCGCCTGACCATGCGGAGCGAGAAGGTGGCGGCGATCAATACCATGGCGCAGAGCATCAGTGGCGCGGCGAGCAGGCCGTGGAAGTGGAGGCGGTGGCGCGCGGCGGAGAAGCCCGCCTTCTCCAGCACCTCGATGAAGGCGGGGAGCTCCCAGAAGCTCATGGTCTCGGGCGCGGCGAAGCTGTCCTGGATCGTCTCGATGGTGAGGTCGGTCGAGAGCCGCACTGTCGGCTCCCTGACCGGCGGCCGGTCTCCGGTGGAGACGACCGCATCGCGGATCACCCAGAAGCCGGCATCCAGCTGTGCCGATGCGGCATCGATGCGGCCGGCGTAGCGGTCGAGTCCCTCGTAGAGGAAGACGGTGACGTCCATCAGCTCCATGTGCTGCTGGGAGACGCCTTGGGCATGCAGGATCGACTGGCCGCGGTCGCTCATCTGCCGGAGCCAGAGGCCCGACTCCGAGACCGCGAGCAGGCTGGTGCGTCCGCGGAAGATCTGGGCTTCGAGCTGCTCGTAGCGCTGGGTCAGGACGGACGCCAGCGGATTGAACAGGGTGGTGCGGACGGTGCCGATGAGCGCGGCCGCGACCAGCGCCGGAAGCAGGAACTGCCAGACCGAGACACCGGCGGCACGCGCGACCACCAGCTCCTGGCTCCGTGTCAGCCGCCAGTAGGTCATCATCGTGCCGAACAGGATGGCGAAGGGCAGCAGCGTCTGCGCCATCGTCGGCAGCTTGAGGAAGGCCAACTCGACCACCAGCCCGAGGCCGGCCTGCCGGCGAAGCGCGACGCGGCGCAGCAGCTCGACCAGGTCGAAGACGAAGACCAGCGCCAGCAGCGAAAGGAACACGCAGCCGAACCAGTAGAGGAACTGGCGGCCGATATAGGCGGAGAGGGTGCTGGAGAGGCGCATCGGCTACTCGGCCGGGACCAGGCGCGGAACGCGGCGGCGCTGCGGTCTGAGGATCATCCAGAGCGCGACGACGGCCGGGATCGCGACGACGAAGTACATTGCTGGCACCACCGCCAGCGTGCGGGTCGAGGCGTAGGTGGCGCCGAGGTTGGCGACCTGGCAGAGAATCACCGCGAGGATGGCGACGAGGATGCGCCCGAGGTGACCCCGGCGAGAGAACTCGCCCGTCAGGATCGCCGCCAGCCCGATCAGGGTGAAGGTGATGCAGAAGAGCGGCGTGACGATGCGCTGATGGCCTTCGGCGATCAGCTCGGTGCGGTGCTCGTTGTCGAGCTGCGTGTTCGCCGGCCAGAACAGTTCGGTGATGAAGCGTTCGCGGGG
>CAXNIC010000177.1:0-9956 GCA_964201945.1 Alphaproteobacteria bacterium
CGGCATCGATCCAGGCGCGGCCGGCCAGGCTCGACGGAACCGGGAAGATGCTCGTATCGGTCATGGACGTTCCCTCGGACGATTGCAGGCTTATTGTCGGCCCTCGAGCGGGCCGAGCGGAGAGGGATCGAATTATCCATGGAACGCCCGCGAGGAACAAGGTTCGCGCCGCACGGCACCGGCCGGGGATGACAGCCCGATGACGCCTCTGTAGGTTGCCGGCCATGCGCGGATTGAGACTTGTCCTCCTCTTCGTCGTCCTGCTGCTCGCGCCCGTTGCGACCTTCGCCGCGACGGACCCGCTGCCGACCAACAGGGCAGAGATCGAGTCCCTGATCGGGACGCTCGAGAACGATGCCGAGCGGGCCAGGCTGATCGCTCAGCTGAAGCTCCTGATCCAGTCCCAGCAGCCTCCGGCCACGGCCGAGAGCCCGGTCGGCGAGCTCTCGCAGCTCGCCATCGATACTCTCGCCGTCCGTATCAACCGGCTTTCGGTCGAGCTCTGGGACGCGCTCGACTTCGACCAGGCCGGCCGGCGCATCAACAACTGGCTGCAGCGGACTGCGTTCGATCCGGTCCTGCGCGGGCAGCTTCTCGAAACCCTGGCCCGCCTGCTCGCAGTCTTCGGTGCGGCGCTGGTGGTCGAGGCGGTCGCCCGGCTCGCGCTCGGCCGTCCGCGGCGGGCGCTCGAGAGCCGCGTGCCGCGCAATGCCTGGTCCAAGGCCGGACACCTGGTCCTGCTCGCCGGCGTCGAGCTGATTCCGCTGGTCCTCTTCGCCGTCACGGCCAACCTGGCGCTGCCGATCACCACCAGCCTCTCGAACGGCACCGCGGGGCTGGTCGCCGAGCTGATGGCCGCGACCCTTCTCAACGGTTTCGTGCTGGCACGCGCGGTCGGCCTCATCGCGCGCCTGATACTGGCGCCCCGCGCGCCCAAGCTGCGCCTGCCCCCGATCGACGACGAGACCGCGCAGTACCTGCATATCTGGGTCAGGCGGATCACCGATCTCTGGATCTACGGCGCGACTCTGCTGGATGCGCTGGTCCCGCTCGGGGTGCCGAAAGTCGGCCATGCCGTCATGCATCGCCTACTCGGCCTGACGGTGACCACGCTCGTCGTCATTTTTATCCTGCAGAATCGCCATGCCGTCGCCGCCTGGCTCCGCGGAAATGGCGAGCGGCAGCCGGCGGAGGGCCTCCAGCAAGGCGTCCACCGTCTGCGCCAGACCGCCGCCGGATGCTGGCATGTGCTCGCCATCGTCTATGTGGCGGTCATCTACCTGATCTGGGCCTTCGATGTGCCCGGCGGCTTCGCCTTCATCCTCCAGCGCACCTTCGGCACCATCACCATTGCCCTTGGGCTCTGGGGATTGTCGGTCGGGCTTCGCTTCGTCATGAAGCGCGGCTTCACCGTCGCCGACGAGCTGAGGGCCCGCTACCCGCTGCTGGAGAATCGCGCCAACCTCTACCTGCCGATCCTCAGGCGCGTGCTCGTCGCCGTTGCCTGGATCGTCGGCACGGTGGTCCTGTTGCAGCTCTGGGGCGTCGACAGCCTGGTGTGGCTCTCCTCCGACCAGGGGCGCCGGCTGGTCGGGATGCTGGTCACCATCGGCTTCGCCATCGGGCTCGGCATCGTCGTCTGGGAGACGGCGAGCGCGCTCATCGAGCGCGCCATCCGCCGGCTCGACCGGCAGACCGGGAAGAACGCTCGGCTTCGCACCTTCCTGCCCCTGCTCCGGACGGTCATCTTCGTCACCATCGTCATCGTCGTCGGGCTCACGGTGATGTCGGAGCTCGGCATCAACATCGCCCCGCTGCTCGCCGGCGCCGGCGTCGTCGGCCTCGCCATCGGCTTCGGCTCCCAGGCATTGGTCAAGGACGTCATCACCGGCCTGTTCATCCTCTTCGAGGACACGATCAACGTCGGCGACGTGGTCGATCTCGACGGCAAGTCGGGCTCGGTCGAGGCCATCACCATCCGCACCATCCGGCTCCGCGACGGCCAGGGAAGCCAGCTCACCATCCCGTTCAGCGCGGTCACCACGATCAAGAACATGACCCGCGACTACGGCTATCACGTCTTCGACCTGTCGATCGGCTACGACCAGGACTTGAAGACGATCGAGGACCTTCTGCGCGGCGTCGACCAGGAGATCCGTGAGGACCCGGCCTGGAAGGACCGGATCATGGCCCCGATCGAGATCTTCGGCCTCGACAAGTTCGGCGACTACGCCATGCGCATCGGCGCCCGCGTCAAGACCCGGCCGAGCCAGCAGTGGTCGGTCGGGCGCGAATACAACCGGAGGATCAAGACAGCGTTCGATACCGCACAGATCTCGATCCCCTATCCGACCAGCGTGACGATGACCCGCAACAGGGTCGAAGGCGATCCGGCCAAAGGCTGATTACTAATCGTTAACTATTCTTGTATTTAGATGCAGGTCCAACAAGCACCTGCAAACGAACTTCGTCGTGCACAACGTCCTCCGCAGACAAATCAAGCTTGCCGAATCGCAAGGCAGCAGCAACGGGCTCGATCTCACCCGGCTGCTGGACGCGGTCAGCAGCGCCTATACGGATCTGGAAGCGACGAATGCGCGTCTGCGCGACGCCATTGCTCATATCGGCGCCGGCTTCGTCATCTGGGGCCCGGACGAGCGGCTCGCCCTCTGCAACGACACCCTTCGGCAGATGCTGCCGAAGCTGGCCGACCTCCTGGTCCCCGGAATCGCCTACCGCGACCTCCTGGCGGCCGTGGTCGATCGGGGCATCATCACTCTGAAGTCGCTCACCCGCGACGTCTGGATCGACAACGCCATCGCGCGCCACCACAAGCCGAGCGGCAGCGATGAGCTTCGCCTCGCCGACGGGCGCACCCTCGAGGTCCGCAAGGAGCGGGCGCAGGATGGCGGCATCGTCGACCTGGTGACCGACGTGACGCGCGCGCGGCAGGCCGAGCGCGACCTGCGCCATGCCAAGGAGCAGGCGGAGGTGGCGAACCGGGCCAAGTCCGAATTCCTCGCCAATGTCAGCCACGAGCTCCGGACGCCGCTGAACGCCATCATCGGCTTCGCCGAGATGATGGCCAACCAGATGCTGGGGCCGATCGGCCAGCCGCGCTATCAGGAGTACGCCTCGGACATCCGGGACTCGGGCGGACACCTGCTGTCCTTGATCAACGACATCCTGGACATGGCGCGGATCGAAGCCGGACGCCTCACCCTGCACGAGGAGCCGGTGGACGTGCCGGCGATGCTGGACGCCTGCACCAAGCTGGTGGAAGAACGTGCCCGGCGCGGCGACGTCACAGTCGAGACCGCGATCCAGCGGCCGATCCCGCGGCTCCTGGCCGACAAGCGCATGGTGAAGCAGATCCTGCTGAACCTGCTTTCGAACGCGGTGAAGTTCACGCCGCGCGGCGGCCGGGTCACGGTCACAGCCTGGATCGACGATGCCGGACGGGTGACGATCCAGACCTCCGATACCGGCATCGGCATGACGGCCGAGGAGATCGGCAAGGCGCTGACGCCGTTCCACCGGAGCGAATCCGCCTTCAACCGCCGCTTCGAGGGAACCGGCCTTGGCCTGCCGATCACCAAATCGCTGGTGGATGCCCATGGCGCGGGCTTCAGGATCGAGAGCGAGCCCGATATCGGCACGCGTTGCGCCGTGGTCTTCCCGGCGTTCCGGACCCTGTCCTAACCGCGCCTAGAACTGATCTTCGGCCAGCGCCAGAGTCGCGGTCGGCTGGGTCGCGGGCCAGACCAGCGACGGCGCCTGCACCAGGATGTGCTCGGCATAGAACCGCGCCGTCGTCTTCTTCGCCCACATGAACGCCTCGTCGCCGTCGCCGAGCTCGAGATGCGCCTCCGCTGCGGTCGCGTTCCGAACCATCACCCAGCCGCCGGCGACCAGCCCGAACAGCTTGAGATAGGGGACGGCGCCGGCGATCGCGCGCTTGGAGTCCTTGGGATAGGTGTCGACGATCCAGTCCGTCGCCCGGATCAGGGCTGCGAGCCCGTCGGCGAGCGCGCCCCGGAGCGCGGTGAAATCCTCGTCGGTGAAGAGATCGAGCTCGTCCACCGTGTCCTGCACCATCTGGAAGAAGACGCGCGCCGCCGCCCCCTGGTCGCGGGCGATCTTGCGGCCGACCAGGTCATTGGCCTGGATGCCGTTGGTGCCCTCGTAGATCGGCAGGATGCGAGCGTCGCGATAGTGCTGGGCGGCACCGCTCTCCTCGATGAAGCCCATGCCACCATGCACCTGGAGGCCGAGCGACGCCGCCTCGACGCCGAGATCCGTCGCCCAGGCCTTGAGCACGGGGATGATGAGGTCGAGAAGCGCCTGGGTGCGAGCGCGGTCATCGGCCTCCGGCGCATGGCGGGCACGGTCGATCCAGGCCGCGGCCTGAAGCGCGAGCCCGCGCGACGCCTCGATCCCCGCCTTCATCGTCATCAGCATCCGGCGCACATCCGGATGGCGGATGATCGCGACTGGCCCTGAGCTGCCGGCGATGTCGCGGCTCTGCACCCGCTGGCGGGCGAAGGCGAGCGCCTGCTGATACGCGCGCTCGGCGATGGCAACGCCCTGGAGGCCGACCGCGAGCCGGGCGTTGTTCATCATGGTGAACATGTATTCGAGGCCGCGATTGGCCTCGCCGACCAGGTATCCCGTGGCGCCGCCGTCGTCGCCATAGGCCATGACGCAGGTCGGGCTACCATGGATGCCGAGCTTGTGCTCGAGCGAGGCGCAACGGAGGTCGTTGCGGGCGCCGAGCGAGCCGTCGGGCTTCACCAGGACCTTCGGCACGACGAAGAGCGAGATGCCGCGCGTGCCCGCCGGCGCATCGGGCATCCGCGCCAGCACCAGATGGATGATGTTCGGCGTGTAGTCGTGCTCGCCGTAGGTGATGAAGATCTTCTGCCCGGTGATCCGGTAGTGATCGCCCTCCGGCACGGCACGGGTGCGGACCTGGCCCAAGTCCGAGCCCGCCTGCGGCTCGGTCAGGTTCATGGTGCCGGTCCATTCGCCGGCAACCATCTTCGGCAGGAAGAGGCGCTTCTGCTCGGGCGAGCCATGCGCGCTGAGCGCCTCGATGGCGCCGTTGTTGAGCAAGGGGCAGAGCGCGAAGGCCAGGTTGGCGGCGTTCCACATCTCGCCCAGCGCCGTCTGCACCAGCCAGGGAAGCCCCTGGCCGCCATACTCGGCCTCGAACGGAACCGCATTCCAGCCGCCTGCCGAGAACTGGCGGTAGGCTTCGGCGAAGCCGGGCGAGGTGCGGACCGTGCCGTTCTCGAGCTTGGCTGGGGTGGTATCGCCGGCCCGGTTGGTCGGGGCCAGCACTTCGCCAGCGAAGCGACCACCCTCGTCCAGGATCTGCCGCACCGTTTCCGCGTCGATCCCCTCGAAGGGCGGCAGCGACAGCACGTGATCGAGACCGCCGACGGCACGGAGCTGGAACTTGAGATCGGCCAGCGGCGCCACGTAGCCGGACATCGTCAGATCACCTTGCCTGGATTCATGATGGCGAGCGGATCGATCGCCGCCTTGATCTTCCGCATCAGCGCCAGCTCGACCGCGCTCTTGTAGCGCGGCAGCTCGTCCCGCCGGATGCGGCCGATGCCGTGCTCGGCCGAGATCGAGCCGTGATACTCGGCGACGCAGTCATGCACGACCGCGTTGATCTCCGGCATGCGGGCCATGAAGGCCTTTGCATCGGCGCCGCCGGGGGCCGCGATGTTGTAGTGCAGGTTGCCGTCGCCGACGTGGCCGAAGCCATGGATGCGCGCGTCGGGCATGCGAGCCAGAACCCGCTTCTTCGCCTCGCGATAGAAGGCGGGGATGGAACTGACGGGAACGGCGACGTCGTGGCGGATCGCCGGTCCCTCTTCCTTCTGCGCCTCGGCCATCGAGTCCCGGATCTTCCAGAACATCGCCGCCTGGGCCTGGCTCTGGGCGACGGCGGCGTCGAGGACGAGGCCGTCCTCGATCGCCTTGCCCAGTGCAGCATCGACGTTCTCGACGAAGCCCGCGTCCTCGTCGGCCGTCCGCGTCACTTCGATCAGCGCATAGTGGTCATAGGCCTGCGCCATCGGGTCGGAGGTGCCGGGGATGTGGCGGAGCGACATCTCCAGGCAGTTCCGCGGCAGGTACTCGAAGCTCGCCACCTGGTCACCGGTAGCAGCCCGCATCCGCACCAGGAGCGCGATCGCCGCATCGAGATCGCGAAGCGCGACGAACGACGTCCGCTTGTCGCGCGGCTTCGGGAAGAGCTTGAGGACGGCCGCGGTGACGATGCCGAGCGTGCCCTCGGCACCGAGGAAGAGCTGCTTCAGGTCGTAGCCGGTGTTGTCCTTGCGAAGCCCGCGGAGTCCGTCCCAGACCGTACCGTCCGGCAGCACCACTTCGAGGCCGAGCACGAGATCGCGGGCATTGCCGTACTTCAGCACCGCGACACCGCCGGCATTGGTCGAGAGGTTGCCGCCGATCTGGCAGCTGCCCTCGGCGCCGAGGCTCAAGGGGAAGAGCCGGTCGGCGTCCTCGGCGGCGCGCTGAAGCGTCTGCAGCACGCAGCCAGCCTCGACGGTCATGGCATAGTTGAGTGGGTCGATCGCGCGGATGCGGTTCATCCGGCCGAGATTGACGACGACCGCGGCCTCGTCCTCGTAAGGGATCGATCCGCCGGTGAGGCCCGTGTTGCCTCCTTGCGGCACGATCGGTACGCGCGCCTCGGCGCAGAGACGAACGACCTTGGCGACTTCCTCCGTCGAACCCGGGCGGACGACGATCGCGTTGCTCGCCCGCAGCAGGCCCCGCCAGTCGGTGAGGTACGGCGCGCCATCCGAGGCCTCGAGCACGCCTCGACCCAGGGCCGCTTCGAGACGCCGGATGAAGTCCGGGGCGAGGGCGGCAGACGGACGGGCGGCAGCGGTCATCTTGATCCCCGATCGGGCAGCGTCAGTCCGATGTATCGGTTTCCTCGGAGTCGGGCAAGCCGACCCCGACCAGCGCGGCAATCGATACCGCGACGGCCGCGAGCCACCAGAACTGCCAGACCCCGTAGCTCGCCATCGACACGACGAGGAGCGTCACCAGCAAGGCGAGACGCGTGCCATGGGCGATCCGGTTCTCGACCCGGCCGATGGCAAGCCCGGCACCGGCGACGAGCAGCGCCAGCAGGACGGATCCGAGGATGCCGAGCTCGACGCGGAGTTGGAGGGCCGCATTGTGGGTGTGAAGAGGCAGCGACTGGCGCGTCCACACGCCCTCCCGTGTGGCGAAAGAGACGTCCTTGTCTCCGCCCGGCAGGTCGCGCGTCGACTCGAGCCCCCAGCCGAGCAGCGGCCGCTCATCGATGCGGTCGACGGTGAACTGCCAGATCATCAGCCGATGCACCGCCGACGGCTTGATCTGGAGATGGAGGCTCCCCATCCCGGCCAGGACCGAGACGATGAGCGGGGCCGCCAGGATGCCGACCACCGATCCCGCGATCACGATCCGGCGGACCGGACGCGGCATCGCGATCCCGGCGAGGACGGCGGCAAAGCCGCAGAGGCAGGCGAGGAAGGACGTCGTGTTCTCGAGCAGGGCCAGCGCGCCGAACGCCGCGGCCAGCAGCAGGATCGCCGGCACCGCGCCCCCCAGGCGGTAGAGCGCATAGGCGGACGGCCAGACCATCAGCGCGAGCACCGTCGAGGCCCGGTTCAGCATCACCGCCGACGGCTCGCGCGCATCCAGAAGCGCACGGCCGAGGCGAAGCAACGCCTGCTCGGTCAATGCCTCCGAGAGCAGGATGACGACACCGATGGCGGTGCCGGCCGCCGCTGCCACGGCGAGACGGCGGCGCCCGCGACGATCGAGGCGCAAGGCCTTGTCGAGCAGCATACCGCCGGCGATGAAGGTGAGTGCGAGCCGTCCGGCCATCGTGACGCTGCGCTCGGGCTCGACCGACCAGAGCGCGCTCAAGGCTCCCCAAAGTGTCAGGAGGGCGAGCACGGCGGTGGCGATGGCGAAGCGGCGATGAACCCGGCTCGGCCAGCCGTCGCCGATCAGGATGCCGAAGGCGGCGACGAGCAGCAGCGGCGCCAAACCCAGGGGAGCGAAGATCGCCAGCGGCAGCGCCAGGGCGACCGCCAGCTGCAACGACCCGGAGGCAAGCTGAGGAGACTCGCCGAAGAGCTTCATGACGCGAGCCCGGCCGGTCTCGGCGCGGCGGCACGGCGGAGCCGGTCGTTGATGGCGCGGCCGAGCCCGCGCTCGGGGATCGGCATCACCGCGATGCCGGCTCGCCCCTGGCGGTCGAGCCGGCGAAGAAAGGCGAAAAGGTTGGCGGCCGCCTCGACGAGATCACCCGTCGGGCTGAGATTGAGATCGCCGGTGGCATGCGGCCCGAAGGCCAGCAGCGCTTCCCCTGCCCTCGCCTCGCTCGCCTCCAGGCGCACGGGAAGCACGGGCGCGTAGTGACTCTCGAGCTGACCCGGTGACCTGAGCGGCCCGTCGCCGGGTGATGCCAACGGCCCCACGATCGCCTCCAGCGCTTCCGCCGGGACGCCGCCCGGCCGCAGCAGGGCGGGGTGTTCGCCGGAGAGGTCGACGACGGTCGATTCGACGCCGACCCGGCAGGGGCCGCCATCCAGGATGACCGCGACCTTGTCGCCGAGAGCGTCGCGGACGTCGCTTGCGGACGTCGGGCTCAGCTGCCCCGAAGGATTCGCCGACGGCGCAACCAGAGGACGGCCGAAGGCACGAAGCAGCGCCAGCGCCAGCGGGTGGTCGGGCACACGCACCGCCAGCGTGTCGAGGCCGGCGGACGCCAGAAGGCTGACCGGGCAGCCGGCAGTCCGTGGCAGGACCAGGGTCAACGGCCCCGGCCAGAATGCCTCGGCCAGCCGCCGGGCCAGATCAGTGAAGACGACCAGCCGCTCGGCCGCCGCCAGGTCCGGCAAATGGGCGATCAGAGGGTTGAAGTGCGGCCGGCCCTTGGCCTCGTAGACGCGGGCGACCGCCGCGTCCGAGGTGGCGTCGGCGCCGAGTCCATAGACCGTCTCTGTTGGGAAGGCGACGAGGCCGCCGGCAGCCAGGGCGGCCGCCGCCTCATCGAGGGCGGAATCCGTCGCGAGTGTCATGTTTGCGGCGCATCTTGTGGGCCAGTTCCCCGCTCCGCACAATAGGGGCGATTCCATGGAGGGGCCGATGACGGCGCGCATCGTGACGGTGGCGCAGCAAAAGGGCGGTGCCGGGAAGACCACCCTGGCCGCGCACCTGGCCGTCGCCTGGGCCAAGGGCGGGCTCAAGGTCGGCGTCGTCGACATCGACCCGCAGGCGAGCCTGACCAAATGGTTCGCCGAGCGCGCCCGGGTGAAGGACGCGATCCCGATCGAGCTCCGCTGCGTCGGCGGCTGGCGCGTGCAGAGCGAGGTCGAGAAGCTGGCGCGCACCGTCGACCTAGTGGTGGTCGACAGTCCGCCGCACGCCGAGACGGAGTCCAAGATCGCGGTCCGCGCCGCCGATCTAGTTTTGGTGCCAGCGCAGCCGAGCCCGATGGACCTGTGGGCGACCAAGACCACGCTGGATCTGGCCAAGGCGGAGAAGCGGCCGGCGCTGGTGATCCTCAACCGCATGCCGGCGCGCGGGAAGCTGGCCGACCAGATGCGCGCGAAATACACCGAGCTCGGCGTGCCGGTGGCGGATGCCGTGCTGGGCAGCCGCGTCGCCTTCGCCGCGTCGCTCCTGGAAGGGCGCGGGATCGCGGAGCACAGCCCGTCGAGCGCAGCGGGACAGGAAATGGCGGCGCTTGCCGCCGAGATCCTTACTCATCAGTCGATAATTAAGGATACATTTTGTTTCTTTTGATATAGCGAGATGCTACGATAAGGCATGAAGCGAGACGGACGGAGTTTCGATCATCGGACGCTTGAAACCATTCGGTTGATGGCGGTCGAACGGGTGCGGGATGG
>CAXNIC010000178.1:0-9885 GCA_964201945.1 Alphaproteobacteria bacterium
CGTATCGAGCGGCTGATCGGTCATCTGAAGATCAACCGCGCCATCGCCACCCGATACGACAAGCTCGCCAGATCGTTCCTCGATATGCTCCATTTAGCGGCGCTCCGACGCCTCTTGCGTCACGCTACTTTGTAAACACCACCTAGGCATCCACGCGAAGCGGCTCGTCGTCGCGGAGATAGCCGAACAGCAGGTGATCCTGCCAGTCGCCGTTGATGCGGAGGTAGCGACGCGCGATGCCTTCCTCGCGGAAGCCACAGCGCGTCAGCACCGAACGGCTTGCCTCGTTGCTGGGAAGGCAGGCGGCCTCCAGCCGGTGCAGGCCGGCATGCTCGAAAGCGAAGGTGGCGGCGCAGCGGACCGCTTCGGTCATATAGCCCCGCCGTGCATAGGGCTTGCCGATCCAGTAGCCCAGGCTCGCCATCTGCGCCACGCCGCGGCGGACGTTGTTCAGATTGATGCCGCCGATCAGCGCATCGTCGGCCCGCCGGAAGATGAAGAAGCAATAGGCGGTATCGCGCTCCCACTCCTCCGACTGGCGGTCGAGGCGGCGGCGGAAGGCCGCCCGGGTGAGCGCATCCGACGGCCAGGTCGGCTCCCACGGCACCAGGAACTCGCGGCTCGCGGTCCTGACCTCCGCCCAGTGCCGCCAGTCGCGGCGGATCGGCGGACGCAGATAGACGCGCGGTCCCTCGACCTTGGGCTCATCGCGCTCGAGAAGAAAGAAGGCCATCCCCCGCCCCCGAAGGCTCTTTAAGCCGCGAACCTTACCGCCAGATCGTCATAGGATTCCAGCGCCGCCAGCGGACCGACCGCGGCCACGGTCGGGCGCCCGGCCCGAAGCCGGCCGACCACCCGGCGGATCGCGCCCTCGTCGACGGCATCGATCTTGGCCACGGTCTCGGCGATCGGGACCGGCCGGCCGAAGATCAGCATCTGGTTCGCCAGCGACTCCGCCCGGTTGCCGGTCGACTCGCGCGACATCAGCATGCCGGCCTTCATCTGCGTCTTCGCCCGCTTGAGTTCCGCCTCCGTCAGCGTGTCGGCGACGCGCGCCAGCTCGTCCGCCAGCACCGGCACCAGCTCGCTCACCTGCTCGGGCGAGGTGCCGGCATAGATGCCGAAAACGCCGCCGTCGAGGAAGGCAGAGGCGAAGGAATAGATCGAATAGGCGAGGCCGCGCTTCTCCCGCACTTCCTGGAACAGACGGGACGCCGAGCCCCCGCCGAGAAGCGCCGAGAACACCTGCATCGCGTGGTGGTCGGGATCGTGATAGCCGAGGCCGGGAAATCCCAAGACGACATGCGCCTGCTCAAGGTCGCGCTCGTCCCGATGGTCGCCGCCGGCATAGGCGGCCGGCTCCGGACGCGGGCGCTCGGAGGGGCCGAGCTCGCCGAAGTGACGGCCGACCAGGTCGACCAGCGCATCGTGTTCGATCTTGCCCGCGGCCGAGACGATCATGGTGCCGATGCCGTAGTGGCTCTGCATGTAGCCCTTGATCTCGTCGCGCTTCAGCGATCCCACGATCTCGGCCGAGCCCAGAACCGGACGGCCGATCGACTGGCCGGGGAAAGCCGCGGCCTGGAAATGGTCGAAGATGATGTCGTCGGGCGTGTCCTCGGCCTGGCCGATCTCCTGCAGGATGACCTGGCGCTCGCGCTCGATCTCGGCCGGATCGAAGACCGAGCGCTGCAGGATGTCGCCCAGGATGTCGACGGCCAGCGGCACGTCGGCCGAGAGCACCTTGGCGTAATAGGCGGTCTGCTCGCGGCCGGTATAGGCGTTGAGATAGCCACCGACCGCCTCGATCTCCTCGGCGATCTCGAGGGCCGAACGCGTCTCGGTGCCCTTGAACGCCATGTGCTCCAGCATGTGCGCGACGCCGTTGATCGCGGCCGGCTCATGGCGGGCGCCGACGCCGATCCAGGCGCCGACCGAGACCGACTCGACCTGGCTCATGGTGTCGGTGGCGACCTTGAGGCCGCTGGGAAGCGTGGTGACGCGGACTGAGGTGGACATGCCTGATCCTAGCTCCGCACGCGGCCGGCGATGAAGCCCTCAACCGCCTTGAGATCGTTGGGCAGGTCGCTGACCCGCTCCTTCGCCGTCATCATCCCCTGCAACCGCTCCGGCAGCTTCGGGCGGAAGCCGACCGCCCGCTCCATCGCATCCGCGAACTTGGCCGGATGGGCGGTCGCCAGCGAGACCACCGGCATGCCGGGATCGAGCCGGCTCTTCTCGGCGGCGGCGATACCGATGGCGGTGTGCGGGTCGATCAGCTCGCCCGTGTCCTTGTAGACCCGGCGGATGACCTCGAGCGTGCCGGCGTCGTCGAGCCGGTGGCCCTCGAAAAGGCCGCGGATCTGGCCCATCGCGTCATCGTCCACGCGATAGCGGCGGTCCTGGCGGAAACGTGTCAGCAGATCCTCGACCTTGGCGCCGTTACGGCCGAGCACCTCGAACAGGAGGCGTTCGAAGTTGCTGGAGACCTGGATGTCCATGCTGGGCGAGACGGTCGGCTGGACCGGCGCCATCGTCATTTCGGACGAGGCGAGGAAGCGGGTGAGAATGTCGTTCGAGTTCGAGCCCAGCACCAGCCGCTCGATCGGAAAGCCCATCCGCCGCGCCGCATATGCCGAGAAGACGTTGCCGAAATTTCCGGTCGGAACCGCGAAGGCGAGGCGGCGGTCGGGCGCACCCAGCGCTACGGAAGCAGCGGCGTAGTAGCCGATCTGGACCGCGATCCGGACCCAGTTGATCGAGTTGACGGCGGAGAGCCGGTGGCGGTCGCGGAACGCCTGGTCGTTGAACATGGCCTTCACCATGTCCTGGCAGTCGTCGAAGGTGCCGTCGAGCGCGATGCAATGCACGTTCGTCGCGTCCACCGTCGTCATCTGCCGGCGCTGGACCTCGGAGACGCGGCCCTTCGGGAACAGGATGAAGACGTCGACCGACGAGCGGTCGCGCAGCGCCTCGATCGCCGCCGAGCCGGTGTCGCCGGAGGTGGCGCCGACGATGGTGACGCGTTCGCCGCGCTTGGCGAGCACCCGGTCGAACAGGCGACCGACGGCCTGCAGGGCGTAGTCCTTGAAGGCCAGCGTCGGCCCGTGGAACAGCTCGACCAGCCAGTGCCGGGACCCGATCTGCTTCAGGGGGGCGACCGTCGGATGGCCGAAGCCGCGATAGGCCTCGGTCAGGAGGGCAACGAGATCCGCCTCGGACATGGCATCGCCGGCATAGGGGGCGAGCACGCGGGCCGTCGTCTCGGCATAGGTCCGGCCGGAGAGGCTGCGGATCTGCACGGCGGACAGGCTGGGCCAGGCCTCCGGCACATAGAGGCCGCCGTCACGGGCGAGGCCGGCCAGGAGCACGTCCTCGAAGCCGAGGACCGGCGCCTGACCGCGGGTCGAGACGTAGCGCACGGGAAAAGGGTCCTTTCAGTCAGGGGCCGGACGCTACAAGCCCGGCCCGGCGGCGGCAAGGGAGAGAAGGGCTCCTATGGTAGCGCTACCCTTACCGGGGCTCGGAGCGTAGGCTCCGCCCGAGAACGCCCGATGGCTTTCCCTGACCCAGGCAGATGACGAGCTTCCAGCCCGTCCACGACGAAGACGCGATCAACGACGCCATCCGACGCATGCTGGCGGCGGGTGGCCATGCGCGACTCGCCCAAATGGCCAAGCACTGGCAATCGCTGCGCCCGCCGATGACCGGCGAAGGCGGCCGGCTGCCGGCCCGGCGCCATTTCGACCCGGTTGCGATCCCGCGGCTGATGCCGGCGGCCTTCCTGGCCGATGTCGAGCGCCAGCCTCGCCTGCGCTTTCGCTGCCGGCTGATCGGCACCAAGATCGCGCGGCTCTTTCCCAAGGACCCGACCGGGGCCTACGCGGACATCATCATGCCGGGCATCGAGGGCACGGCGCTGGGCGTGGCGCTGGCCTCGGTGGTGGAGACCGGCCTGCCGAACCATGGCGGGGGTCCGGTCGTGCTGATCCCGGGCAAGGACCATCTGAAGATCGAGCGCCTGCTGCTGCCGCTCGCCGATGACGGGCGGACCGTCGACATGGTCCTCGGAGTCGTCGTGCTCACCTACGAGAACGGCCGCGAGCTGGTTTAGCCGAGATAGCGCGCCTTGAGATGCGCCTTGAACACGGCGGGGTCGAGCGGCCGGCCGGTGGCGCGGGTCAGGAGCTCGTCGGTCGAGAGCTTCGATCCGAGGCCGTGGACATTGGCCTTGAGCCATCCCATCAGCGGCGCGAAGTCACCTCGGGCGATGGCGGGCAGAAGGCCGGGCTCCGCCTTCTTCGCCGCGTCGAACAGCTGGGCCGCCGTCATGGCGCCCAGCGAGTATGTGGGGAAGTAGCCGAAGATCCCTTCCGGCCAGTGGATGTCCTGCAGGCAGCCGCGGCGGTCGTCCGGCGGGACGATGCCGAGCAGGCGCTTCAACTCCTCCGCCCAGGCCCCCGGCAGGTCGGCGAGCGCGAGGTCGCCCGCGATCAGCGCTTTCTCCAGGCGGTAGCGGAGGATGACATGCGCGGGGTAGGTCACCTCGTCCGCCTCGACCCGGATGAAGCTGCGGGAAACCCGCGAGTAGATGCGCCGGAGATTGTCGGGCTCCCAGGCGGCGCCCGAGCCGCCGAAGGCTTCCCGCATCAGGGGAGCGGCGAAGGACATGAATTCCGGCCCGCGGCAGACCTGCATCTCGATCAGCAGCGACTGGCTCTCATGCACGCTCATGCCGCGCGCCTCGCCGACCGGCTGCCAGCGCCAGCGTTGCGGCAGCTGGCGCTCGTACATGGCATGCCCGGTCTCGTGCAGCACGCCCATCAGGCTCTGGGTGAAGTCGCCGTCGGTGTAGCGGGTGGTGATGCGGACGTCGTCGGGGACGCCGCCGCAGAAGGGGTGCGCGCTGACGTCGAGGCGGCCATGCTCGAAGTCGAAGCCGATGGTGCGCATGAACCGCTCGCCCAGCGCCTTCTGCCGGTCGACCGGGAACGGTCCCGGCGGCCGGATCGGCTCCGGACGGCGCTCCTGATGCGCCAGCACCTGCTCCAGGAACTCCGGAAGGAAGGCGGCGTAATCGTCGAAGATGGCGTCGATCCGCTCGGTCCGGCCGCCGGGTTCATACTCGTCCATCAGCGCTTCGTAGAGCGGGACGCCGAGGGCCGCCGACTTGATCCGGGCCTTCTCGCGGATCAGATCCAGCACCGTCTTCAGGTGCGGCATCAGGGCGGCGAGATCGGAGGCCGGGCGCGCCTTCCGCCACACCATCTCGGATTCGGCGGTGGCGCGCGAGAGCGCGGCAACCAGGTCGCCTGGAACCGCGGAGGCGTGCAGGCGCACACGCCGCATCTCCCGGAGATTGGCGCGCTGCCAGTCGTCGAGGGCGTTGTCGCCGGCCGCCTCGTCGAGGAGGTCGCCGACCTTGCCGTCGACCAGCATCTCGTGGCGGAGCACGCGCAGCGTCGCCACCACCTCGGAGCGCGACGTGTTGCCGCCGTCTGGCATCACCGCTGCCCGGTCCCAGTCGAGCACGGCGTTCGCCTCGCCGATCAGGTTCATCCGCTTGAAGCGACTCTCGAGCTCTCCATACGCGCTCATCCGGTCTTGCCTTCGTCTTCGAGCTTCCGGTGATAGAGGACGTAGATCACCACCAGCGCCAGCGCCAGCGAGTACCAGGTGATCGCGTATTGCAGGTGGTCGTTGCGGAGTGCCACGCGGATCTCACCGCCGACCGGGAAGCCGCCGGGGATCGTCTGGCGCAGGCCCTCGACCAGATAGGGGCGTATCTCGGGCAGGCCGGCCTTCTTCGCCATGGCGCCGATGTCGGCGGAGAACCACAGGTTCTTGTCGGGCTCGTTGACCGGCGTGAAGTAGTTCCGGATGTCGGGGCGCCGGATCACGCCCTCGACCGTGGTCGGTCCCTCGATCAGGCTCTGCGGGCGGGTCGCGCGGTCGCGCTTGTCGAGCGGGACCCAGCCGCGATCGACGACCACGACGGCGCCGTCGTCGGTCCTGAACGGCGTCAGCACGTTCCAGCCGCCGCGGCCGTTGTAGGTACGGCCGGCGAGGAACATCTCATGGTCGTTGAGATAGCGGCCGGAGAGGCGGACACGCCTGTACTCGATCTCCTCAAGCACGCGGCCGGCGGGCGCAACGGCCAGCGGCTCGGCGTTGACCCGCTCGGCGAAGGAACGGATGACCTCTTCCTTCCAGGCAAGCCGGTTGACCTGCCAGGTGCCGAGCGCCAGCAGGACCAGGAAGGCCGGGATCGACATCAAGGTCGGCCAGAAGGTGGGACGGAAGCGTCGCATCGGTGTCAGCCCTCGCCGAGGCCGCGGTGACGGTACTGGAGTGCCACCAGCAGGCCCTTCAGCGGACGCAGCATCGCCAGCGCCATCACCAGGATCACCGGCGGCCAGACCACGGCGTGAAACCACATCGGCGGCTCCAGCTTGACCTCGGCGAACAGCGCCATCGGCACCACCAGGGCGCCCAGCAGCAGGATCACGAACACCGCCGGCCCGTCGCCCGCGTCATGGGCGCGGAAGTCGAGGCCGCAGCGCTCGCAGGCGTCGCGGACGGCGAGCAGGCCGAGCAGCCGGCCCTCCCCGCAACGCGGACAGCGGCAGCGCAACCCCGTGAGCACGGGCGAAAGCGGCGGAAAGGCGTCGGGCATGGCTTCCCTGTGCCTGAAGCCGGCGCCTGAAACAAGAGGGGCCGCGTCGAGCGCGGCCCCTGGTCGCAACCCGGAAGAAAAACCTCAGTGGCCGCCGCCGGCGTTGGGCCCGGCGCCCAGCCAGTAGATGCAGATGAACAGGAACAGCCAGACCACGTCGACGAAGTGCCAGTACCAGGCAGCGGCCTCGAAGCCGAAATGCTGGTCGGGCTTGAAGTGGCCGGCCAGCGCCCGGAAGAAGCATACCGTCAGGAAGATGGTGCCGACCAGCACATGGAAGCCGTGGAAGCCGGTCGCCATGAAGAAGACCGACGAATAGATGCCGTCCTTGAAGCCGAAGGCAGCGTGGCTGTACTCGTAGGCCTGCACGCAGGTAAAAAGCGCGCCGAGGATGATGGTGACGCCGAGGCCCTGGATCACCCCCTTGCGGTCACCTTCCAGCAGCGCGTGATGCGCCCAGGTCACCGTGCAGCCCGAGAGCAGCAGGATGAGCGTATTCATGAACGGCAGGTCGAAGGGATCGAAGGTCTTGACCGACGCCGGCGGCCAGACGCTGCCGATCACCTCGGTCGGGTAGAGGGCATTGCCGAAATAGGCCCAGAAGAAGGCGACGAAGAACATCACCTCCGACGCGATGAACAGCGCCATGCCGTAGCGGAGCCCGATCTGGACGATCGGCGAGTGATGCCCCTGGTGCTCGGCCTCGTTCACCACGTCCCGCCACCAGAAGAACATGGTGCCGAGCACCATCAGCAGTCCGAGGACCAGGACCCACACGCCCTTGTCGACGAACCACATGAGCGTACCGGCGACCAGCACCAGGGACGCGATCGAACCGACCAGCGGCCATGGGCTCGGATCGACCAGGTGGTACTGGTGCTGCTGGCTGCCGACGACGACGGGGTTATCGCTCATCTGACGTCTCTCCGGATGACGCTAGTTCACTTGCGGGATCGAAGCCCGGGGGGCGGTCGCGATGGTGCGCGCGCCCTCCTGGCTCTTCGCCCGGAAGAAGCTGTAGGACAATGTGACGGTGCCGACGCTGTCCATGTGCTTGTCCTTGGCCAGGTCGGGATCGAGGAAGAAGGTCACGGGCATCTCGACCTTCTCGCCCGGCTTCAGCACCTGCTCGGTGAAGCAGAAGCATTCGAGCTTGCTGAAGTAGGGCCCGACCTTGGACGGCGTGACGTTGAAGGCGGCGGTGCCGACGACCGGCTCGCGCCCGAGATTCTCGGCGACGTAGTGGATCAGCATCGGCTCGCCGACCCGCACCCGGACGGAGCGCTCGACCGGACGGAAGCTCCACGGCAGGTCCGGCGCGATGTCGGCGTTGAAGGTGACGGTCATCCAGCGGTCGATCCCGTGATCGGGCGCGGCATCGGCGCGCTGCGTCGTCCCGCCGTAGCCAGTGACCTGGCAGAACAGCTGGTAGAGCGGCACCGACGCATAGGCGAGGCCGAACATGCCGGCGGCGAGGCCGGCGAACAGAAGCGCGGTGCGGCGGTTGGAGGCAGCCATCAATGCCCCCCCATCCGCGCGATGGTCATGACGTAGAAGAGGACGCAGAGACCGACCAGGATCGCCAGCATGGCGCGGTTGCGCGTCTTCCTGCGCCTGATGAACTCCTCGGCATCGGGACCCGTCATCGCCGTCATCCCGCCCTGTCCACGATCAGGAGCGCGAAGAGGGCGAAGAGATAGAGGATCGAGAAGCCGAACATCTGCTTGGCCGGGCGGTCGTCCTCGCTGCCGAGAACGCGGAGGGCGGCGACGACGAACAGCGCGCCGAGGCCAAGAGCGCCGGCCGCATACCACGGCCCAGCAGCGCCGAGCGCATAGGGGGCAAGCCCGAGCGGCAGCAGGATCAGCGTATAGAGCAGCATCTGCCGCTTGGTCGCGGCCGCGCCCGAAACCACCGGCAGCATCGGCACGCCGGCCTTGGCGTAGTCCTCGGAGCGGAAGAGCGCGAGCGCCCAGAAATGCGGCGGCGTCCAGAAGAAGATCACGAGGAACAGCACGATCGGCACCAGCGACACGTCGCCGGTGACCGCGGCCCAGCCGATCATCGGCGGGAAGGCACCGGCGGCACCGCCGATGACGATGTTCTGCGGCGTGCGCCGCTTCAGCCACATCGTGTAGACGAAGACGTAGAAGAGGATGGCGAGCGCGAGAAGCGCGGCCGCGGCCCAGTTGACCCCGAGCCCCATCACCACGACGGATCCCGCCGCCAGCACGACGCCGAAGCCCAGCGCCTCGCCCGGCTGCAGACGCCCGGCCGGGATCGGCCGGCCGGAAGTCCGGGCCATCACCGCGTCGATGTCGCGGTCGTACCACATGTTGATCGCGCCGGCGGCGCCGGAGCCGACGGCGATGCAAAGCACTGCGATCGCCGCCAGGATCGGATTGAGATGCCCGGGCGCCACGAAGAGCCCGGCGAAACCCGTGAACACCACCAGCGACATCACGCGGGGCTTCAGCAGCTCCCAATAGTCGGACACGCGGGGGTCGTCGAGGACGGCCCCCAGCGCGTCGACACGTGTATCGATCGAGGTGTCGGACACGGAGCGATCGCTACTTCACGACCGGGACGCGGTCGAAGGTGTGGAACGGCGGCGGCGACGACACCGTCCACTCGAGCGTGGTCGCACCCTCGCCCCACGGATTGGCGCCGACCTTCTTACCCGCCAGCAGCGTGTGGAACACGATGACGATGAAGAACAGGGTGGAGGCGAAGGACATGTAGGCGCCGTAGGAGGCGACCATGTTCCAGCCGGCGAACGCGTCCGGATAGTCCGGGATGCGGCGCGGCATGCCGGCCAATCCGAGGAAGTGCATCGGGAAGAAGGTCAGGTTGACGCCGATGAAGGTCGTCCAGAAATGGATCTGCCCGAGCGTCTCGTTATACTGGCGCCCGCACATCTTCGAGATCCAGTAATAGAAGCCGCCGAAGATGGCGAACACCGCACCCAGCGACAGCACGTAGTGGAAATGCGCCACCACGTAATAGGTGTTGTGCAGCGACACGTCGGCGCCGGCATTCGCCAGCACCACGCCGGTGACGCCGCCGACCGTGAACAGGAAGATGAAGCCGAGCGCCCACAGCATCGGCGTCTTGTACTCGATCGAGCCGCCCCACATGGTCGCGAGCCAGGAGAAGATCTTCACGCCGGTCGGCACCGCGATGACCATGGTGGCGGCGGTGAAGTAGGC
>CAXNIC010000179.1:0-9880 GCA_964201945.1 Alphaproteobacteria bacterium
GCGTCCGCGCTCGGCCGGCAACAGGTCTTTCAGCAACCGCCATTCCGCTTCGCTCAGATCGCCTCGGCTCACGAATCCCTCCTCCAAGAGGAATCCTTGAATCAAGGTTCGAGTCACACGTCAATCACTTTGTAAACACCGCCTAGGAGGCGGCCGCGCGGCCCGTCGTGCTTGCGACATGGTCGCCCAGGAATTGACGTCGATGCTGTCCTCCATCGCCGGGATTCTCCTGATCCAGGGAGACCGCTCGACGCGAGGAGAGGACGAAGGTGCGATCAAGACGAATGCGCACCACTATCGCCTGACGGGAAGCGGGAGTGCCACAGACGGCCGCTTCAAGCTGACCGCGCAGCTCATCGAGAGCCGCACCCGCCGCATCGTCTGGAGCGACCGCAGCGAGACCGACATCGAGCGCGCCTTCAGGATGCCCGACGTCATCGCGCGCGAAGTCACCACCGCGCTGCAGGTAACGCTGACCGAGGGCGAGCGTGCTCGCCTCTGGAACAGCGGCACGTCGGATACCCGCGCCTGGGAGACCTATCAGCGCGGACGGGAGAAGGCACGAGAGAACACACGTGTCGGCCATCGCGAGGCCCAGCGCCTGTTCCGCCTCGCCCTGGTGCACGATCCCAGCTATCTCGCGGCGACGGTGACGCTCGGCTACGCGATGATGGACGAGATCCGGCACGGCTGGACCGCCGAACCGGACAAGATCTGGGTAGCGCTCAATTCGATTCATCGGCGCGCGCTGCATCTCGGGCGCACCTATCCGGATACGCACGGCCTCGGCGCCTATCTTCTCGTTCTCCAGCGGCGTTACGACGAAGCGATCGAGACGATGCGCTACGCCATGTCATTGTCACATGGCGACGCCGAGATGATGGCGATGCTCGGCTTGATCTACGCCTATGCGGGGCGGGTTGAAGAGGCGATGCTTTGCTACGAGCGCGCGGTGCGCATGAATCCGTATGCCCCGCTCTGGCTTCGACACAATCTCGCGATGGCCTACCGGCGCACACGGCGTCTTGACGAGGCGTTCGCGGCGTTCCGCGACGTGTTGAAGCGCGACCCCGGCTTCGTACGCTCGCTGATCGGTCTCGTCAGCGTCCAGAGCCGGCTCGGCCAGATCGATGACGCACGAGCGACGGCCGAGGAGGTGATGCGGCTCGACCCGCTGTTCACGGTCGACAGTTGGGCGACGCGCCAGCCAAGTTCGGATGTGGCCTGGGTCGAAGAGGTGAAGGACGACCTCAGGACGGCCGGCCTCAAATAGCCGCCCCGGCCTAGCTTCGCCGGCGCAGCGCCAGCAGCAGCAGCACATAGGCGAGCGCGAGCGCGCCGAAGATGGCGGCGTCGCGGATCCACCGCGTGCGCCGGAGATCGGAGAGCAGGTCGGTCACGTCCTGATAGATCTCGAACACGCTGTCGATGCGCCCGGCGAAATCGGCGATCGGCACGTAGCTGGAGAGCAGATTGCGATCGACGACGATCTCGTCGAAGGCGCTGAACTGGTCGCGGAACACCAGCTCGGTCGCGACGCCGCCGGCGATCGCCGTCTTGAATCCGGGGTTGGCGCTCTTGTCCTCGCCGATCTGGATGCGATCGGTCGAGAACACGGTGAGGCCGCGGGCGTCGTAGATCTTCACCTTGGCGATCGGCAGCCCGACCAGGTGGAGCTGGAGCGCGTTCCGAAAGCTCGCCGCCCGCGGGTCATTGCGGAGCGCCGGGGCGTCCATGGTCGCGGCATCGGCGATGAACTGGCGGATGTCGCGCCGGAGCGTGCTGGCGAGCGTCTTCGACAGGCCGATGTTCTGGCGCTCGGCCAGCGCCAGCGCCTGATCCGTCGCCGCCCGGTCGAGGAACCAGGACAGCGCCGAGCCGAGCACTGCGAGCATGATCGCGGCGAGGAGGGCGAAGCGGCGGCCGGGCGACATGAGAGCGAAGAACCACAAATGCCGGGAAAATCCAACCAACTCAAGGTGGTGCGGCGCGGCCTCGCTGCCGAGCGGAACCTGCACGGCCAGCCCCGCCCGCCGCGGCCTTGACTTGGCGGGACTCTCTCACTATGGTCCGCCGCCGCCGCCGAGGGCCCTGTCCGAGAACACGGAGGGGACGGTTGGCGGGCGGTTGCGTTGAGCGCCACGACGGACAGAAAAGTCCAGCGACATCAGAAGGATAAACCTAATCCGACCGGCTTCGGCCCGGCAACGACCGGGCGATGAAAGCGTTGCGGGAGGATAGGCTCAAGGTTGGGACAGCGCGTCATGGAGATCGCCGATCTCGTCACCCCGGCCGGCGTCGTGCCGAGCCTCAAGGCGAGCAGCAAGAAGCAGGCTCTGCAGGAGCTTGCCCGGAAGGCCTCCGACCTCTCGACGCTGGACGAGCGCGAGATTTTCGATGCCCTGCTCGAGCGCGAGCGCCTCGGCACCACCGGGGTCGGGATGGGCATCGCCATCCCCCACAGCCGCTTTGCGAAGCTCACCCGCCTGGTCGGGCTCTTCGCCCGCCTGGATAAGCCGATCGCCTTCGATTCGGTCGACGAGCAGCCGGTCGACCTGATCTTCCTCCTGCTGGCGCCGGAGGCCGCGGGCGCCGACCACCTGAAGGCGCTGGCCAGGGTCTCCCGCCTGCTTCGCGACCGCTCCATCTGCGCCAAGCTGCGCGGCTGCGACAGCGCGGATGCGATCTACGCGCTGCTCACCGAGAGCCACGCCTCGGCCGCCTGACGGCCTTCAGCGCCGTCCCTGCTTGCGTCGCTTGATCTCGCTGTCCGCGTCCGCATCCACCCGGGCGGCGATCGCCGTCTTCTGCCCGGTGTCGAGATCCTGGAACGCCGCCTGCGCCAAGAGCAAATCTAAAGGATCGTCAGACTCCATCGCACGCGCCAAGTAGCGGCCGACGTCGCTGCCGGGGCCGAGCACCGCCTCGATGGCGGAAAGCAGGATCTGATGCGCGGTCGCCATTACGCCGATTAACTTTTAATTAACGACAATATTCGAAAATCTTGCATCAATTCCCCAATGGGCTCGACAAACGTGGAGAATCCGACGTTAGATGACGGAGTCGGCGGTGCTCAAGGCCCCGTCGCCGAATGCCCGTCCCATCGGCAGCTTTCGGATCCATCACGGTGAGCGCAACCTACAATTTCGAGCGAATCAGCTTGCTGATCACCGATCCCAGCAAGTACATGCGGAGCCTGCTCGTGGGTCTGGCGCGGAGCTTTGGCTTTCGCACCATCTACGAAGCGGCCGACGGCCAGTCCGCGATCACCCTGATGCGCGAGCGCCACATCGACATCATCGTGACCGACGGGCCGATGACGCCGATGGACGGCTACGAATTCGCCAAGCACATCCGCAATTCGCCCGAGACCCCCAATCCCTTCCTGCCGGTGATCATGGTCTCGGCCCATACCGAGGTCACCCAGGTCAAGCGCGCCCGCGACGTCGGCGTCACCGAGTTCCTGGCCAAGCCGATCTCGGCCAAGACGCTGCTGGTGCGCTTCTGCTCGGTGATCGACAACCAGCGCGCCTTCGTGCGCTCGTCCAAGTTCATCGGCCCCGACCGGCGCCGGCACACCGACCAGGCGTTCCAGGGCCAGGAGCGCCGCGGCGTGCCGCAGCCCGCCCAGGAGTCTCCGCCGCATCCGGACGGCCTGACTCCCGGCGGCGCCTTGAGCCAGGACGAGATCAAGGCGCTCCTCACGGACGACGGCAAGGAAGCAGCGGCTTAAGGCAACATGCGCATGGCGAACAGCGACGAGACCAAGAAGGCCGACGGCGAAGTGGCGAAGGCGGGGGTGTTCACCCCGCCGAACCTCTTGAAGATCCGCGCCTCCGCCCCCGGCGGCAAGACCATGGACGAGATGGTCAAGGCCGGCATGGCCGTGATCTCGACCCAGGCCAAGAACTACGCCGACGTCGCCAATGCCGACGTCGCCGAGATCGCCGGCATCGCCGCCGCCATGCGCCAGGCCCCCGACAAGGCGGACGAGTTCCGGCCCGAGCTGATGCGGGTCGGCCTCAACCTCAAGGGCCAGGCCGCCACCATGGGCTATCCGCTGGTGACGGAAGTGGCGCACTCGTTGATCGACTTCCTCGACGACATGAAGAAGGCGAACCGCCGCCTCGCCGACGATCCGAAGACGGCGCTTCCGGCCGTGCAGTTCCACGTCGAGGCGCTGCGCCTGCTGATGGCCAAGGACGTCAAGGGCCGCGGCGGCCCGACCGAGCGCGCGCTGATCGACGGCCTGAAGAGCATCGTCGCCAAGGCGCTGCCGGAGATGGCGGGCTAAGGGCGCCTTACGAGAAGGAAAGCCGCGCGTCGACGCCCGCGAACGGTGCCTGCAGCCCGGCCGCATCCTCCTCCAGCAATCCGGCCGCCTCCAGCGCGCGGACATCGCCGTGGACCCGCTTGTAGTCCCGCCCCAGCTCGCGCGCGACCGCCGCGATCGAGAGATTCGGCCGGCGGCGCACGAGGCGCACCAGTTCGATCCGCTTCGGCGACAACGTCGTCAGCAGCCCTTCCAGGCTCTCGAACGACAAGTGCTCCTCGCGCAGCCGCTCTCCCTGCGCCGCCCGTTGCCACGCATCGACGAACCGTCGGCCCGACTCCGCCAGGCTCTCGACATGGACCTGCACTCTCCGTCGCTTCGTCATCGTTTGGCCCTCGCGTCCTCGACGTCCGCCAGGAAGTCGGCGATCAGCTTGTCCGGCGAGGTGAAGAGGTAGGTCGACTCCCTGCCCTGCAGATGCCGGTGATCACCTTTTCCTCGCTCGTTATCGTAGCCGACGACTCTGTTCCCGCCCTTGCCGAAGTAAAGCCGGTACTTGAACCTGTGCGCGCTGCCGACGATCGGGTGCGGCACCTGCCAGATCACCATCTCGACGATTGCCCCGTCGTCCAGACGGTACTTCAGACGAAAGATCAGGCTCGCCCGCATATATGGCATACAATGCCATATATGAATCTATGGCGTCAAGCGCCATAGGCAGACGCAAAGCTGCGACTGAGCGCACCCTCATCGACGGCGCCGAGGCGTGGCTTACGACGTCCAGCCGATCTTCCGCCTGAGGAAGGCGAAGCCGAGCGCGACGAAGGTCGCGTTCCTGTCGGGCTCGGTCGCGTCGCCGGGCTCCGCAGCCAGAACCTCGTAATACCAGGCGTCGTAGCCCATGGCCTGCAGCTTGGCCGCCATCTTCCGCGCGTGCGCGGGGTGGAAATTGCGGTCGTCGCGGTTGACCGCCAGGAGGATCGGCGGATAGCGCCTGCCCGGCACCGCCGCATGATAGGCCGACATCGGGCCGAGGAAGGTCCACTCCTCCGGCTTGTCGGGGTCGCCGAACTCCGGGGAAGCTCCCGCTTTGCCCCTGAGCCTGGAGTATCGCCGCATGTCGATGATGGGCTTGGAGCAGACCAGCGCGCCGAAACGTTCGGGATATCGCGTCAGCATGTTGGCGATGAGCATGCCGCCGGGTCCCTGGCTCTCGCCGGCGATGCGGTCGGGCCGGGTGACGCCACGGCGGACGAGGTCGGCGGCGACGGCGGCGAAGTCGTCCTGCGCCAGTCGTTTTCCTTTACCTCGGCCCGCATCCCGCCAAGCCAAGCCGAACTCGCCCCCGCCCCGGATCTGAGCGACGACGCAGGTGCCGCCGCGCTGCAGCCAGAGATTGCCGATGGCGGCGCTGCCCGGTACCTGCGATATGCCGAAGGCGCCATAGCCGTAGAGATGGACGGGCGCATCGCCGGTGGAAGCCTTGGGACCCACCTGGATGTAGGGGATGCGCGTGCCGTCGGTCGAGAGCGTGTCGTGATACGAGTAGGCCAGCCCGTCGGCATCGAAGGCCCGCGGCGCTTGGCTGATCAGCTCCGGCGCGCGGCCGGGGCTGAGCAGGAAGAGCGACGGCGGCGTCAGCGCATTCTGGATATGAACCAGGAAGTCGCCATTCGACTCTTCCTCCTGGACGTCCAAACGCCAGATGCTCATCGCGCCTTGCTCGGGCAATCCGGTGACGCGCTCGCGCGCCCAGCCGCTCTCCGACGGCGTCAGGATGTCGATGACCGTCTCGCGGTCGTTGATGCTGAACAGCAGCAGGCGACCAGCGGCCCATTCTCGCGCATGGAAGGCGCGGTTCGGCCCGGGTCCCCAGAGCCGGGTGAAACGGCGGTCGCCCGCTCGGTAGGCCGCAAGCGAAATGCCCATGACCGTGTCGGCAGCATAGGTCTCGCCGCCGATCGTCCAGGCCGCCTGCGGAATGACGATCATCCAGCCGCACGACCAATGGCCCCTCGCGTGCTTCGGGATGCCCCACGGGATCTTCGGACCGTCACGGTCGCCGGCCCAACCGGATTCATCGACCAAGCCCCCTCGTTCCAGGAAGACCAGGCTCTCGCCCTCGGCCTCCCGGTCGACGTCGGCCCAGACGTCGATGGACTCAGGCCCGGTCTCGAAGATGACGGGAGCGGCGAGCGGATCGGTGCCGCGATGCCAGCGCCTGACCGTGCGGGACCCGCCTTTCTGCGTCGCCATCCCCTCCCCCAGCGGCGACATCAGGAGAAGCGCGTCGCGGTCGAGCCAGTTGCTCCAGCTCCTGGACTCCGGGAGATGGAAGCCACCAGCGACGAACGCACGCGCCGTCAGGTCGAACTCGCGCAGCACGACGGCGTCGGTGTTGCCGCGCGACAGCTTGAGGATGGCGCGATCGAAGGAGCCTGGCAGGACCGAGGCGCCCTTCCAGATCCAATTCTCGCCCTCCGCCGCCGACAGGGCGTCGAGGTCGAGCAGAATGTCCCAGACGGGCGCGTCCGTCCGGAAGCTGTCGAGCGTGGTTGTGCGCCAGATGCCGTGGGGGTGCGCCGCATCCGTCCAGAAATCGAACAGGCGCGTGCCGTAGCGGACGACGCGGGGAAGCTTGTCGGTCCGGCCCATGACGGCGACCAGCGCATCGCGGTCGGCGGCAAAGCTCGCATCGCCGAAGCGCGCCAGCGTCGCCGCGTTCTGCTCCTCGACCCAGGCAAGAGCGCGTGGGCCGTCGACCTCCTCCAGCCACAGGAACGGATCGGCGTCGGGAGCGGCGATCGTCGGGCCGGGATCTGCATGCCGGACGCCCATGGCCGTGATCCTTTCCTTGTAGCTGGCGACGACGCAGCCCAACGCCCAGCGGAGCGCCGCCGCATCGTCGGCGATGTGCCCGACCTCGTGCTCCATGGCGGCCGCCCATTGCACGCGTGCCTTCGGCAGCATGCGCCCGGCATGGCGCGCGAGGAGGCGAGCAAGTCGCCGGAAGCCGGTGTCCGTCATGCGGGCGAGCCCAACGGTTCCTTGAGCCGGCGAGCCGCCTCGTCGTCGATCAGCGCGAGATCCCGCGCCAGCTCGACGCCGTCCGGCGCCAGGCGATAGACATGGCGCGGCGGTTTGCCTGGATGCTCGGAGTCTTCCCAGCGCGACGCGAGCAGGCCCTGGTCCTTCAGCCGCATCAGCAGCGGATAGAGCGTGCCGGACTTTAGGCTGGTCTGTTTCGACAGCTCGTAGCCATGCCGCCACGCCAGCGGCTGGTCGAGCAAGGCGGCGAGCAGCGTGCGTGTCTGGGCGGAGATGTTCGGGCGGCGAGGCATGCGCAAAACTCTACCTATGTAGAGTTTTTGTCAATATCGATCCCCTGGGGCGTCGCCGACGCACGCGGCGCCGGCGACGCCTCGCTAGGTCAGATCACGCGATCGCGTCGTATGCCGCGATCGCCGCGGTGTTGACGAGGTCGGAGACGGTGGCGCCCATCTGCACGATCTGCACCGGCTTCGACAGCCCGATGACCAGCGGGCCGACGATGGTGGCGCCGCCCAGCTTCTGCATCAGCTTGTAGGCGACGTTGGCGGTGTGCAGCGCCGGCATGATCAGCACGTTGGCCGGGCCGGTGAGCCGGCAGAACGGGTAGAGCTTCCGAAGATCGTCGTCGAGCGCCACATCCGCCGACATCTCGCCGTCGTACTCGAAATCCACCTTGCGCTTGTCCAGCACCTCGACCGCGTCGCGGATCCGATAGGACTTCTCACGGTTGGGGTTGCCGAAGTTGGAGAAGGACAGCAGCGCCACGCGCGGTTCGTGCCCCATCTGGCGGGCCTTCGCCGCGGTCTGTATGGCGATGTCGGCGAGCTGGTCTGGCGTCGGCAGCTCGTGCACGTAGGTGTCGGACATGAACACCGTGCGGCCGCGCGAGACCACGATCGAGACGGCGAAGGCGATCTCGCCCGGCGTCGGGTCGATCACGCGGGTGATGTCCTGATAGCAGGTCCAGAAGTTCCGCGTGGTTCCCGTCACCATCGCGCCGGCATGGCCGAGCGCCACCATGCAAGCGCCGAAGACGTTGCGGTCCTGGTTCACCCGGCGCTGGCAGTCGCGATGAAGATAGCCGCTCCGCTGCAGGCGCTTGTACAGGAAGTCGGTGTATTCCTTGTTGTGGCTGGAGAGCCGCGCGTTGTGGATCTCGATGCCGGTGCCGTCGAGGCCGGCGGCCTTCATCGTCTCGTGGATGCGCTCGTCGCGGCCGATCAGCACCGGCCTGCCGAAGCCTGCGTTGCGGAAGGTGATGGCGGCGCGGATCACCCGCTCCTCCTCGCCCTCGGCGAAGACCACGCGCTTGGGATTGGCGCTCACCCGCTCGAAGATGCCCTGCAGGCTGGCCGCGGTCGGATCGAGGCGGGCCGAGAGCGTCTGGCGATATGCGCGCATGTCGGAGATCGGCTTCCTGGCCACGCCCGAGTCCATCGCCGCCTGGGCGACGGCGGACGAGACGGCGGCGATCAGGCGCGGGTCGAACGGCGTCGGCATGATGTATTCGGGCCCGTATTTGAGCTTGCGGCCCGAATACGAGCGGGCGACCTCGTCCGGCACGTCCTCGCGGGCGAGTCCCGCCAGCGCCTTCGCCGCGGCGATCTTCATCGCGTCGTTGATCGAGCTGGCGCGGACGTCGAGAGCGCCGCGGAAGATGTAAGGGAAGCCCAGCACGTTGTTGACCTGGTTCGGATAGTCCGAGCGCCCGGTGGCGACGATCGCGTCAGAGCGCACGGCGCGCACGTCCTCGGGCGTGATCTCCGGATCGGGATTGGCCATGGCGAAGATGATCGGCTTCGCCGCCATCGACCTGACCATGTCCTGGCTGATCGCGCCCTTGGCCGAGAGGCCGAAGACGACGTCGGCGCCCTTGACCGCCTCCGCCAGCGTCCTCGCCTTGGTCGGCACCGCATGCGCCGACTTCCACTGGTTCATGCCGTCGGTGCGGCCCTGATAGACGACGCCCTTGGTGTCGCAGATGGTGACGGCCTCATGCGGCATCCCCATCGCCTTCAGGAGCTCGATGCAGGCGATCGAGGACGCGCCGGCGCCGTTCACCACCATGCGGGCCGACTTGAGGTCGCGCCCGGTGATGTCGAGGGCGTTGAGTAAACCTGCGGCGGCGACGATGGCGGTGCCGTGCTGGTCGTCGTGGAAGACCGGGATGTCGAGCAGCTCGCGAAGCCGCTGCTCGATGATGAAGCACTCCGGCGCCTTGATGTCCTCGAGGTTGATCCCGCCCCAGGTCTTGCCGAGATAGCGGATCGCGTTGACGAACTGGTCGACGTCCTTGGTGTCGACCTCGAGGTCGATGCCGTCGATGTCGGCGAAGCGCTTGAAGAGGACGGCCTTGCCCTCCATCACCGGCTTGGCGCCCAAGGGACCGAGGTCGCCCAGGCCCAGGACCGCCGTGCCGTTGGAGATCACCGCCACCAGGTTGCCCTTGGCGGTGTAGTCGTAGGCCTTGTCCGGATCCTTGTGGATGGCGAGGCAGGGCCAGGCCACGCCGGGAGAGTAGGCCAGCGACAGATCGCGTTGGGTCGTCAGCGGCTT
>CAXNIC010000180.1:0-9859 GCA_964201945.1 Alphaproteobacteria bacterium
TGCCGTGCTTGACCAACCCACGGAAGACTGACATCACCATCAACATCCAACGGCGCTGCAAGCGCCCGCGCCACACTGGTCGCGATCGATCGGAACAGGTGGTCGCGATCCGTCGGAATCGGTGGTCGCAATCGTCGGAATGCGCACGCAGGTCATGAGCGCGCCGACCGCGACGATCACCCAGCCATAGGAGGTCTTCATGGCCGCACCATCTGAAAATGCCGTTCGAGCTTGTCGAGCGCCCCGCTCCAGCCCTCGGTATGGCTCCGGCGGCTGTCCTCGTCGTGCAGGCGCGAATGGGTGAGCGTCAGCTCGGTACCGTCGGCAAGCGCGCGAAGGTCGAAGGCGAGGTGCGACTCCCCGGGATCTTCGCTGCCGGCCCAGCGCCAGGTCATCGCCAACCGCTTCGGCCTCTCCACCTCGAGATAGGTGCCGCTGCTCTCGTGCTCGCTGCCGGACAGCATGCGAAAGCGCACCTTGAACCGGCCGCCGACCCGAACGTCGGTCTCGGCCAGCAGCACCGGCCCGGCGTCGGGGCCCCACCAGTGGGCGATGCCCTCCGGCGTCGCCAACGCGTCGAAGACGACCTCGGGCCGCGCCTTGATCCGGCGCACCAAAGTGAGGCTGGTCATTTCTTCTTCCTCGCTTCGGCTTCCTTCCGCTCGGCATAGGCCGCGAGCCGGTCGAGGCTGGCGGTCCAGAAGCGTTCGTAGCGTTCGAGCCAGTCCATGGCCGCCTTCATCGGTTCGGGGGAAATCCTGACCGTCACCGTCCGCCCCGCCTTCGTGCGGTGGACGAGGCCGGCCGCATCCAGCACGTCCAGATGCTTCATCACCGCCGGCAGCTTGATCGCGAACGGCCGCGCCAGATCGCTGACCGAGGTGTCCCCGGCCTGTTCCAGCCGGGCGAGGATGGCGCGCCGCGTCGGATCGGCGAGCGCCTGGAAGGTCCGGTCGAGCCGGTCATTATAGTTCACCATACGGTGAAGTATCTGGCGAGAGACGGCGTTTGTCAACACCGTGCCGCGCCCGCCGGATTGCAGTTGAGGCCGGGCGGCATGACCGGCAGGGTCTCGAAGCCAACCAGGAGTGTCTCAGATGGACCGATGGATCGCTGCCGCCCTCGACTACGTTCCCCGCTGGATCGAACACCAGATGCGCATCACCGAGCAGCCCGGCTGCGTCATCGCCGTGGCGCACAAAGGCCAGGTGCTCCTCGAGCAGGCATATGGCTATGCCGACCAGGTGCGCGGCATCGAGCTCACGCCGCGCCATCGCTATCGCGTCGCCTCGCATTCGAAGAGCTTCACCTCGGCCGGCATCATGAAGCTGCGCGAGCAGGGCAAGCTGAAGCTCGACGATCCCGCCGGCCGCTACGTCGACGGCCTGCATCCGGATCTCGCGAAGGCCACGCTCACGCAGCTCCTTTCCCACACCGCCGGCATCATCCGCGACGGCACCGATGCCGGGCAATGGACGGATCGGCGGCCGTTCCGGAACGAGGTCGAGCTTCGCGCCGACCTCGCCGAAGCTCCGATCATCGAGCGCAACACCCGCTACAAATACTCGAACCACGGCTTCGGACTACTCGGCCTCGTCATCGAGTCGGTGACGGGCGAGTCCTACAACAAGTGGATCAAGCGCGAGATCGTCGACGCCGTCGGCCTCGAGGAGACGCAGCCGGACATTCCGCTGAGCAATACGACACCCTTCGCCCGCGGCCATTCGGCCCGGCTCCCGGTCGGCCAGCGGCTGATCATCCCCGGCACCAACTCAACCCATGCGCTGGCCTCGGCCACCGGCTTCATCAGCACGGCGGCCGATCTCGCCCGCTTCTATAACCAGCTGGCGCCGAGTGCGAAGAAGAGCGTGCTGTCAGCCGCCAGCCGGCGCGAGATGATCCGCAAGCAGTGGCGCATCCCCCACATCCCCGCCGAGCTCTACTACGGCCTCGGCATCCGCAGCGGCAGCACGGGCGACTGGCCGTGGTTCGGCCATTCCGGCGGCTTCCAGGGCTATGTCACGCATACGGGGACCTATGCACCGCATGACATCACCGTCTCGGTCCTGACCAACGCCGCCGACGGCCGCGCCGTCGCCTGGGTCCAGGGCACCGTTCACATCCTTCGTCACTTCGCCAGGCACGGCGCCCCATCGCGCCGGCTCGGAAACTGGACCGGCCGCTGGTGGACCCTCTGGGGCGCCTGCGACCTGCTTCCGGTCGGCGAGCGCGTGGTCGTCGTCAATCCGGGCATGCCCGACGGCTTCCCCGACGCCTTCAAGGACGCGACCGAGATCGAGGTCACCGGCCGCGACCGCGGCGTCATCGCACTCGCCGCCGGCGGCGCCAGCCATGGCGAGACCGTGCGGCGCGTGCGCAACGCCAGCGGTCGCGTCACCGAACTCTGGCTCGCCGGCACCAAATACCTGCCCGAGGCCAAGGTCGTGGCGGAGATGCAGGCGCGCTACGGCAAGGGGAGGAAGCGCTAGGCGTGTTGGGGGCTCAACACTATCGTCAGTACTGAGCAGCAGCGAGCGACAGCAATGTGGTTCTCTTGCGCCATCATGGCTGATAGCTGGTTTGAGGACTCTCCTATCAGAGAGGCAATCGAACTCGCTGAAGGCATTCGCATAGAACCGGTGCCGCAATGGGTCAAGGACGACGAAGCGCTGAAACTACTTTCCTGGCTCGATCGGGAGAGCATTCAAAACGCGGAACTCGCATTTACTAGCGAGTACGAAGCAGATGCACTTGGGAGTCCGGATCTCGCCTGGAAGGGTAGCGTTCCGCGAGGCATCCAGGCGTCAATCGGCGAAAAATTCGCCTTAGCAAATGTTGCACTTTGGCTGGTCAAGCCGACGCGACTTACTGCACGCTCAGTTATGCACTTCAGCCGCAAAGGCGATCCCACGTCACTTCGCCAATTCGCCGCTGTTAACCCTGTCCTAATCTCCGATAGCGAGAGCGATAATGCGCCAACCGTGGAAGATATCGAACGTGCTGGTGAGATATTGAAGCTCATTGTTGCGTTACCTCGAAACGCAACACTCTGGACGGCAATCCGAACGCTCACCCGCGCGGTCGCAGAAGGTGGATGGGAAGTTAGATATCTGCTCCAGTGGATAGTCCTTGAGGCGCTATTCGGACCTGACAATCCTAACGAAACGACCTATCGCCTCGCTCAGCGAATTGGGCTGTTTCTTGGTAGTAGCGCCGAAGATCGAAGACGCATATTTGATGAAGCGAGGCAGGCGTATGGCTGGCGCTCGCGAATTGTGCATGGCAGCAGGCTCTCCAAATTGACCTCAGAAAAATCGCTCGAACTTAGCGCGACCATAGAGGCAATAGTTCGAGCGGCGATAACCAAAATTCTGAGCTCGCCGTCGCTTGTCCTCCAGTTCGATGGCGACGAACGCGACAATCGTCTCGATGACTTGATATTTCGGTAAGCTCGAACCAGCGTGACGGTGACGATCGACGAACGAGTCAATTAGAGCGCCCGCTCGGCCATCGCCTGCGCCGTGATCGCGAGCTCGGCCGCGCGAAAACAATGCGCCTGGGACATCGCGGTTTCGGTGCGGTTGCGGATGTCGTCGACGAACTGACGGGCAAAGGGCAGATCGACGCCGGAGCAGTCGATGTGCTGGACGCCGCTGCGGTCTACGAGGAACAGGTGGTTGGTCCCCGGCCTGCCGGCGATGTCGACGTTCTTCCGGAGCTCGATATAGCCCTCGGTGCCGATCACGGTCGTCCGTCCGTCGCCCCAGGTCGGCAGGCCGTCCGGCGTGAACCAGTCGACGCGGCAATAGCCGGTGGCATCCGGCGTGCGCAGCAGGATCTCGCCGAAGTCCTGGAAGGTCGGGAAGTCGGGGTTGGCGCGGTTGGCAACGGTGGCCGACACGATCTCGGCATCGAGCCGGTCGGTCAGGAAAAGAAACTGGTCGCAGGCATGCGAGGCGAGGTCGGTAAGGATGCCGCCGAATGTCTCGCGCTTGAAGAACCAGTCGGGACGACGCGCGCGGTTGAGGCGATGCGGCCCGAGCGACACGATGTTGAGCAGCCGCCCGATGGCGCCAGATCGCAGCAGCTCGCCGGCCTTCAACGTGGCGGGCGAAACGAGATGCCCGTAGCAGATCGAATAGATGCGCCCCGTCTCCGCCTGCACCCGGCGGACCTCGGCGAGCTGGTCGAGCGAAGTGATGCCGGGCTTGTCGACCATGAAGTCCTTGCCGTGCCGCATGACCTCGATGCCGAGCGGCGCGCGCTCGCTGTTCACGGCGGCGCTCAGCACGACGGCGATGCTGTCGTCTTCCAGGATGCGGCGTGGATCGTCGACCTTACGCGCCTGCGGATACTCCGTGGCGAAGGGCTTATTGAAGAATGTTTCCTCCTCGCCACAGTAGGCGACGAACTCGCAGCCCTGCTCCAGCATCAGGGCGATCTGGGCGTGGATATGGAAGTGATCGAGGCCGATCGCGGCAAATCTCACGGGCTTCATCGCATCAGGCTCCGAACACCGCGTCCGCCCGCGCCCACACCCGCTCGGCCCGCGCCTGGGTCTCTTCGAGCACGGCCGGCGCATCCACGGTGAGCACCTTCTTGTTGCGGACGACGACCCGGCCGTCGACGATGACGTCGGTCACATCGCTGCCGGTCGCGTTGTAGACTAGGTTGCTCGGCAGGTTCTGGGCCCTGACCGGCCGGGACCAGGGCGTGTCGAGGTCGACCAGGATGATGTCGGCTTTCTTGCCGGCCTCCAGCGAGCCGATGTCCTTTTCCATGCCGACCGCCTTGGCCCCGCCCATCGTCGCGATATGGAGCGCCCGCCAGCCGTCCAGCATCTTGAGATCGCCCGAGCGCGCGCGCGGGATCAGGATGCCCGCGTTCATGAACTTCCAGAGATCGTTCGAGCACCAGTCCGAGCCCCAAGTGACGTTGCAGCCGGCCGCGTAGACTTTCTCCATCGGCGGAAAATAGCCGCGCTTGGCCACGTGGTAGCTGGTGTGGGAGATGTGAGTGCCGGTGCTGGCGATGATGTCGATGTCGTCGTCGGACAGGAACACCGTGTGGATGGCGATGGTCCGCTTGCCGAGCAGGCCGAGCTCGTCCAGGAACGGGATCGGACGCTTGCCGTAGCGCCCCAGCACGAACTCGGTCTCGCCCGGCACCTCCGCGACATGGACGTTGAGCCCGAGGCCCAGCTCGTCGGCGAGTTCCTTGCAGGCGACCAGTCCCTCGCGAGAGGTGAAGCCGGGGCCGGCCGGCGAGATCCGCGTGGTGATCCGGCCGTTCTCCTTCCCGTGCCAGTCGGCATGGAGCTTCCGTGACAGCGCGAGGCCTTCCTCGAGCTTGCCCGGCTGCATCGGCCGGTCCATGACCGAGGCGTTCAGCTTCAACGCATCGACTTCGAAGATCTCCTGGCTCATCACCGCGCGGATGCCGAGGTCGCGCACCGCCGGCATCGCCAGGTCCTCCTTCAGGAACTGGCTGACGATGGTGGTGGTGCCGGTGCACAGCATCTCCATCGCATGGGTCAGGCAGCCGGCGTACCAGTCCTCGTCATGGACATGCTTGAAGGCGATCGGCACCGCCCGCTTCCAGAGCCCGGCCGAAAGCGCTCCGGAGACATCCTCGGTCAGCCCCTTCAGATAGGCCCCGATCAGATGGATATGCGTGTTGACCAGGCCGGGCAGGACCGCCCTGCCCTTCCCGCTGATCGTCGTGTCGGGGTTGAAGGCCCGCGCGTCGAAGCCGGCCCGGGCGCCGGCATGGACGATGCGGTTGTCCTGGATGGCGACGACGCCGTCCGAGATCACCTCGTACGGCTTGCTCATCGGAATGAGATAGCCGCCGTCGATGAGCGTCCTCGACATCTCGTACCCCCTTGCCCGATCGCCGGCAGTATAAGCCGAAGCCTCTCAAGCCCTAGTAAACCCGCCCCGCACGCCCAACCTGCACAGATAGAGCCGTCGTGGCCCGGGCTAGGAGTCTCCAAAAGCGTGAACATCACTTATGACGAGACGACGAAAGCCGTGATCGTCCATTTCAGGTGGCAGCGACACGATCTTCCAGGGCCCTACCCTACCCGGGAGCTCGGAATCCAGGCCGGCGAAGCGCTTTGCCTTCGCCTCGGCTGGAAAGGCCGGGGGACTCCTACGAGGTAGCTGCGAAGCCTCAGCCCGCCGCCCGCTGCAGCGCCTCGAATCCTTTGAACAGGGCCTTGGGATCGGCCGCCTTCTCGACCAGGCCCTGGGCCTCCTGCTCCTTGCACATGACGGCGAGCATCCGCTGATGCGCCGCCGACTCGATGCCGAAGGGCGGCGTGTCCTCGGGGAAGTCGCGCAGCATGGTCTCGAGCTCGTTCATCGCCCAGGGCGTCGCCTCGGAGAACCACTTCACCTTGGCCACCCACAGGTCGAAGGCGTGGCGGAGGCCGTTGTAGATCGCCATCATCTCGCGCGGATGCTTCTCGGCGAATTCGCGGCGGGCGGCGACGATGTGGAAGGCCGGGTAGACGCCGGTGCGGCGGTGATAGCCCGCTTCGGCCTCCGGATAATTCTGCACCAGGCGGCGGATCGAGCCGCCTTTCTGGAAGACCTCCGGCGGCGCCTTGGCCGTGGTGACCGCGTCGATGCGGCCGGCGGCGAGCTCGCCCAGAAGGGTCTCGGTGCCGGTGAGGAAGCGGGAGTCCTTCGGCGGCTGCGCGTCGTTCTGCGAGGGCGGCTTGTTCGGGGTCTTGTCGTCCAGCGTGCCGATCACCCATTTGACGTCGGGGATCTCGACCCCGGCCTCGCGGAGCGCCGCGCGCGCCCACATGGTCCCTGAATCCGGCCAGGAGTTGGTGCCGACGCGCTTGCCCTTGAGATCGGCGAGGCTGGTCAGCTTGCTGTCGGCGCGGACGAAGTAGTTCCGGTGGCGAAAGCCGCGAAGGATGAAGGCCGGCATGCCGACCAGGCTGTCGTCGCCTCGCGCATAACCGACGACATAGCGGTTGAACGAGACCTCGGCGACCTGGAGCTTGTCCGAGAAGTCGAGGGTCAACGGCGACAGATGATCGATCTTCAGCCTGACGCCCGGCGTCGGGCAATCGCCCAGGTGGAACGGAAACACATGATCATAGGCCCGAAGGATCATGTTGACGTCGAGATCCGCCATGGCGCGCTCCGGGCTGTTGGTTGATCGGCATTCTCCAGGAGCCCGGCGCCTCAGTCGAGCCCTCGCCCCCGGCTACGAAATCACCAGCAGGTATATCCGCCATCCACGACGACGATGCTGCCGGTCATCAGGCTGGCGGCATCGGAGGCGAGGAACAGGACCACCGAGGCGATCTCGTCGACCTCGCCCATCCGGCCCATGGGCGTGCCGCCGATCCATGCCGCCTGCATGTCGGGCTTGTCGTAGACGAAGGCGTTCAGCGGCGTGTTGATGTAGGTCGGCGCAACGGCATTGACCCTCACGCCCCGGCCGCCCCACTCGGCGGCCAGCGACTTGGTCAGATGATGTACCGCCGCCTTGGAGGCGTTGTAGTAGCTCTGCGGCTGCGGCCGGTTGGCGATGAAGCCGGACATCGAGCCGACATTGACGATGGCGCCGCGACCGGCGGCCAGCATGTGCCGTCCGAAGGCGCGGCAGCACCAGAAGACGCCGTTCAGATTTACGTCGATGACGTTCCGCCAATGTTCGTCGGCCACGTCCTCGGCCGGTGTGCCGCTGCGAGCAATCCCGGCATTGCAGACCAGGATGTCGATGGCTTCGCCGCGACCGGCGAGTTCGTCGGCCACGGCCGCGACCCTGGGCGCATCGGTGATGTCGAGGACGATCGACCGGGCGGCGAAGCCTTTGGCCCGCAGCGCCTCGAGGCCCTCGGCGGCGTTCGCCTCGTCATTGTCAACGATGACGACCTCGGCTCCGGCCTCCGCCAGCGCCTCGGCGCAGGCCAGGCCGATGCCGCGACCGCCGCCGGTCACCAGCGCACGCCGCCCGGTGACGCGAAACCGATCGAGATAGGGGCGGCTCCGGCCGGGCGCTTGGTCGCTCATCCGGCCGATGCCCTCACCCGCCGCCGATCTTGGCGATGTCGAAGGGGGTCGTCTGGTAGAGCTGGTTGATCCAGTTGCCGAACAGCAGATGCGCGTGGCTGCGCCAGCGGTTTTCCGGCGGCTGGCTCGGGTCGTCCTTGGGGAAGTAGTCCCGCGGCAGCGCGATCGGCGTCTTGGCGGCGACGTCGCGGAAATACTCGTCGGCCAGCGAGTTGGAGTCGTACTCGATGTGGTTGAACATGTGCAGCGACCGGTGCACCGGGTCGTCGAGCAGGCAGAGGCCGGCCTCGTCCGACTCCATCAGGATGCTCATGCCGCTCTTCGCCGGGATGTCCTCGCGCCTGACCTCGGTCCAGCGCGAGACAGGAATCGCGAAGTCGTCGGAGAAGCCCTGCAGGAAGGGTGACGCCGGCGCCAGGTTGCGGTGGCGGTAGACGCCGAAGGCCTTGGCCGGCAGCGGGTACTTGGGCATCCCGTGGAAATGGTGCACCGCCGCCTGGGCGCCCCAGCAGATGTTGAAGCTGCTGTGGACATGGGTCTGGGTCCAGTCGAAGACCTGGCGCAGCTCGTCCCAATAGGTCACCTGCTCGAACGGCATCTGCTCGACCGGCGCGCCGGTGATGATGAAGCCGTCGAACCGCTCGGACCGGATGTCCTCGAAGGCGCGGTAGAAGGAGATGATGTGGTCGTTCGGGGTGTTGCGCGCGACGTGGTTGGTCATCTTGACCAGGGTCAGCTCCACCTGAAGCGGCGACGATCCGAGCAGGCGCGCGACCTGGGTCTCGGTCTTGATCTTGTTCGGCATCAGGTTGAGGAGCCCGATGCGCATCGGCCTGATGTCCTGGCGCACGGCGTCGGCCTCGCGCATGACCATCACCCCCTCGGCTAGGAGGGTGGCGCGGGCGGGCAGGTCGTTCGGGATCTTGATCGGCATAGGCGGGTCTCGGTATCTCGTCCCGGCGAGGGGGGCCGGTCCAACGGGGCGACAAGATGAGCGGAAAGTCGGGTGCAGGCAATGGCCGCCTCTCACCCCCCTTTTCCCTGCCGGAAGAGGGGTCTAGGGGCCTACCTCTCGCTCACGTGAGGCGGCGGCAAAACGTCCCCCCTGCTATGCTCCGCCCGTCCTGGGGCAGCCCGGTCATGGCCGCGGGCGGACATGAGGTTTCGCGAGGCTAAACACTCGGCTGGTTAAGCCGAATTTTGGGAGGTTATCCGAAGATGACTGCACAGCGCGTGACGCCGACGATCGAGGCGCCCGAGTCACTGACCCAGGGCTGGATCGATCAGCGCGTTTTCGACCTTTATGACGAGTACTGTCACGGACGCATGGACCGCCGCACCTTCTTCGCCAGGGCCGCCGTAGTGGTTGTCGGCGGCCTGGCCATGGCGCAGGCGCTGATCCCCAACTACGCCAAGGCGCAGATGATCTCCTTCACCGACGAGCGGATGAAGGCACGCTATGTCAGCTACCCGTCACCGGGCGGCACGTCCGGCACGATGAAGGGCTACCTGGTGCAGCCCGCCGGCGCCGGGCCGTTCCCGACCGTCCTGGTGGTGCATGAGAACCGCGGGCTCAACCCCTATATCGAGGACGTCGCCCGCCGGGCGGCGGTTGCGGGCTTCCTGGCGCTGGCGCCGGACGGGCTGGCGCCGGTCGGCGGCTACCCGGGCAATGACGACGAGGGCCGCGACATGCAGTCCAAGCTCGAGCAGCCCAAGCTCCGCACCGACATGGTCAACAGCGCCAAGTTCCTGAAGGCGCATGCGATGTCGACCGGCAAGCTCGGCGTCACCGGCTTCTGCTGGGGCGGCGGCACCAC
>CAXNIC010000181.1:0-9760 GCA_964201945.1 Alphaproteobacteria bacterium
ATCCTACGTGAGCGGCTCTTTTTGAACTCCGTCTCGCTTCTGCAAGGCGGGTGAGGAGGGTCTGTGACGGGCATGACTGGTATCGACAAGGTTCCGATGACGCTCTCCGGCTATGAAAGGCTGGTTGAGGAATTGCGTCAGCTGAAGACGGTGGAACGGCCGGCGATCATCAAGGCGATCGCGGAAGCGCGCGACCATGGCGACCTGTCGGAGAACGCCGAGTACCACGCCGCGCGCGAGCGCCAGAGCTTCATCGAGGGCCGCGTGATGGAGCTCGAGGCCAAGATCAGCCTGGCCGAGATCATCGACGTCAAGAAGCTCTCCGGGAAGACCGTCACCTTCGGCGCGACGGTGACGCTGGCCGACGAGGACACCGACGAAGAGGCGAAGTACCAGATCGTCGGCGCCGACGAGAGCGACATCGCCAAGGGCCTGCTCTCGGTGACCTCGCCGCTCTCCCGCGCCTTGATCGGCAAGGCGGTCGGCGACTCCGTCGAGGTGGTGACGCCGCGCGGCTCGAAGTCCTACGAGATCGTCAAGATCCGCTTCGTCTGACCGGCATCCACCGCGAAGGCCCAGCGAGATGACGGCCGTCCGGCGTACGATCGGCGCCGGCTTCGCCCTGCTTGCGCTGAGTCTCGGCGCCTGCGACGACCCGTCCGTGGATCTGGTCGTCACTGTCCCGGCGGATTTGCGGGTGGCCGAGACCGGCGTCCTCCGCGTCTCGATCGCACCGAGAACGTCGATCCCGAACGCCACCCTGACCCTCGCCGCTCCGCGCGGCGTGGAGACCTCGCCACCCAGCTTCGTCCTCACCGGCCTCACCCCGGTCGGCGGAATCTCGCCGCCGCCGGCGGCGTTGCGTGGCGACCCGCCGGCACTCGGGGTCGTGCCGATCCGGAACTTCTCCTTGAAAGCATCCGAGCCGGGCGAGCATCGGCTTACGGTCACCCTGTCCTATGACGGGCGCAACGTCAGCCGCGCCATCGTTCTCGCCGTCCGTGGGGACTAGCCGGCCGCCACCCCGAGATGGCAGCTTAGCGGTATCATTCCACCTCGATCCTTCCCGTCCGGGAAGGATCATCCCCTGGACCGGTCGCACCCATGATCAGACGCCTTCCGCTGCTCTTGCTTGCCTTGCTCCTCACGGCCTGCCAGGCCGCCCCGCTGCCGAGCCAGGCGGTGGACGGGGACCGTTGCTTTGGCGACCGCGACGACGCCCGCGTCGCCGAGATCATCGGCCAGACTCCGGAACGCCTGAAGCGGCTTCGCGACGAACGGTCCCTGACCAACGAGGGGATCTGCACGATGCGGGCCCCGCTGCTGGCGCGGGCGATCCGGCGGGTCGATACGCCAAAACCCGACCATCCCGGCGAATGGGCGAAATACCGCGCCATGGGGCAGCGCGACGACACCGGCACGATCAAGCCGAACGGCCTCGGCGAGGCCCTGGCCCAGCGCGAAGCGGTGATCGAGCGGACGCGCGCGGCACAAGGCGGTCTCGCCCGTCCGCTGGCCGGCCTCGACGCGACCCGCTGGTCCTCGCTGGGCCCGGTCAACATCCCCGGCCGCGTCCGTGCCATCCTCGTTCACCCCACGGACGGCAACCGCATCTGGGTCGGGTCGGTCGCCGGCGGCATCTGGTACACGTCCGACGGCGGCAGCAGCTGGCGGGCCCTCAACGACTTCCAGAGTAACCTTGCCATCCCCTCGCTGGTGATGGATCCGACGAACACCAACATCCTCTATGCAGGAACCGGTGAGGGCTTCTTCAATGCCGACGCCATCCGCGGCGCCGGCATCTTCCGCTCGAGCGACGGCGGTCAAACCTGGATCCAACTGTCCTCCACCAATCCTTCAGGCGACACGAACTGGTACTACGTCAACCGCATCGCGGTGAATCCATCCAATTCGAGCCTGATCCTGGCTGCGACCAACGGAGGCATCTACCGGACCAGCGACGGTGGCACGAGTTGGACCCAGATCACCTCCACCCGCGCCCTCGACGTCAAATGGGATCCGAACACGACGACCCGCGCGATCGCGGGACGGGCCGACGGCGCAGTCGCCGTATCGACCGACAGCGGCGCCTCGTTCACCACGGTCACCGTCGTCTCCGGAGGCAGCCGGGTCGAGATCGCCTTCGCTCCGTCGTCGAGCGGGACCGTCTATGCCTCGGTCGAGTCCAGCACCGGCCGGGTCTATCGCTCGACCAATGGCGGCACCACCTGGTCACTCCGCTCCTCGCCTGCCCATCTCGGCAGTCAGGGCTGGTACGACAACACCATCTGGGTGTCACCGACCGATTCCGACCTGGTGGTGATCGGCGGCATCGACCTCTATCGCTCGACCAACGGCGGAACCAGCTTCACCTCGATCTCCACCTGGTATCTGTGGCCGAACTCGCCGCATGCCGACCAGCACACCATCGTCCACCACCCGAGCTTCAACGGCTCGAGCAACCTGACCGTCTTCGTCGGCAATGATGGCGGTGTCTGGAAGTCGACGAACATCTCGACCGCCAACGGCAACTCGTCATCGAACACCTGGTCGCTGATCTCGACCGGCATGGTCACTACGCAATTCTACGGCGGCGCAGCGTCGTCGACGGGCGGCAAGATCACCGGCGGCACGCAGGACAACGGATCGCTGAGCACGACCGGCTCGACCACCTGGACCACCTTCTTCGGTGGCGATGGCGGCTACGCCGCGGTCGATCAGACCGATGCCAACTACGTCTATGGCGAGTACGTCTACGCCGCGATTCACCGGTCCTCCGACGGCGGCATCAACAGCGACGGATACATCTGCGCCGGCATCACCGAGGGCGGCAGCAGCTGCGGCGGGACCAGCGAAGCGAACTTCATCGCTCCGTTCATCCTCGATCCCAACAGCCAGTCCCGAATGCTGGTCGGGGCGGCATCGCTCTGGATCACCGACAACGCCAAGGCGACGGCACCGACCTGGCGCGTGGCGAAGTCGCCATCCTCGACGTCCGGCAACTACATCAGCGCCGTCGCCGTCGCTACCGGCAATGCCGCCAACATCTGGGTCGGCTACAACGACGGCTCCGTCGCCAAGACCACAAACGGAACGGCGACCACGCCGACCTGGACCTCGGTCACCATCGGGCCGTCCCGGAAAGTGCTGCGGATCCTCATCGACCCGTCCGACTCCAATACCGTCTATGCCACCTTCGCCGGCTACAGCTCCGGCAACATCCGCAAGACGACGAACGGCGGCACGACCTGGACCGACATCTCCACCGGCCTTGCCCAGGCGCCGATCCGCGGCATCGCCCGCCATCCGTCCAATGCGAGCTGGCTCTACGTCGGAACCGAGGTCGGGGTCTTCTCGAGCGAGGACGGCGGAACGACGTGGTCCACGACCAATGACGGCCCTGGCGCCGTGTCGATCGACGAGCTGTTCTTCGTCGGATCGACCACCACGCTGATCGCAGCCACGCATGGCCGTGGCATGTTCCAGGCGAGCCTCTCCTCCTCCTCCGCCTCGGTGACGCCCAAGACCGGATGGTGGTGGTATGCGAGCGAGTCCGGCCGCGGCTTCTCGCTGGAGGTCAGCGGCAACAACCTGTTCATGGCTGGATACCTCTATTCCACCAACGGCACGCCGATCTGGTACGTCTCCTCGGGCACCCGCGCCTCGAACGGCGTCTACCAGGGCACCTTGCAGCAGTTCTCCGGCGGTCAGACGCTGTCGGGCAGCTACCAGGCGCCGAGCTATCTCGGTTCGGTCGGTAGCGTCACCTTGAGCTTCGATACGACGACGTCCGGCCGCCTCACCTGGGCGGGCGGCACCATTCCGTTCACGCGCTACGACATCGTCAGCGGCGGCGTCACGGCAGGGGCGTCGGCCGGAATGCCGCAGAAGGGCTGGTGGTGGAACTCGTCCGAAAGCGGCCGCGGCTATTTCATCGAGGTCCAGGGCTCGACAATGTTCCTTGCGACCTACATGTACGACAGCTCCGGCCAGGCGGCCTGGTACGTCTCGCTCGGCGCGATGACCTCGACCTCGCTCTTCACCGGCACGCTCACCGAGTTCCGCGGCGGCCAGACCCTGGGGGGGACTTACAACGCCCCGACCACCAGCTTGAACGCCGGTACGATCACGCTTCAGTTCTCAAGCCAGACGGCTGCAACGCTGACGCTTCCGAACGGCCAGCAGGTAGCCCTGACGCGCTATTCGTTCTGATGGATCAGTGAACGAGCGCGAGACCGCGATCGGGGATGCGGATCGGCATCGGTGCCGGCAGCCGCATTCCCGCCTGGCGGAGTTCGCTCGCGAGCCGGGTGAGGAGCGCCAGCGCGACCCGGGCCGCTGACGGCGGCAGCCAGTTCCCGACCGTCACGACCGCAGGCGCCTCGTCCTCCTGCTGCAACCCGGCGATGGCCGCGAGCAGCGGCGCCTCGTCCTCACCGAGGGTCCGGCAGGCGAGGCAGCGCACGTCGAGCGGCCGCTTGGCGGTAGAGGCGATGATCGTCATCAGCTCCTCGACCAGCAGCCAGCCATCGGCGGCACCGGCGAGCGCGAAGCCCTCGCGCAACAGCCCCGCCCGCCCGGTGCCGGCCTTGTAACCGTCGACCCAGGCACGGACCGACCAGACCAGGAATTGCTCGGAGAAGCTCAGCGTCTCGATCTCGACGCCGGGCTCGGGGGTGGCGCAGGCATGGGTCATGACGCGAAGGCTAGCGGGCCATCTTCGCGAATGCAACTCATTCTCATTCACTGAGAGAGAGTTAGTAAGAGTACCCCCTTGTCTCGGCCGGGAGGCGGTCGCTAAGGTGCCCGCGCACGCGGGATCAACCCGCGAAACAACGACCCGCGGGGGAAACGACCATGACCGTCATCGACGTGCACACGCACATGCTGAGCGAGCCCTGGCTCAAGCTGCTGAAGGAGTTCGGCCCGCCGCGTTACGAGGTCAGGCCGAGCAAGGATGCCGCCTACGGCATCCATCTCGACGGGGCGCCGTTCATGACCCCGCAGCCGGGCCATTGGGACTACAAGCTGCGCCTGAAGGAAATGAACAAGGCAAAGGTCGACCTCGCCATCGTCTCACTCACCTGCCCCAACGTCTATTTCGGCCCGGCCGAGATCAGCCTCAAGGCGGCCCAGATCGCCAACGACGAGATGGCCGAGGCACAGCGGCTCTATCCCGACCGCATCCGCTTCCTCTGCTCGCTGCCGTGGGAGTATCCGAACCTCGCGGTGCAGGAGCTCGAGCGCGCGACCAAGGCCGGCGCGGTCGGTGTCATGGTGCTCGCCAATATCGGCGGCGCGTCGCTGACCGATCCCAAGTTCGCACCGATCTGGGCGGCAATCGACCGGAAGGCGTTGCCCGTGCTGGTGCATCCGACGGCGCCGCCGGGAACGCCTGTGCTCGACATGCGGGCATACAACCTGATCGCCTCGGTCGGCTTCATGTTCGACACCTCGCTGGCGATCGCGCGCATGATCTTCGACGGCTTCTTCGATCGGTATAAGAAGCTGAAGATCATCGCCGGCCATGCCGGGGCGACGCTGCCCTATCTCGTCGGCCGCCTCGACGTCTGCTTCGACAACATGGTCGCGGCCCGGATCAAGATCTCCAAGCGGCCGTCTCACTACATGAAGCGGATCTGGTACGACGCCGTCACCTACCGCCCGGAAGCGCTGAAGATGTGCCTGGACGTCGGCGGCGAGGACAAGGTGATGTACGGCTCCGACTATCCGCACAACATCGGCAGCATGAAGGGCTGCCTGAAGCGCGTGAACGACCTTCCGGCCAAGGTGGCCAAGAAGGTACGCTCGACCAACGCCGAGAAGATCTTCAAGCTATAGACGACAAGGAGAAGGCGAGGCCGTGCTGCCGAGTTTCGAGACGCCTCGCCTTCTTCTGCGCCCACGCTCCATGGCCGATTTCGAGGCCTGCCTTGCCATGGATCGCGATCCCGACGTGACGCGATACATCCGCGGTCCCTGGGACGATCCCGAAGAGCATCGCTGCTTCCTCACCGATCGGATCCAGACGGCCTGGCCTTCCGGCCTCGGCTACTGGTCCATCTTCGCCAAAGTGCGGCCCGACGAGTTCCTCGGCTGGATCCTGCTGATCCCCTATGAGGGCATCGGGCCGGAGATCGATATCGGCTGGCGGTTGCGACAGGTCGCGTGGGGAAAGGGCTATGCCGGCGAGGCAGCCCGGCCCGTGGTCGAACACGCCTTCAAGACCGTCGGGCTGACGCGCCTCGTCGCCGACATCGATCCGCGCAACACGCCGTCGATGCGGGTCGCGGAGAAGATCGGCATGACCTTCGTCGGCGACAACGCCTACAGCGATGGCCACCCCTGCAAGTCCTACGTGACGACCGCCGAGAGTTTTCGCGGCTCCTAGACGGCGCGGCCGCGGGGCCGGGACGCCGGCATCGAGCCGATCTCCGCACCCAGCAGGCTCGGCGTCGACATCAGCGCGGCCATCACCATGTCCCTCGCATCATCGATCTGCGCGGCGGCGACCTGCTCGGCGGTCGCGGCGTCGCCAGCAGCCAGCGCCTCGATCAGCGCCTGGTGCTCGTGCTGGATCTCATGGCTGCGGTTGCGGACGGCGAGGCCGAGGACCAGCGCGCGCTCGGACTCGTCCAGCAGGTTCGAGAGCACGCGTGCGAGGCGCGGGCTGCCGGAGGCCTCCGCCACCGCCAGATGGAAGGCGCGATTGGCCTTGAGGAACGCGCGTTCGCTCGCCGGGTCGCCCGGCTGGTAGTCGGCGCGGCAGGCCGCATCCAGGCGCTTCAGCAGGGTGGCGTCGATTCCGCGTTCGGCCGCCAACCGTGCCGCCAGCGGCTCGAGGGACCGGCGCAGCCGGAAGACGTCCAACACATCGGCCAGCGTCACCGGCGCCACCCGCCACCCGCGCCTCGCAATGGCGGCGACCAGGCCGTCCTGCGCCAGCCGCGCCAGGGCGGCACGCACGGGCGCCTTGCCGAGGCCGAGAGACAGCGCGAGCTCGGCCTCGCTCACCGCGGCTCCGGCGGCGAGCTGACCCTCGATGATCCTGATCTTCAGCGTCAGATAGGCCGCATCGCCGAGCGTCTGCGGTTCCGGGGCGGCGACAGGAAGCTTCCGGGCTTTCACCCGCCCTACCTACTCCGCTTCTGTGCCATGCGAAAGAGTGTCTTGTGACATGTCAGAGAGCACTGTATAGGATGTCATAGAAACCAGGGGGACATGTCATGGCCAATCCCTTCACCGACCACCCGCGGGCCGTGGGCGAGACCTATCTTCAGCACAGCCGAGTCGCCGGCTCCGTCGGCTTCCGGATGATCGGCGCCGGCCTCGCCTGCCTCGTGCATGCGGCGCTGCCCTTCCTCTTCGTCACCACCGGCTCCCGCACCATCCTGGCGCTCTCGGCCAAGATCAGCACCGGCAAGCGTAAGCAGCAGGCCGAGGGCGTGCTCGCCGAGCTGCGAACCGCCAGCGTCGACGCCGACTAGGGCGTCCGTCAGCCGCCCTTGACGCCGTCGGCGGTGAGACCGCCGACGATCTCCTCCTGGATGAAGAGCGTCAGGATCAGCACCGGCGCAGTGACCAGGAGGGCGGCCGCGGCCAGCGGCCCCCAGGCGAGCTGCTCGAAGGTCAGCATGTTGAAGACGGCGACCGGCAGGGTCCGCGTCGTCCGGCCGCCGAGCACGGCGCCGAAGATGAAGTTGTTCCACGAGAAGATGATCGAGAGAATGGCGCCGACCATGATCCCCGGCCGCGCCAGCGGCAGCGCCACGTAGCGGAAAGCCTGCCAGAGCGTACAGCCGTCGATCAGCGCCGCCTCCTCGAGATCGGGCGGCTGGCTCTCGAAGAAGCCGATCATGACGTAGATGAAGATCGGAACCGTCAGCACCAGGTGGGTGATGACGATCGGCCACACCGTGCCGGTGAGCCCGATCCACTGGAACAGGATGTAGAGCGGGATCAGGTAGCTCAAGCCCGGCGTGATGCGGGCGATCAGGGTCAGCACGGCGATCTTGTGCGCCTGCGCCTTGGCGATGCCGTAGCCGGCCGGGACGCCGACCAGGATCGCGACCAGCGTCGAGACGCCGGAGACGATCAGGCTGTTCACGAAGTAGAGGTCGAAGCTGTTCTTCTCGAACACGTCGAGGAAGTTCGCCAGCGTCGGCGGGTTCGGGATGAACACCGGCGGAAAGGCCAGGTTGTCGACCTCGTTCTTGAGCGAGAGTGACAGCATCCACAGCATCACCAGGATCGCCGGCGAGACGATCACGAAGACGGCGAAGCCGAAACCGATGTTGGAGGCGGCGCGCTTCAGGCGCGCACCGAGGGGAGCGCCTTTCCTCATGTCCACTTCGCCTTCTGCCGCAGATAGAGCAGCACCAGCGTGAGAGCGATGATCAGGATGAAGAAGACGATGGTGACGGCCGAGGCATAGCCGATGTTGTAGAAAGAGAAGGCCTGAAGATAGAGGTAGATGTTGATCGTCTCCGACGCCGTGCCGGGCCCGCCGGAGGTGATGACGAAGATCGTGTCGAACGCCTTCAGCGCGTCGATCATGCGGATGACGATGGCGACCAGGATGAACGGCATGATCAGCGGCAGCGTGATATGCCGGAACATCTGCCAGGCGCTGGCGCCGTCGATCTTGGCCGATTCATACGGCTCGACCGGAACCGAGGCGAGACCGCCCAGCACGATCAGCATGACCAGCGGCGTCCAATGCCAGACCTCGACCGCGACCAGGCTCGGGATCACCGTTGCCGGCGAATAGACCCAGAGCTGCGGGGGGATGCCGACGAGGCTGAGAAGATAGTTCAGTACGCCCAGCTGCGGGTGGAACATCATCGTCCACACCAGCGCGACCGCGACCGGCGTCGCCATCATCGGCAGGATGAAGATGGCACGGAACAGCCCGCGCAACGGAAAGCGCTCGTTGAAAAGCAATGCCGCGATGGTGCCGAAGATGACCGGCAGGATCACCGCCAAAGCGGTGAAATAGAGTGTGTGGCCGATGGATTCGATGAAGCGCGCATCGGTCGCCAGCTTGGCGAAGTTGTCGAAGCCCACGAACTCCCGCGCCTGGCCGATTTTCCAGTCGTAGAAGCTCATATAGATCGTGAATAGCCACGGGAACACGATCACCGCGGCGGTGATCGCCAGCGCCGGATAGGCGAAGGGCAGATAGTTCCGGTTGAAGCCGGGCTTCTGTGCCGTCACCGCTTCGGTGGACGGCGCTTTCCGTCCGAGGGCTGCTTCAGTCATGGCGATTGGCCAGGAGACACCCTTCCCACCGCGTTACGTCGCGGCGGGAAGGGTGTGGGATGCCTGCTCAGCTCGCCTCGGACTTCTGCAGCACCGGCGTGAAGGCTTCGGTCGCCTTCGTCATCTCAACCTTGGCATCGGCGCCGCCGATGGTGTTGGTGAGGCCGACGCCGAAGACGTCGCGGAACTCGGTCACCGGCACGATCTCCGGCAGACCCGGACGTCCGATCGAGGTGGACTCCTGCAGGCAGGTCAGCCATTCGCGCGGCAGCTTGAGGCCGGCGATGGTGTCCTTGTCGGTATAGGAGGACGCCCGGCAGGGCGAGCCGCCACCGGACTGCAAGAGGCGCGAGCACATCAGCTTGCTGGTCGCCCACTGCGTGTAGAGGTAGGCGGCTTCCTTCTTCTTGCTGGCGGCCGGAATGCCGATGCCGTCGCCGAAGGTCGCCGAGTTGCGCGACTTCGGACCCTGCGGCATGACGGCATAGCCGACCTTGCC
>CAXNIC010000182.1:0-9688 GCA_964201945.1 Alphaproteobacteria bacterium
CCCTGGCGAGATCGTGGTGCCGAGCTCGTCGCTCAGCGCCTTGGCCCGCATGATCACCTCCTGCGGATCGGAGATGTCTGCCGGCGTGATCTTGTCCATCACGTCGGCGGCGGTGTAGCCCAGCATCCGCTCAGCGCCGACATTGAATACCTGGATGACGCCGTTCGCGTCCGTTGCGATGCTGGAGAAATTGGCGCTGTTGAAAATTGCGCTCTGCAACGCACCGGCTGTAAGTTGAGCTTCGTGGCGTCGACCCTCGGCGAACGCGCCCGACGCGCGGGCCGCCTCATCGGCCGCGATAGATTCGAGCTTTGCTTTAGGCAAATTGCACCTTTTCGGTGAACCATCAGTGGCACCCGCCTATGTCGGGAATTGTTCCGGCGGCTCACGGTGGTGATTGGGTCAACAAGGCCTGATGAAGCTGCGTCTCGCGACGGCGCCCGATCGAGGGCTGCGAGAGTCTTGTGCCGGTTGCCGAGGTCGGTCCCGGGCCGTTCGACGGGTATCGGAGCGGCGGGCCGGATGGAGCCCGGTCGCATCGAGTTAGACCAGTTGAGGACAGACTACCCGCCGTCGGTCGAAAAGAGGCAGGGTCGGAAACTACCTAGAGACCGACGGTCAGGCGGGCTTCGCCGCTGTTTTCTTGGGAAATTCTTCGGCCTCGGCTGCTTGCGGTGGCTCTGATGGCCGCCGCGGAGCCGTCCGCTCCGGGTCGATGGCGGCCAGAAACAGGGTGAAGAGCGGCTGGTGCCTGATCCCCTAGCCGAGCCGCCGCGCCGTCCACGACGCGCTGCCGAACTCGCGCATGTTGAGCGGACCGGGTGCGGAGTCTCCGGATGTTCCCAGCAGCACGGTGCCGCTCATCCCGCCGTCGGCGATCGTGCCGGTGAAGGCGTAGGAGAGGTTGCTGCCCTCGTAGGGATGCAGGCTGGAGAAGGCGACGTGGCTGCCGGCGATGGTGCCGGTGAGCGGCCCGACCAGGTCGATCAGGGCGTGCATGCCGGCCAGCGTGCCGGCGGTCTGGCGGAAGCGTACGCGATGCGGCGTCGTCTCGGCGGCGAAGGCGATCTGGACCTCCCAGAGCCCGGTGAGGTCGAGCGCCGGCGCCTCGATCGCCGCGACGGGCTGCGGCTTTGCCGAGGCCAACGCCTGGGCGATGGCGGCGCCGACGATCGCGGCTTCGCCGGGACCGAGGTTGAACGGCAGGATGAAGACCGAGCGGTCGGTGGCGCCGCGGTCGTCCAGCATGATGCGCGGGTTATGCGCCAGCAGCAGCTCGCGGAGATCGAGGCCGCCGATGCCGATGCGGTCGCGCTCCCAGGATATCAGCAGCTTCGGCACCTGCTCATGCGCCTTGGCCGGCGCGATGATCTCGGCGGTGACGGTGCCGACCTTCCGCACCAAAGCGGCGATGGTCTCGAGGTCCGTGGTCCAACGGGCGTGCTCGGCCTTGTGGTCGCGGCCGTCGGCCCAGTACTCGACCGCGGCAAGCAGGCCCATCACCTCTTCCTTGCTGATCTTCATCGGCCGGCCGATGGCGTGATGCGGCGAGGCATTCAGCCGCGCCGCCTCGATCCAGGCGCGCTTGCCCAGCAGGAGCCCGGTCGATTGCGGCCCGCGCAGATACTTGCCGCCGCTATAGGCGACATAGCTGGCGCCGCGCGCGAGATAGGGATCGGGCCGCTCCAGATGCTCCGAAGCGGCATCGACCAGCACGGGAATGCCGAGCGGCTCGGCCAGGGCCACGCACTCCTCGAGGCGGATCGGCAGATCCGCGTCCTTGGTGCCGATGGTGGCGACCAGCGCCGTGCCGGTGCGGAGCGCCGCCGCCATCGCCGCACGGTCGGCGACCTCGACGACGACAGCGCCGGTGGTGCGGATGGCATGGTCGTAGGTGAAGCGGGCACCCGCGGGCATCACCACGCGATGCGGCAGCCCGTCTGTGTTCGGGATCCGCAGCATGCGTTCCGGATCGCCCTTGGTCATGGCGCCGGCGGTAGCGGCGACCAGCGAGGCGGCGCCGCCGGAGGTCACCAGCGCCGACTCGGCGCCGGTCAGCTGGGCGATGCGGCGGCCGGCGGCCAAGACCAGCTCGTTCAGGTTAACGAACTGTCCGGCGGCCCGCGTCATCGCCTCGGTCACCTCCGGCAGCATCAGACTGCCGCCATGGACCGTGCGGGTGCCGCAGCAGTTGATGAACGGCCGGATGCCGAGGCGGTCGTAGAGCGCGTCGGACATGTTCATCCCTCTCGGTTGCGGAACAGCAGAAAGGCAGCGGCCAGCGGTGCCACGCCGACGGTCAGGAAAGCGGCACGGTAGCTGCCGGTGGACGCGATGATGAGGGAGCAGAGCGTGGGGCTGATGGCATAGGCGAGGAAACTGAAGAAGCCGGAGCCGGCGGTCGCCTCGCCGACATGCTCCTTCGGCGCGATGCGGGCGACCTCGCCGAGATAGACGCCGTTCCAGCTGGCGACGGCCACACCGGAGACCGCCGCCGATGCCAGCACCGCCGCCCACGGCCAGTCGGGGCCGTGGAAGGCGATCACCGCCGCCATCGTCGCGGAGGCGAGCGCCAGCAGGACCAGCGTTTTCCGGGCCGAGCCGACGCGGTCGGCGACCCAGCCCACGACGACGCGCGAGCCGACACCGACGCCTTGCATCATCGCGAACGCGGCGCCGGCGGCGATCAGGCCGAAGCGGAGATCGACTGCGAGATATGTGACGTAGAAGGTGAAGACCGCGCCCTGAACCATGGCGAAGGCGAAGCCGGCGGCGGTGAGGCCGATCATGCCGGGGGCGAGGCTGAGCGACCGGAACGGCGCGACCACGCGGCCGGGAGCGAAGACGACGCGAAACGGGATCGGGATGCCCAGCTGGCGCCCCGCGTCGAGACCCGCCCGCAGCGGCTGCACGGCCAGCACGCTGGCGGCGATGATCGCGGCGGCGGTGAGCAGGCCGGTCTCCCAGCCCCAGAGACTGGCCGCGGCCGGCACGGCGAGGCCGGCAATGGCGCCGCCGAGAGGGACGCCGCTCTGCTTGACCGAGAAGACGAGGCTCCGGTGGCCTGCCGGTGCGTGCCGGTTGAGGATATCGCTGCCGGCGGGGGGCGAGGGGCCGTAGGCGACGCCGATCAGGAAGGCCGCGACCAGCACCAGCGGCCAGGATCCGCTCGTCGCCACGAGCAGGGCGATCACGCCGAGGACGCCACCGAGCTGCAGCAACCGAACCGGGCCGAAGCGGCCGAGGAGCGGGACGCCGCTCATCAGGAACCACATGGTGCCGATCGCCGTCGCCGTCGCGACATGGCCGATGCTCTCGGGCGGCACGCCGGCCGCGATCGTGACGGCAGGACCGACGACGGGAAGCACCCGGCTCGCCAGCGCTGCCGTCGTCTGCATGGTGAGGGTGGCGGCGAGCGCCTTGGCCCAGGCCGGAATGCCCGCCGGCTGGGTCAGATCACCCACTGGAAGCCGTCGATCTTGAAGTCCTGGCCGGTGATGAAGCTGGGCTCAGAGGTGGCGAGGAAGACCACGAGCTGGGCCACGTCGTCGGGCGATCCCAAGCGTCCCAGCGCGATGCCCTTGATCAGCTCGGGCTCGCGCGCCTGGGTCAGCGAGTTGCCGAGCTCGGTCTTGATCACGCCGGGGCAGATGGCGTTGACGGCGATGGTCGGCCCCAGCTCCTTCGCCAGTGCGCGCGTCATGCCGAGGATGCCGGCCTTGGCGGCGGCATAGGCGAACTTGCTGACGGCGCTGGTGACTCCCCCGGTATAGGCGTTCAGAGAGGACATGCTGGCGATGCGCCCGCCGCCCTGGGCCAGCATCACCGGGGCGGTCGCATGGATGTAGTTGAAGCAGCTCTTCAGGTTGATCGCGATGGTGCGGTCGAACTCCGCCTCGGTGATCTCCACCATCGGCTTCGGCATCGACTTCCCGGCATTGTTCAACAGGAAGTCGATACGGCCCCACGCCTTCACGACGCCGTCGACGATCTCTTTCGCCCGTGCGAAGTCGGCGACGTCGGCGGGGAAGCGAAGCGCCTTCCGGCCAAGCGCGGCGATCTCGCCCGCCGTCCGCTCCATCTCCGGTTCAAGCAGGTCGACCAGGGCGATGTCGAAGCCCTTGGCGGCCAGCGCCAGCGCGCAACCCCGCCCGATGCCCCGCGCGCCGCCGGTGACGATCGCGACCTTGCTCACGCTCGAAACACCTTCTTATCCGTACCGGAGTAGAGCGCGCCGATCTGGCGATCGACCGAGACCTTGTGCGCGGCCAGCGCCGCCGCGTCGACATCGCCCTTCGGCCGCGGCTCGGGCAGGAAATGTCCGTACTTGTCGGTGCCGCGGACCAGCAGCGCCGAGTCCTCCACCTTGGTCTGGCGCACATGCGGCGGGATGTAGCGGATGGCCATGCCGATGCGGCGGTCGTCGCTGGTGTTGGGCTCCGAGCCATGCACCAGCTTGATGTGATGCAAGGAGATCTCGCCCGGCTTCAGGATCAAGTCGACCGCTTTGGCGGGGTCGACCTCGACCGCCACCTCCTGCCCGCGCGAGAGCAGGTTGTCCTGGTGATAGGTGTCCTTGTGGGGGATCTGCTCGCCGATATGGGTTCCCGGCATCACCTTCATGCAGCCGCTGACCGGGTTCGAATGCGTGAAGGAGACCCAGGCGGTGACCACGTCGGCCGGGTCCAGGCCCCAGTATGTCGAGTCCTGGTGCCAGGAGACGAAGCCCGGGCTCTTCTTCTCCTTGATGAAGAAGGTGGTGGTCCAGCACAGGATGTCCGGGCCGATCACGTCCTCGATCGCATCCAGGATGACCGGGTGGTGGACCAGCTCGTCGGCCCAGGTGAACAGCATATGGGTCTTGTGCCGCCAGTTGGACTGCAGCGGCGCCCCGGTCCTGGCCTCGTGCGCCTCGAGGGCGCGGCGGTATCTGAGGATTTCGGCCTCGGGCATCACGCGCACCGGGGCGTAGTAGCCGTCCCGGTGATAGGCTTCGACGGCGGCGGCTGAAAGGATCTTCGGCATGGCGTTTTCTCCCGGGGAAAGCCTTGCACGAACCGGGGTTTCCGTCACGTGCCGACGGACGTTGACCGGAACGCCGGGCCACCGATAGCGTCCGCCCCGGAAGCGAGGATTCATGCGGGATTATGTCGAGCGGCTGCTGGCCCGGGGCGAGATGCACATCGTCGAGCGCGAGGTCGATCCGCGCTTCGAGCTGGCCGCCGTGATCAAGGCCTCCCAGGCCCAGGACGACCTGCCGATCCTGTTCCGCCGCGTCCGCGGCTCGGCCATGCCGGTGGTGAGCAACCTCTATGGCAGCCGCCGGCGCCTCCGCGAGATGGTCGGGGCGGGGGCGGAGGGCTTCCCCCGGCGCTGGCTCGACCTTTGCGCCGGCATGCAGCCGGGCGCTGCCAGCTTCCTCAAGTCCGTGCCGATGCCCTCGGGCCTCCGCGACTCGAAGATGTCGGCGCTGCCGCAGATCACGTATTGGGAGCGGGATGCCGGCCCCTATTTCACCGCCGCCATCTATCTCGCCAAGGACCCGGAGACCGGCGTCGCCAATCTCTCCTTCCATCGCTCGATGTATGTCAGCGACGAGGAGCTGCGCATCCGCCTCGGCACCACCCATGACCTGACGCGCTACCAGGCCAAGGCCGAGGCCGACGGCAAGGCGCTGCCGGCGGCGCTCCTGATCGGGACATCGCCCGACGTCTTCCTCGCCGCCGCCGCCTCGCTGCCGATCGAGACCGACGAGCTGTCGGCAGCCGCCCAGATCCGCGGCCGGCCCGTGGAGATGCGTCCCTGCAAGACCATCGACCTGATGGTGCCGGCCGATACCGAGATCGTGGTCGAGGGCGAGATCCTTCCGCATGTGCGCCGGCCGGAAGGACCGTTCGGCGAGTTCATGGGCTACTACGTCCCGGTCGGCGACCAGCACGTGTTCCGCGTGACCCATGTCAGCCACCGCGAGGGTGCCTTGTTCCACGGCCTCCTCTGCGGCTCGCCCGAGGACATCGTGCTGCTGCAGGAGGCGACGGCCGCCCGCATCTACAAGGCGCTGGCGGGGCAGGTACGCGGGGTGATCGACGTCGCTGTGCATTCGACCTTGCTCTGCACGGTCGTCAGCATCCGCCAGGAGTATGCCGGTCATGCCCGCCATGTGGCGATGGCGGCGATCGGCTCGCAGCTCGACTACAACAAGGCGGTGATCGTGGTCGACGAGGACGTCGACATCCACGACCTGCACGACGTGTGGTGGGCGTTCCTCACGCGCGGCCGCGTGGATACCCGCACCACCGTGATCGCCGACGTGCCGGGCTTCTACCGCGATCCGCATCGCGACCATTGGGGCAAGCTGATCATCGACGCGACCAAGCCGCTCGGCCGCGAGGACGAGTTCGAGCGCCGCCGCATTCCGGGCGAAGATTCGATCCGCCTCGAAGACTACTTCGCCCGCAAATGAATCTGCTGCAGGCGCTCGCCAGCAACACCTTCGAGCAGGGGCTGCTGTTCGCCTTCTTAGGGTTCGGCGTGCTGCTGACCTTCCGCTTCTTCCGCTTCCCCGACCTGACGGCGGAGGGCAGCTATCCGCTTGGCGGCGCCGTGGTCGCGGCGCTTCTGGTCGCTGGATTCAATCCCTTCGCCGCCACCTTCGGCGCGGCCCTGGCCGGCGCCGGGGCCGGCATCCTCACCGCGCTGATCCACACGCGCCTTCGCGTCAACGCCATCATCGCCGGCATCATCGTGATGACGGCGGTCTACAGCGTGAACCTCCGGGTGATGGGGCGGGCCAACACGCCGCTGCTCTCCACCCGCTCGGTGTTCGGCGACATCGTCGCCGGGCTCAACGCGATCGGCATCCCGGCGGTGGAGAACGCCGCCACCAACATCGCCATCCTCTCGGTCTTCGTCGTCATCGTGGCGCTGCTGCTGGCCGCCTTCCTCCGCACCGACCTCGGCCTTGCCGTGCGCGCCACCGGCGAGAACGAGACCATGATCCGCGCGCTCGGCGTTGACACCGATTGGACCAAGATCGTCGGCCTCGGCCTCTCCAACTTCCTGATCGCGCTCTCCGGCGCGCTGGTCGCGCAGAATCACGGCTTCGCCGATATCGGCATGGGCATCGGCATCCTGGTCACCGGCGCCGCCGCTGTCCTGATCGGTGAGGCGATCTTCGGCGACCGCACCATCGGCTGGTGGATCGCGGCTGCGCTGGTCGGCGTCCTCATCTACCGGCTCCTGGTCGTGCTGGCGCTCTATGTCGGCCTGCAGCCGACCGACCTCAAGCTGATCACCGCCGTGCTGCTGCTGGCGGCGCTTGCCCTGCCGAAGCTGCGGGGCGCGCGCTGATGCTGGCGCTCGAGCACGTCACCAAGACGTTTGCCTCCGGCGGGGCGGCTGAGGTGAAGGCGCTGGACGATCTCAGCCTCGCCATCGGCGACGGCGACTTCGTCACCGTCATCGGCTCCAACGGCGCCGGCAAGTCGACGTTGCTGAAGGCGATCGTCGGGCTGACCCAGCCCGAGGCGGGCCGCGTCACGCTCGATGGCCGCGACATCACCCGCGATCCCGTGCATCGCCGCGCCGGCCTCTTCGGCCGCATCGCCCAGGACCCCAACGACAGCACCTGCGCCGGCATGACCATCGAGGAGAACCTGGCGATGGCGGCCAAGCGCGGCCAGTCGCGTTGGCTCCGGCGCGCGGTCACGTCCGAACTGCGCGAGCGCTTCCGGGGCGCGCTGGCGGAGATCGGGCTCGGCCTCGAAAGCCGGCTCGACACCCGCATCGGCCTTCTCTCCGGCGGCCAGCGCCAGACCATCGCGCTCCTGATGGCGACGCTCGCCGGCCCGCGCCTCCTGCTGCTGGACGAACATCTGGCGGCGCTGGACCCGAAGACCGCCGAGCTGGTCATGGCCCTGACCGACCGGCTGGTGGGCGAGCGGCGTTTGACCACGCTGATGATCACTCACAACATGGCGGACGCGATCCGCTGGGGGAACCGCCTGGTGATGATGCACCGAGGGCGGATCATCTTCGAGGCCGCGGGGCCGGCCAAGGCTCGGCTCACCGTCAGCGGCCTCGTCGCCAAGTTTCACGAGGCGGGGCACATCGACCTCGCCGACGACCGCATGCTGCTATCGTAAGAAAAACCGGAGGAAACACATGATCACCCGACGCATCCTGATCGCCGCCGCGCTGATGGCCGGCGTGACACAAGGGGCCTTCGCCCAATCGCCGACCCCGGGCAAGACCTACAAGGTGGGCTTCTCCCAGATCGTCGACCACCCGGCGCTGAACGCGACCCGCCAGGGCTTCACCGACGGGCTTGCCGCGGCCGGCTTCGTCGTCGGCAAGAACCTGGTGCTCGACTACCAGAACGCCCAGGGCGATCCCGGCAATGCCCGCAACATCGCGCAGAAGTTCATCACCGAGAGCGTCGATCTCTTGGCGCCCTGCACCACGCCGAACGTGATGGCGACGATCCAGCTCGCCAAGGGCGGCAAGATCCCGGTGGTCTTCGGCTGCGTCACCAACCCGGTCGAGGCCGGCGTCGTGCCGGCGGTGGACAAGCCCACCGGCACCAACGTCACGGGATATTTCAGCATCCCGCCGGTCGGCCGCTCGCTCGATCTCTTCCTCACGATCAAGCCCGGGATGAAGACGGTCGGCACGATCTACAACGCATCCGAGACCAACTCGATCAACCTCAACAAGATCGTCAAGGCGGAGGCCGAGAAGCGGGGGCTCACCTGGGTCGAAGCGACGGTGGCATCCTCGGCCGAGGTGAAGACGGCAGCCGACACGCTGATCGGCAAGGTCGACGCGATCCTGACCGCGCAGGACAACACCGTGTCCTCGGCCTATGAGGCGGTGGTGAAGGCGGCGCGCGATGCCAAGAAGCCGCTCTTCGCCCTCGACGTCTCGGTGGTCGAGCGCGGCGCCATCGCCGCCATGGCGCAGAACCAGTACCAGGCCGGCCTCGGCTGGGCCAAGGAACTGGCGGTGCCGGTGCTGCTGGGCAAGGACCCGGGCACGCTGAAGCCGGTCGAGTCCTCGGTCTACGACCTGCAGGTCAACCTGGAAGCCGCCAAGCTCGCCGGCGTCACCGTTCCGGACGCGACGGTCGCCCAGGCGGTGAAGGTGTTCGGGCGGTAGGTTTCGGAGAACCCTCCCCCGCGTATGACGCGGGGGAGGGGGTACGAAAGCGCTACGGCAGATCGACGATCTCGATCCAGTTGGGTCCCTGGCCCATGGGCAGCCGCTTCAGCGGCGTCAGCGCGCCGGAGGCTCCGTCGATCCGGTAGCTCTGCAGGTGATGCGACATCAGGCCGACGGCGTAGAGGAAGCGGCCACGCGGGCAGATGGCGAAGCCGCGCGGGTGGTCCTCGGTCGGCCAGTGGCCGATCGGGGTGAGGGTCCCCTCGGCCGGATCGACCGCATATCCCGCGATGGTGTTCGAGGTCCTGACCGTTCCGTAGAGGAAGCGTCCGTCCGGGGTCAGATGGATATCGGCGGCGGCGGGATTCTCTCCCTTGAAACCCGGCGGGCGCGCGTCGACCGTCTGCTTGAGGGCGAGCGTGCCGGTGCCTGAATCGATGGCATAGACATTGGCCGAGCCGTCGAGCTCGTTCAGCAGATAGAGGAAGGCGTTGTTGGGGTGGAAGCGGGCGTGGCGCGGGCCGGCGCC
>CAXNIC010000183.1:0-9634 GCA_964201945.1 Alphaproteobacteria bacterium
GCCTTGTCGAGCGGCATCATCTTGGTGTTGATGACGAAGGCCTGCAGCGGCTGCGAGAAGCCGTAGTACTTGTTGTCCTTCTGCACGGTCTTCCGGTCGAAGGCGGCGTCCTCGGTCGACTTGTAGCTCTCGAAGTTGTCGAGGGCGAAATCGTAGGCGTCCGACGAGGCGGCAAAGTAGACGTCACCCCGCGCGCGTGCCGCCTCGGCCCGGATGCGCGTGATCAGCTCGCCGACGCCGCCGTTGATGACCTCGACCTTGATTGCCGGATTCTTCTTGGTGAAGTCGTCGACGATCGCCTGCATCAGCTTGAGGCCGCCGGCATTGTAGAGAACGAGCGAAGACGACTGGGCGGCGGCCGGCGTCGCGGCCGCCAGGGTCAGGCCGAGCACGGCCAAGGAGGCGAGGTATTTCATGGGGCTCCCCGTGAGGTTCACAATTCTGTAACGAAAGTATCGCCCGGCAATCGTGACAAGCGCAATCGGCGAGTGGCCGCGCTGCTAGTGCATCAACCGCTTGATCCGGCGCTTCAGCGTCTCGATCGCGGTCCTGACGCTCTTGAGATGCGGGTTGGCGCGAAGGGCGGCTTCGAGCGCCGGGGTCGCGCCCACCCATTCGGCCTCCGCCATCATGATCTGGCCGAGGCCGGAGAGCGCGCCGAAGTGGCGCGGCTCGCGGACCAGGGTCTCCTCGATGTCGGTGGTCGATCCCTTGTGGTCGTCGAGGAGGAAGCGGACGGTCGCCCGCTTGTTCCAGGCCTCGGCGAAATCCGGGTCATGAGCGATCAGCTTGCTGAAGAGGATCTCGGCCGGCTCGATCCGGCCGCCGGCAAGCGCGGTGATCCCCTCCTGCATCATCTGCCGGCCGAGATCGTCGGAGTCGGCGCACCAGATCTGCCAGATCTCGCCCTCGATGGTCTCGGCGACGTCCGTGCTCGGCGCGCGCTTCAGGCTGTCGAACAGCCGGGCCAGGCGTTCGTCGGCGCGTTCATGCGGCTTGGCCTCGTCGAGGCCGCCGAGGATGGTGAAGATGCGATCGAACATCCGGTCCCTTGGCTTGAGGGCCGAGGGTAGCCGATCGGGCCGCCTGCGTCAGCGTCGCTGGCCGGACAGCGTCCAGGATACCGCCATCGTGTAGTTGGTGGCGAGGAACCGGTAGGTTTCCTTGATCAGAGCCTGCGCCGCATCCGTGCGCTCGTACTCGGCGCTCTTCCACGACTCGATCAGGCCGTCCCAGGCCATGAAGCCGAAATGAAGGTCGTCTCGGTTCTCGCGGATCAGTTCGATCGCCAGGTCGACATTGCCGAGCAGCGCCAGGATCTGGCCGGTCTTGACGTCGACCTGGGCGAACTTGCTGTTGAATAGCTCGAGCGGCTTTCGCATCAAGGCCCGGGCGCGGCCGATGTCGCCCTCGACGCTCTTGATGTTGCCGTAGACCCGATTGTAGCGGCCGAGCCCTGCTGCAATGTCCCGGATGAACGCATAGCGGTCGCGCAGGGCCTCGATGTAGACGATCTCGCGCCGGATGCGCTCCAGCTGGAATTCGATCTCCTTGTCGCCCCCGTCGCCGAGGCGCAGGCGCTCGGCGAGCGCGTGGTGGCCGGCAGCGATCTCCTTGCGGACCACGGGATCGCCGGAAACCTGCTGCTGGTTCTGGGGAAGCGCGATGACCTGCTCGCGCCCCTTGATCCACGACCAGACCTGGAGGTCGAGCCGGTTGCTGGCGAGCACGTGATGCTTGTCCTCGACCGACCATGAGGCGGTGCCGTCGAGGATCTCTCGCGGGATCGAATCGCCCGGGCGGATCTCGCGGACGTGGCGGAGGCCTTGCGCGACCGTTTGCAGCAGTTGCGCGTCGTCGCTTGCCGGATCGAGCCGGAACTCGGTCCTGATCCGCTCGATCGGCGTCACGCCGAACATCTCGCCCAGCGGAAAATAGAAGCCGATCTCTTCCGTCGGCCGCATGAAGGCGAAATAGCCGCCCTTCACGTTGAAGACGCCGTGCCGGAACGCGAAATGCGTCGCCCGCGCCGTCGCGTTTGCCGGCTCTCTTTTCGTGTCGACCGTGGCCGTGCTCACCGAAATAGCCGCCTTGTCGTGTGGGTGGATGGAATGGCGGCTCTCGGCCGCCACGGGCAATCTCCACGCTCCCGGTTAAAGGCGGGTTAATCGGAGTTGCGACAAAGGGGCCGCTGGAGGAGAAAGAAGGCCCGTTCGGAGGCCGCCCGTTGCGATCGATCGTCCTTTGCGTCCTGGCTCTCTCGCTCGGCTTCGCCCATCCGGCGCCGGCCGCTGACGGGCTTGCGGAGTTGGCCCTTGCCCAGGGGTTGACGGCCGATCAGGTCGGCTTCGTCGTCATCGACGCCGAGAGCGGGCAGGTGCTCGCCGAGCATCAGGGCGACCGGGGCGTGGTTCCGGCCTCGGTTGCAAAGCTGCCGACGGCGATCGCGGCGCTGGCGGTTCTCGGCGCCGATCACAGGTTCGAGACCGAACTCGCGATCCAGGGCTCGATCCTGTTCCTGGTCGGCGGCGGCGATCCGCTGCTGACGCCGGAGGACCTGAAGCCCGCCTTTCGCCGCTTGAAGGAGCGGGGCACGCGGATCGACCGCTTCGTCTATGACGCGACGGCGCTGCCGGAGGCGACCGAGATCGATCCGTTGCAGCCCGAGAACTCCTCCTACAACCCGGGGATCGGTGCGCTCGCGCTCGATTTCAACCGGGTGCTGATCGACTGGAAGTCGAGCGGTCGCGAGGTTTCGGCTCTTGCCGTCTCGGACGGCGCGCGGCTGAAGGCCGACGGCATCCGCCTCTCGCTGTCCCCGACGCCGGTGCCGCAGCCCTATCGGTTCCTGTCGGACGGGCCCGATCGCTGGCTTCTCGCCAACCTGTCGGCGGCCGGACGCATCTGGCTGCCGGTGAAGCAGCCGGCGCTCAATGCCGCCCTGGTGATCCGGCGCCTGGCCGAGCGCGAGGGCGTGACCCTGCCGATGCCGGTCGCCGGCGCCCGGCCCGCTGCTGCCCAGCCTCTCTACGTCCATACGAGCCAGAGTCTCGCCGAGGTGGTGCGCCGGTTGCTCGAGCACAGCAACAACATGGCGGCCGAGATGGTCGGGCTCGGAACGGCGGCGCGGATTCGAAGGGTACCGCCGGCCAGTCTCGCCGCCTCGGTGACGACGGTGGACGCCTGGCTTCGCTCGGCCGTCGCCGAGGTCGATTGGACCGGCTTCTCGCGCGCCAATCATTCCGGGCTGTCGCCAGCCTCGCGCACGACGCCGCGGCAGATGGCCGGGCTGATGCTCAAGGGGCTCGCGCTGGTGCCCGAGCTGCCGGAGGTGCTGCCGGCTCGGGAGGTCGCGGACACCGAGGTCGGCGAGGAAGGCGATCCCAAGACCGCGACGAAGCTCGCCGTGCGTGCCAAGAGCGGCACCATGGCCTATGCCCGCGGCTTGGTCGGGCTGCTCTGGACTCATTCGGGTCACCGCGTCGCCTTTGCCGTCTTCACCTATGACGATGGCCGGCGCCTCGCCTTCGATGCGACTCTCGACCGGAGGATCCCGGAGATGCCGGCGACGGCGACCGGCTGGATCCGCCGTGCCCGCAATCTTGAACGCGGGCTCCTGCGTTCCTGGGCGGCGTCCTTCTAAGGCAACCCTTTTTCGTTTCGGTAAGGGCAGCTACAGTCCACCGCGTTCAGCGCCCGCCATCCCAAGGATCGCCATGTTCAAGATCGATCCGTCCCGCCTCGACGTCGCCCGCGAGTTCAAGGCCAAGCCCTTCGGCGAGCATTCGCCGGAGCTTCAATACGTCCTCAACCACATGCGAACGCGTCAGACGCCGGACTTCGCCTGTCTGATCATGACCGATCCCGGCAAGCGCTGGGTGCTGGCCTACATGCCGACCGGCGGCGGCGTGCCGAAGATGACCAACCAGACCTTCGACCGGCTGGAAGACGCCGAGTGGCATGTCTTCAAGCTCCGTTGGAAGGACATCACCGGCCAAGACCTGCCGATCGACTGATAGGCTCCTAAATGACCAAGATCATGGGCTACGCCGACCGGCTGAGCCTGCAGCCGGGCGAGACCCTCACCGTCATGGCGGGCTGCATCGGCGCGCCGCGCTTCCGCGCCGAGATCGTTCGCCTCCTCAATCCGAATGCCGGCATGGGGGCGAGCGAGTATCGGGAAGAGCCCGTCGATACGCCGGCCAACGCCTCGTATCCGGCGCGCGAGCAGAAAATCCATGCCGGCTCCTTCGGCGTGGTGCCGGAGAAGTGGGCGCTCCAGGGCATCGAGAGCTTCACGCTGCAGGCCTATGTCTGGCCGACGACGCCGAAGAAGGGGCCGCAGGCCCTGCTGGGCACCTGGGCGGAACCCGGCGCTGGCTTCGGCCTCGCGATCGACGGCGAGGGAGCGGCCGAGCTGCGGATCGGCGGTTTCAGGCTGTCTTCGGGCGTGCCGATGCTGGAGCGGCGCTGGTATCTCGTCGCCGCCAGCTTCGATGCGAAGAGCGGACAGGTGCGGCTCTGGCAGGAGCCGATCTACGACAAGACCTTCCATGCCGAGCGGTCGGTCGCCGTCGAGGGCAAGGCGAAGGCGAGCCGGTCGGCCAAGGGCGCGCCGTTCCTGTTCGCCGCTTGGCGGGCGGGGGAATCGCAGACGCCGACGGCGTGGGGCAACCTGCTGACGTCCGGTCACTTCAATGGCCGCATCGACCGGCCGCGGCTTGCGCGCATCGCCCTCGATCGCGCCCAGATCCAGGCGCTCGCCGCCGGCATGCTGCCGGCGGGTGTCGAGGAAGAGGTTCTCGGCATCTGGGACTTTGCCCGAGACATCACGGCCGAGCGGATCAGCGATCTCTCGCCGAACCGGCTCGACGGCGAAGTGGTGAACCTGCCGACCCGGGCGGTCACCGGCTACAACTGGACCGGCTCGGAGATGAACTGGGCCAAGGCGCCCGAGCAGTACGGGGCCATCCACTTCCACGACGACGACATCTCGGATGCCAAGTGGCAGCCGGACGTCTCGTTCACCGTCCCGCCCGGCGCCAAGAGCGGCTTCTACGCGGCGAAGCTGGTGGCCGAGGAAGCCTATTTCTATGTGCCGTTCTTCGTGCGGCCGAAAAAGGGGACGGCGAACGCGAAGATCGCCTTCCTTGCCTCGACCGCGACATACACGGTCTATGCCAACAACCGCGCGCGTTTCGCCGGGATGCGCACCGAGCTCTATCAGGGCCGCCTCTCGATGATGGATGCGGTCGACATCCTGCAGTTCGAGCATCCCGAAATGGGCGTCTCGACCTATGACCGTCACACCGACGGCTCCGGCGTCTCGATCAGCTCGCGGCTTAGGCCCGTCACCAACTGGAAGCCGCATGGGCGGCTCTGGAACTACTGTTGCGATCTCTTCATCATCGACTGGCTCGAGCATACGGGCCTGGGATACGACGTGATCACCGATCACGACCTGCACGCCGAGGGCCAGGATCTGCTGCGCCCCTACAAGGTGGTGATCACGGGCTCGCATCCGGAATACTGGTCGCTCGAGATGCTGGACGCCCTCGACGGCTACCAGCGCCAGGGTGGCCGGCACATGTACATGGGCGGCAACGGCTTCTACTGGCGCATCGCCTATCACCCGACCGACCCGAACATCATCGAGGTTCGCCGCTCAGAAGACGGCGTGCGCGCCTGGGACGCGCGGGTCGGCGAGTATTATCACCAGTTCACCGGCGAATATGGCGGGCTCTGGCGGCGCCAGGGCCGGGCGCCACAAGTCGCGACCGGCGTCGGCTTCATCAGCCAGGGCTTCGACGCGTGCTCCTACTATCGCTGCACCGAGCAGGCTCGGGACCCGCGTGTCGCTTTCATGTTCGATGGGGTTTCAGACGAAATTCTCGGAAATTTCGGCGTGCTGCAGGGCGGCGCTGCCGGCCTCGAGATCGACTGCGCCGACTTCGCGCTGGGCACGCCGCCGCATGCGCTGGTGGTGGCGAAGTCGGAGAATCACTCGAACACCTACATCCTCGTCGCCGAGGAGATAAACATCGGCCATGGCGCGCTCGATGCCGTGCAGAACGCCTCGATCCGTGCCGATCTCACCTTCTTCGAGACGCCGAACGGCGGGGCGGTGTTCTCGACCGGATCGATCGCCTATGCCGGCAGCCTGCCGGTGAACGGTTTCGACAACAACATCGCGAAACTCACGACAAATGTGCTGCGGCGTTTCGTCGACGACAAACCGTTTCCGATGCCGAAGTGAAGTAGGAGCCAAACCTTCGCGCGGACTTCACGTCCTTGCCCCATTGATGCCTTATTAGTCGGGCACTTGATCGGGACCGCTTACAGGGAGGCACGCCATGGACGGACCGACGCGAGCGGCGACGCGCCTTGATCGTGCATGGGCGACGCTGGAGCAGCACCGTGACCGGGTAGCCCCGCTGCATCTCCGCGACCTCTTCGCCGGCGACCCTGATCGTTTCCACCGGTTCACCCTCCGGCACGACGACCTGCTCTACGACTATGCCAAGCAGCGGGTCACCACCGAGACCATGGCGCTGATGCACGAGCTGGCGCGCGCCGCCGATCTCGCCGGCTGGATCGACCGGATGTTCTCGGGCGAGCATATCAACCCGACCGAGGACCGCGCCGCTTTCCATGTCGCGCTCCGCAGCCGCTCGACGGCGCCGATGCGGATCGACGGCCGCGACGTGATGCCGGACGTGAGGGGCGTGCTCGAGCGCATGCGCGCATTCGCCGATCGCATCCGCGCCGGCGAGTGGCTGGGCGCCACCGGGCGGCCGGTCAGGAACATCATCAATATCGGCATCGGTGGCTCCGATCTCGGGCCGGCGATGGCCGACCAGGCGCTGGCCAAGCTGCGCCATCCCGGCCTGGTGCTGCGTCACGTTTCCAATGTCGACGGTGCCGACATCGAACGCGCGCTCGCCGGCCTCGATCCGGCGACGACCCTGGTCATCGTCGCCTCCAAGACCTTCACCACCCAGGAGACGATGACCAACGCCGCGACGGCGCGCGCCTGGCTGGTCGGCCAGCTCGGCGAGGCGGCGGTCGCCCGCCACTTCGCCGCGGTCTCGACCGCGCGCGAGGCCGTCGCCGCCTTCGGCATCAGCGCCGACACCACCTTCGGCTTCTGGGACTGGGTCGGCGGGCGCTATTCGCTGTGGTCGGCGATCGGGCTGCCGCTGATGATCGCCATCGGGCCTGAGGCCTTCGATCGCCTTCTCGACGGCGCGCATGCGATCGATCGGCATTTCCGCGACGCGCCGCTGGATGCCAACATCCCGGTGGCGATGGCGCTGGTCGGCATCTGGAACACCAACTTCCTCGGAGCCCGCGCGCATGCGGTGCTGCCCTACGACCACCGGCTCCGCCGCTTCCCGGCCTATCTGCAGCAGCTGGAGATGGAGTCCAACGGCAAGAGCGTCGGTCGCGACGGCCGCCCGATCCGGCATGCCACCTGCCCGATCGTCTTCGGCGAGCCCGGGACCAACGGCCAGCATGCTTTCGTTCAGCTCTTCCACCAGGGGCCGGATCCGGTGCCAACCGATTTCCTGGCGCCGGTCGAGGCGAGCCACGACCTTGCCGACCATCACGACATCCTGCTCGCCAACATGATCGCGCAGTCCCAGGCGCTGGCGATCGGCGAGGACGAGGCGGAAGCCCGTGCGGCGATGCTCGCGGCCGGCGTCGACCGCGCCACCGCCGACCGCCTGGCGCCGCATCGGGCATTTCCAGGAAACCGGCCGAGCTCGACAATCCTCTTCCGCCAGCTCGATCCCTACACCCTTGGCCGCCTCATCGCGCTCTACGAGCACAAGGTCTTCGTCCAGGGCGTGATCTGGGGGATCAACTCCTTCGACCAGTGGGGCGTCGAGCTCGGCAAGACGCTGGCGAGGCGGGTGTTGCCCGAGCTGTCGCTGGATGCGCTTCCGGCCGAAGGCCAGGATGGCTCGACAGCCGGACTGATCGCTCACGTCAAGGCGGTCCGTGCCGCTATCGACCCGCCAGCCGTGCTCGCTCAGCTCGGATCGCCGCAGCCATGAAGTCGAGGAAGGCCCGGATGCGGGCAGCCCCCCTCAGGTCTTCGTGAGTCAGCAGCCAGAGTCCGTGAGTCAGTTCCGGGATCGGCGGCGATAGCCGGACCAGGCGCGGGTCGGCGTCGCCGACGAAGCAGGCGAGCAGGGTAACGCCGATCCCTGCCGCTGCCGCAGCGGCCATCCCGCTCTCGGTGTCGACGCGGAGCGCGATCCGGCCGGGCGCTTCCCGCTCGATGAACCGGGCGAAGGAGGTATGCGCGAAGATCTCGTCCGGCACGATCCAGTCATGGGCGGCCCAGTCGGTGCCGGCGGGATTGCGGGCGAGATAGTCAGGGGTGGCGTAGGCCGTCATCGCGACGTCGGCGAGGCGTTGGCCGACCAGGGTTTCGGCCGGCGCGTTGGTCGCCCGCAAGGCGACGTCGGCATCGCGCCGGGTCAGGTTCGCCAGCGCCGACGAGATCGCGAGCTCGACCGCGATGCCCGGATGCGCTTGGCGGAAGCGGGCGAGGTGAGGCGGCAGGAGCGCGAGCGCGATCGAGTCCAGCGTCGAGAGGCGGACGGTGCCGGTGAGCCGGAGGTCGCGTCCGGAGAGCCGCCGGTCGAGACCGGCGGCGGCCTCCTCCATGGCCTCGGCCGATCGCCTCAGCTCGTCGCCCGCGGCGGTCGGCACATAGCCGTCCGGGCGGCGTTCGAACAGGCGGGTATCGAGCCGGGCTTCGAGCCCCTTCAGCCGGCGCCAGACGGTGGCGTGGTTGAGGTCGAGCGTCCGCGCCGCGGCGGAGAGGCTACCCGACCGGGCGATGGCCAGAGCGATACGGAGGTCATCCCAGTCCATGTATTGCAATTATGCAATATAAACTCTCGAAATCATAGAATTCCCTTGCGAAATCAAGGCGCCATATCCTCCCCATCACAACCTCGGAGGACCCCCATGGTCGACACCCGCTTCGCTCCCCACGCTGCTCTTCTCCTTCGCCTCGGCCTCGGCACGATGTGGATCTCACATGCGCTGCTGAAGGTCTTCGTCTTCACCGTGCCCGGCACCGTCGCCTTCTTCGAAAGCGTCGGCTTCTGGAGCCCGCTCGCCTATGTCGTCATCGCGGCGGAGCTGGTCGGCGGTGCCGCCATCCTCGCCGGCGTCTATGGCCGCTACGTCTCCGCCGCCCTGATCCCGGTCATGGCCGGTGCGCTGATGACCCATCTCGGCAATGGCTGGGTGTTCTCGGCGGCCGGCGGCGGCTGGGAGTATCCGGCCTTCCTGATCCTGGCCTCGGCCGTCCACGCGCTCCTCGGCGACGGCGCCTATGCGCTGAGCCGGGGCGAGCTTCCGGGCTTCGCCCAGACGCAGCGCGCGATCTCGTAGGTCCAGTCTTGCGGCGCCCCGGCCTTGAGCCGGGGCGTCTTCGGCTGCCATCATCGGGCTCCTGTTCCGAAGGAGAGATCCGATGAAGCGCGGCATCGTCGTGGCACCCCAGCCCGAAGCGGTCGAGGTCGGCGCCCGCATCTACATGGCGGGCGGCAATGCGGTCGACGCCGCGATCGCCACCGCCTTCGCCCAGGGCGTGGTCGACGGGCTGATG
>CAXNIC010000184.1:0-9600 GCA_964201945.1 Alphaproteobacteria bacterium
AGCAGGTTGCGGCCGTTGTAGGTCGCGTTGACGATGAAGGTGTTGATCTGCGCGACCAGATTGCTGAAGTCCGAATTCAGGATCGACTGCTGCTCGGTCGAGTTGCCGGCGTTCTGGCCCTCGGTGATCTTCTTCTGCACGTCGCCCAGAAGATCGGAGATCGCCGTGGCACCGGCCAAGGTCACCGCCGCCACGCCACGGCCGTTGGACAGACCCTGGCTCACCGCCTCGTAGGCCTTCAGGTTGCCGCGCACGCCCTGAGCGATCGAGAAGCTCGAGGCGTCGTCGACGGCGCTGTTCACCTTCAGACCGGTCGAAACGCGGTTCTGGACCCGGTCCAGACGCACGTTGACCTGATTGAGGTTCTGCAGCGCCACGTAGGCGCCGACGTTTGTGTTTATCGAGTTCTGGATGGCCATTTAGGTCCGCTCCTTCTAGACGTCGGCCGGGGCGCCTTTCTGCGCTAAACAAAACGATAGCGCCAAGTTGGGTTCCTGACAACGCATTTAATCAAATGCTGTGAAAATTTTCGAAACCTACCCGATAAAGGCTAAAGCCACGCCCGGCTCCACATCCGCTGGTATAATTGGCCAATGAACCGAAACGAGCGTCGCCGCCTTGAGAAACTGGGCCGAAAGGGCCCCCCGGACGCCATGCTGCACGAGGCAGCCCGGCATCATCGGGCAGGTGCCTTTTCGGAGGCGGAAGCCTGCTACCGGGCCTTCCTCAAGCTGACGCCCGGCCACGCCCAGGCCCTTCATCTGCTGGGCCTGGTCTGCCATCAGACCGATCGCAACCGGGAAGGCGCGGCTCTGATCGCCGAGGCCGAAGGGCGCGCGCCGTCCGATCCGGAAATCCCCTACAACCTCGGCAACTGCCTCCTTCTGGACGGCCGCCCGGCAGAGGCGGCGGAGGCGTTCCAGCGGGCGCTGTCATTGCGTCCTGGCCGGGCCGACGCCCTCAACAATCTCGGCAACGCGCTGCAGCGGCTCAACCGGCTGGAGGATGCCGCCAGCGCCTATCAGGGGGCACTCGATTCCGAGCCCGGCCGCGTCGACGCGCTGAGCAACATGGGCCATGCCCTGCAGGTGCTGGGACGGCGGGACGAGGCCATCTTCGCCTATCGCCAAGTGCTCGCCCGTGCCCCCGATCACGCGACTGCCCGCCACATGGTGGCCGCGCTGAGCGGCGAGACGCCGGCGACGGCGCCGGATGAATTCATCCGAGGCCTCTTCGACGGCTATGCCGACCGCTTCGACACGCATCTGACCACGACGCTCGGCTACGACCCGTCGCGCTACGTCGCCGTTCTGCGCGGTGCCGCAGGTGCCTCGACGCGTTTCGCCTCCGCCGCCGATCTCGGCTGCGGCACCGGACTCATCGGCGGCTTGCTGCGCCCGTCCGTCGATCGCCTGGCTGGCGTCGACCTGTCACCGGGAATGGCGGCCAAGGCCGAGGCGAGAGGCGTCTACGACGCGCTCTCTGTCGCGGCGATCGAGCCGTTCCTGGATCAGGCGACCGAACGCTTCGACCTGTTCTTCGCCGCCGACGTCTTCGTCTATGTCGGTGCCCTCGACGGCGTCTTCGCCAAGGCCGCCGCTCACGCGGCGCCCGGTGCGTGGTTTGCGTTCTCGGTCGAGGATGCGGAAGGCGACGCCTTCCTGCTGAGGCCGACTGGCCGCTACGCGCATTCCCTCCCCTACCTTGCCAAGGTGATGGAGGCCGCCGGCTGGCAGATCAGGGCAGAGGAAGCGCTGGCGGTCCGCACCGAGAACGGCGCCCCGATCCAGGGCCATGTCATCGTGGCTCAGCTTCGCTGACACCACTCCCGCCAGAGCTGGCGATAAGCAACTTCCAGCTCTCGCGTGTGCCCGACCCCGTCGAGCAGCACCGAGCCCGTGAGCCGGTCGCGCATCGACCGGCGCAGCAGAGCGAGTCGCGCCGGATCCCGCGCCAGCGCGACGGCGAGTTCGAAATAGGCCTCCTCGTCCTCGGCCACCAGCTCGGGAAAGCCGGCGCGGCTGACCATGCTGGCGCCGACCCGCGACATCATCGAGTTGCCGGCCAGCGTCACCACGGGAACGCCCATCCACATCGCATCGCAGCTGCTCTTACCGCCGACGAACGGAAACGGGTCAAGGCCGAGATCCATGTCGCCGACGGCACGATAGTGCCCGCGCGGATCGGTGACGGCGCCGACGAAGACCAGGCGATCGGCGGCGATGCCCGCAGCGGTGAAGCGGCCGAGGAGGCGCGCCCGCGTCGACGGATCTCCGAGGCTGATGGCCTTCAGCATGAGGCGGCTCGACGGCACCGCGGCCATGATGCGCGACCACAGCGCGATGGTCGGCCTTGAGAATTTCGGCACCTGATTGGCCGAGCCGAACGTGACGAAGCCGTTCTTGGCGAAGGGCGGATCGGCGACCTCGGGCGCTTCCGGCGGCGGCAGATAGATCGAATAGCCCGTCTCCAGCCGGATCAGGCGCTCGGTGTAGTACGGGTCGGCGATCCCCGGAGGGTCGAGATACGCGTCGGTCAGCCGATAGCCGATGCTGGCGAGGCCGGTGGTGCTGACATGGTTCGAATAGGCGACCTGGATCGGGGCCAGGCGGTGGGCGAAAACCACCCGCTCGACCGGCTGCCAACCGCAGAGGTTGATGGCGATGTCGATGCCGTCGGCGCGAACGCGCGCGGCCTGCGCCGCGTGCCCCAGCCCATGGATCGAGACGGCGGCGTCGGCGGCGCGCGCCACCTGTTCGGTGCCGGCATCGGGCCTGGCGACATCGGCGTAGACGAAGACCTCGACCTGCGAACGGTCGTGATGGGCGAGCAGCGGCAGCAGCCAGGCGAGCTGGTTGTGGCCGCTGACCAGATCGGGTGAGACATAGGCGACACGGATGCGGCGATCTGGATCGCGGACGTTGGCAAAGACCGGTGGCGGCCCCGGGACCGCCGCCTCGATCCGCTCGCCCCAGCGCCGGTTCTCGCGATAATGGTCGGCGAAACTGAAGTCCGGCAGGTAGTTGAGGAAGAACAGGCGATGCGCCCAGGCGCCGCCCGGCGGAGACTCGATCGCGACCGCCCGATCGAAGGCGGTGCGGGCCGCCTCCAGTTCGCCCCAAGTGCTGAGCAGAGAGCCGAGTCCGGCCAGCGCATCCGAATCCGCCGGTGTCAGCGCCAGAACCTGGCGATAGCGGCGGAGCGCGGTCTCGCCTCGGTTCGATGCGCTCAGGCTTCCGGCCAGATTGCGCAACGCCAGCTCGTCCGTGGGATCGATCGCCACCGACCGCCCGTAGGCGGGGCTCGCCGCCCGCATCGAGACCGCCTGCTGCACCGCCACACCGAGATCGTTCCACGCGACCGCTCCGTCCGGAGTAAGCGCCAGTCCCCGGCGATAGTGCGGCAGCGGATCGCCGCTGCCGGTCTCGGCGAGGGCCCGGCCGAGCCCGTGATGGCCATCGGCGATCTCGGGCGCGAGATGCGCGGCCGCAGCGAAGGCCTGGACCGCGTCCTCGGCACGCGACAGCCGCGCCAGCGCTCCCGCCCGCGACAAATGAAGATCGCCGCGATCGGGCGCCACGCCCAAGGCCTGGTCGATGAAATCGAGGGCAGCCTCCGGCCGACCGCGGCCGAGCTCGAGCGTCCCCATCAGGTGCAGTGCATCCGGCTGGCGCGGATCGAAAGCGAGGACGCGGCGATAGAGATCTTCCGCCACGGCCTCGCGGCCGGCGCGCTGGCTGAGTACGCCCGCTCTGAGCAGATCGGCAACGGTGACCGTCACGACCGGCACCAGTCGTACCATGCCGTCCGAAACGCAGCCTCCACCGAGCGCGCGTAGCGCTCGGCGTCGACCAACGGCGAGGCGACGACCCGCGACCTGAGCCGTGTGCGCAATGCCGCGAGCGCTGGAAGGTCGGAAGCGAGCGCGCGGGCGAGACCGACATAGGCCTCCTCGTCCCGTGCCGCGAGGCGTTCGAGGCCGAGAGGCGCCAGCGTCCCGATGCCCATCCGGCCGAGCCAGCGCTCGCCTGCCAGCGTGACCACGGGCACGCCCATCCACAACGCCTCGAACGTGGTGGTGCAGCCGTTGAACGGAAACGGGTCGAGGGCGATGTCGATGCGGTTCAGGATTTCAAGGTGCCGCGCCCGTGCGACGCGCTCGCCGTCGAAGAGGATGCGGGCCGGGTCGACGCCGCGACCGGCGAAGGCATCGAGGATGCGGCCCTGGGCCGAGGCGTTGGCGAACCAGTTGACGTATTTGAGCAGCAGGCGGGACTCCGGCACGGCCGCGAGCACGCGGGCCCAGAGCGCGAAGACCCGGTCGTTGAGCTTGGCGGCGTTGTTGCACGAGCCGAAGGTGACCCATCCGGCCGATGCCGCCGGTAACGGCCCGACCGCCGGGGAGTCCGCCGGAGGCTCATGAAGCACCAGGAGCGGCACCCGCAGCAGGCGCTCGGTGAAGCGCTCCTGCGTATCCTCCGGATGAATGACCGCATCGGTCAGCCACCAGTCCATGGTCGCAAGACCCGTCGTCGAGAGATCGCCGTAGCTGATCTGCACCGGCGCCGGTTTCTGCGCACACACCAGGAGCCGGTTGTTCGCCGTATGGCCGGCCATGCAGAAGAGGACGTCGATGCGGTCGGCGCGGATCATCGCCGCGACAGCGTCGTCGTCATGGCCGACGGTGGAGCGGAAACCGTCGGAGGCGGCACGGTAGCGCTCGGTCACCTCGTCGGAGCGAGGGACCTCGCCATAGCAGAACGCCTTGAACTGTCCGCGGTCACGCCGCTCGATCAGGCCGATGACGTTGTGGGCGATGGGATTGGAGCGGAAGTCGGCGGAGAGATAGCCGATGCGGAGCGGCCGGTCGGGATCGCGGTCGTTGTCGTGCGGTCGCGCCCGGGCATAGAGCGGCCGCGCGTGGCGCTGCTCCCAGTCCCGGTACGCCGCGAACAGGGATTCGGAATCGAGACCGGGAAGGTAGTTGAGCGCGAAGAGCAGGTTCGAGTGAGTGGCGAGATCTCCGGGTGCGAGTTCGTGCGCCCGCCGATAGGCGGCGACGATCGCCTCGATGTCCGTCACCGCGTTGCCGAGATTGTTCCAGAGGCCGGCGTGGCGGTCGTCGATGGCGAGGCCCCGGCGATAGACGCGCGCGGCGAGGTCGAGGTCCCCCTGCTCCTGCAGGAGCACGCCGAGATTGCCGTGACCTTCCAGCCGGTCCGGCGCGACCGCGATCGCCCGCTTCGCCGCGCGCGACGCGCCCAGCCGGTTGCCGGCGCAGATCAAAGTGGATGCCAACTCGATCCAGCCATCGGCGGCAGCGGGATCGAGCGCCGACAGGCGCGCAGCCGCGCCGAGGGCCTTGTGTGCCTCCCCTTGCGACGGATCGAGGCTGACGGCCGCACGGAGGGAGGCGCGCGCGCGCGGATCGCCGAGCGCGGCACGCGCCAGCCCGAGCGCGAGCCACGCCGTCGGCTGGACCCGCTTCAGCGCCACGGCGGTTTCCAGGCTCATGGCGGCGCCCTTCGGCTCGCCCAGCGCCAGCAAAGTCGCCCCGAGGCTCGCATGGGCCTCGGCCAGCCCCGGCACGCAGCGGATCGCGTCGCGAAAGCGGGCCGCCGCGGCCAGCAGATCACCGATGCGGTGACGCTCGACGCCCTCGGCGAACAACCGCGCCGCCTCCACCGCTCGCGTCACCGCTGCCCCTCGCACCAGCGACGCCAGGCGGCGCGGAACGCGACCTCGATCGAGCGGGTATAGCCGGGGCCGTCGCAGAGCGGCGAGGCGAGAATGCGCTGGCGCAGACTGTGGCGCAGCGCCGACAGCCGTTCGAGATCCGACGCGAGCCCGGCCGCGGCCGCCACATAGGCGTCCGCGTCTCTCGCGACCAGCTCCGGAAGACCGAGATGAGTGAGGAAGCTGGTCCCCATGCGGCCGAGGAAGCGCCTTCCTGCGAGCGTCACCACCGGCACGCCCATCCACAGCGCCTCGAAGGTCGTGGTGCAGCCGTTGAAGGGAAACGGATCGAGCCCGATGTCGACTTCGCCGACCAGCCCGAGATGCGCCTGACGGTTGAGGTCGCCGCCGGCGAAGATGATGCGGGCCGGGTCGATGCCCCGGTCGGCGAAGCGCCGGGCGAGCCGGTCGCGCACGTCCGGCACCTCGTAGACGGTGCGATACTTCAGCATCAGGCGGGCGTCGGGCACCTTGGCCAGCAATCGTGCCCAGAGCGCCACGACCTCGTCGCCGATCTTCGCCGGATTGTTGAAGGAGCCGAAGGTGACGTGTCCGCGCGACGGTGCCGGCAGGCTCGATACCGGCGGTGCCACCTCGATCGGCCGATGCAGCACCATCATCGGGATGCGCATGAGCGTCTCGGTGAACAGTTCCTCGGTGACACCCTCCGGATGGACGATGGGATCGGTCAGCCAGTAGTCCATGACGTCGAGGCCGGTGGTCGAGAAGTCGGCGTAGCTGACCAGGATCGGCGCCGGCTTCCGGGCCGCGGCGATCAGGCGGTTGCGGGCGGTGTGCCCGGCGACCACGACCAGGATGTCGATGCCGTCGGCGCGGATGCGATCGGCCAGCGCCTCGTCGCTGAGCGTTTGGGTCTCGACGAAGCGGTCGGCGAGCGCCTGGATGTGGCGGGTCATGCCGTCAGCGAGGCCGACCTCGGCATAGCAGTGGACCTCGACCTCGCGGCGGTCGTGATGCTCGATCGCGCCGGCGATGTTGGTGCCGAGCGCGTGGTTGAAGAAATCCGCCGAGAGATAGCCGATGCGGAGCCGCCGGTCGGGATCCGGGTCATTGCCGAAGGGCCGGATCGACGCATAGGCCGGAGCGGCGTGGCGCGCCTCCCAGCGCCGATGCTCGGTGAAGTACCGGACAGGATCGATGTCGACATATCCGAGCGTCAGGAGAAGGTTGGAATGCGCCTCCACCCAATCCGGCGCGACGCTCATGGCCCGTCGCGTCCGGCGGATGGCGGCGAGGATCCGGCCGAGGCCCATGTCGAGGGCACCGAGATTGCCGTGGGCCGTGGCGTCGCCGGGCGCGATCGCGATCACGCGGCGGAAGGCACGCCTGGCGGCAGCGATGTCATAGCGCCCCTGGGCGATCACACCGCAGTTGATCAGCGCCTCGATCGCCAACGGGTTGATGGCGGACACGCGCGCGAACAGAACCTCCGAGGCCAGCGAGCCGTCCACGCGCATGACGCATTGAGCGAACAGATAATGCAGCGGTGCCGCGTCGGGCGTGGCCACGAGCGCCGCCCGGAGGTCGACCATGGCGCCGGCGGAATCGCCGAGGGTCGCCCGAAGGACCCCCCGATCGTGGCGCAGCCGGTGGTCCGTCGGCGAGAGCCCGATCGCGAGGTCGAACGCCACCACCGCATCTTCCGTCCGCCCGGCCTTCACCAGGATCTCCGCAACGCGCGCCGCCAGATCGCCCCGTTCCGTATTCAGCGTGAAGGCGGATCGATAGGCGGCGGCCGAGTCCATCCAGCGCTCGAGCACGGCAAGCGCGAGGCCGAGGCTCTCCCAGAAGCCGATCTGGCGCGGCGACACGGCTGTCGCGCGCCTGAGCGGCGCCAGCGCCGACGACACGTCGCCGCCAGCAGCGATCGTCAGGCCGAGCCGCTGCCAGGCGAGCGCCGTCTGCGGCTCTTCCACCAGCGCACGACGAAGCGGCAACGGATCGAGCGCCGTGCCGGTCATGAGGCGAGGCACCACGCACGCCACATCCGGCGGTAGGCCGACTCGACGCCGCGGGCGAAGGCGGCGGCGTCGCAGAGGCGCGACGCCGCCATCCGCGCGCGCAGACTCTTGCGGATGTCCGCCAGCCGCTCGCGGTCATGCGCGAGCCCGGCGGCGATCTCGACATAGGCGTCCTCGTCCCTGGCCGCGAGATCGCCGAGGCCGACGGTCTTGAGGAACGCGCTGCCGTAGCGGCCGAGCACGCGCTCGCCTTCGAGGCTGACGACGGGGACGCCCATCGACATGGCTTCGCAGGTGGTGATGACGCCGCCATAGGGGAAGGGATCGAGGGCGATGTCGATCTTGCGGTAGGAATCCAGATGGCTCGCCTGGGTCACGGTCCAGGCCCTGAGGTCGATCCGCCGGGCGTCGATGCCACGAGCGGCGAAGGTGGCCCGGACCCGTCCCGCGATCGTCGCGTCGCCGAAGGCCTTGCCCTTGAGCAGGAGGCGCGATCCCGGCACCCGGGTCAGGATGCGCGCCCAAGTGGCGAGGCAGCGGGCCGAGAGCTTTGACGGCTGGTTCAGGCTGCCGAAGGTGATGCCGCGTTCGCCGGCGGCGGGCAGCGCCGAGATCCCAGGCACCGGCAGCAACGACGCATAGACGAAGGCGAGGTCGATGCGGGCGAGCGTCTCGGTGAAGTGACGCTCGCTGCCCGGCGGCGTCAGCAGATCGTCGCCGATGGCCCAGCCGACCGCGTCCATCCCGAACGAGCCCATCAGAAGCAGGTTCGCCTGCACAGGCGCGGGCCGCCGCGCCAGCGCCAGCAGCCGCGAGCCCCGGGGGTAGCCGATGACGTCGACGGCGATGTCGATGCCTTCGGCGGCGATGGCCGCGGCCATCGCCTCATCGCTGAGGCCGAGGGTCGGAACGAACCGCGCGACGGCACGGAACCGCGCCGTGATCTCGTCCTCCGCCCCACGGGGCGTGTCGGAGAGACAGATGACTTCGACCTTGCCGCGATCATGGGCCTCGACCAGGGGCAGGATGGACATGGCCGCGGTATGAAAGCGGAAGGAGTCGGCACCGACATAGCCGATCCGGAGGCAGCGGTCCGGATCTCGCGACCGAGCCGGCAGCGGCACGGCCGGAAGTGCCGCGTGACGCTCGACGAAGCGGCGGCATTCGGCGAGCTCGTCCGCAGGCCCGATCCCGTCGAGGAGGCGGATCGCGTTGACGAGATTGGCATGCGCGACCGGGTCCGAAGGATCGCGTTCGACCGAGCGGCGATAACAGGCGACCGCGCCCTCGGGGTCGGCGGCCTGCATCAGGAGGTTACCGAGATTGTTCCACCCCTCCCCGCCCGCCGGGTTGCTGGCGATCGCCCGCTTGAGCGCATAGGCGGCCGCCGGCAATCGCGACCGCCCTGCCAAGGCGAGGCCGAGGTTGTTCCAGGCGCCGGTGAATGCGGGCGTCAGCGCCAGCGTCCGATGCAGCGCCGGCAGCGCTCCCGCAGCGTCGCCGGCCGACATGAGCACATGTGCCAGGCGAAAATGTCCTTCGGCCCGGGATGGATCGAGCCGGGCCGCCTCGCGAAAGCCGAGCGCCGCCTCGGCATGCCGGCCGGCTCGCCGGTGCGCCTCCGCGGCGGCGGCTGCTTCGGACCAGTCAGGCATCGGGAGCGGCTGTGGAAATGGCTGTCACGGCCGCGCCATGGTGCGGCCGGTCGGCGCCTCTGTCGAGGGCGCTCGAGACTAGCGGAAGAGCTGCTGGAGGATCGTCGGCCGCTGATTGGCGATGTTCAGCGTCTGCACGCCGAGCTGCTGCTTCACCTGGAGCGCCTGCAGCCTCGCCGACTCCTTCGCCATGTCGGCGTCGACGATGTCGCCGAGGCCTTCCGTGG
>CAXNIC010000185.1:0-9523 GCA_964201945.1 Alphaproteobacteria bacterium
TCACAAGATCGCGCTCAAGAACATCAAGAACGATGAAACTGTCGTTAAGTACGGCCATGACATCGGGCGCGCCGTCGCTCCGATCACCCCTGGCCGTCACGTCCACGTCCACAACGTCAAGACCAAGAGGTGGTAACCATGGCTGCGAAAAAGAAGGCTGCGAAGAAGTCCGTGAAGAAGGCCGCTGCGAAGAAGCCGGCGAAGAAGGCCGCTGCTAAGAAGCCGGCGAAGAAGAAGGCCGCCAAGAAGAAGGCCGCGAAGAAGAAGGCCTAACCAGGTCTCTTCGACGATGGCGACCAAGCGCAAGAGCGCTGAGTCCGCAACGAGCCGCCGGGGTGCCGCGAAAGCGCGCCCCGGCGGCGCGCTTCGGTTCCTGGGCTACCGCCGCGAGAACGGTCGCGTCGGCGTCCGAAACCACGTGATCGCGCTGCCCGTCGACGACCTGTCGAACGCGGCCTGCGAGGCGGTGGCCAACAATATTAAAGGTGTGCTGGCGATCCCGCACAGCTACGGCCGGCTCCAGTTCGGCGCCGACCTCGAGTTGCATTTCCGGACCATGATCGGGACCGGCACCAATCCGAACGTCGCCGCGGTGGTCGTCATCGGCATCGAGCCGGGCTGGACGAAGCGGATCGTCGACGGCATCCGGGCCTCGGGCAAGCCTTGCGAAGGCTTCGCGATCGAGGGCAACGGCGACCTCCAGACCATCGCCTCCGCCAGCCGGAAGGCCAAGGAATTCCTCCATAACGCCAGCGAGGCTCAGCGCGAGAGCTGCTCGGTCGACGACCTCTGGGTCGCGGTCAAGTGCGGCGAGAGCGACACGACCTCCGGCCTTGCCGCCAATCCGACCGTCGGCAACTTCATCGACAAGGTCGATGCGCTCGGCATGACCACCTGCTTCGGCGAGACCTCGGAGCTGACCGGGGCCGAGCAGGTCTGCGCCTCCCGCGCCGCCACCAAGCAGGTCCGCGAGAAATTCCTGAAGACCTGGTCGGACTACAACGACATGATCTTGCGGAACAAGACCAACGACCTCTCCGACAGCCAGCCGACCAAGGGCAACATCGCCGGCGGGCTGACCACCATCGAGGAGAAGGCGTTCGGCAACCTCGAGAAGATCGGGCGGAAGGCCAAGTTCGTCGACGTGCTCGACGACGGCGAGACCCCGGCCAAGGGCCCTGGCCTCTACTTCATGAACACCTCCTCGGCCGCGGCCGAGTGCGTGACCCTCCAGGCGGCCGCCGGGTTCGCGGTCCACCTGTTCCCGACCGGCCAGGGCAACGTCATCGGCAATCCGATCATTCCGGTGATCAAGCTGACCGGCAATCCCAGGACCGTCCGGCTGATGAGCGAGCATGTCGACCTCGACGTCTCCGGCATCCTTCGCGGCGAGATGAGCTACGACAAGGCGGGCGATGCCCTGATCGACATCACGCTCCGGGTGGCGAATGGCCGGCTGACCTGCGCCGAGGCGCTCGGTCACCGGGAATACACGCTCACCAAGCTCTACCGGAGCGCCTAGGAGCCTTCGCGTCATGGGGCGAATGAGGCTGGCCGAGCTGGAGACGCTGGCCGCTCGCGCCTTCATGCGTTCCAAGACTTCGGAAGCGAACGCCTACGCCGTCGCCCGCGCGCTCGTCGCCGCCGAGGCCGACGGACTTCCCTCTCACGGCCTCTCCCGTCTCGCGGCCTATTGCGACCAGGCCATCGCCGGCAAGGTCGACGGCTTTGCCGTGCCGAAGGTCAGTCGGCCGAAGCCGGCGGTGGTCGCGGTCGACGCCGCCAGCGGCTTCGCCTTCCCGGCGCTGGAAGCCGGCTTCGCCGCCGCGGTACCGGCGGCACGCGAGGCCGGGCTGGTCGCGGTCGGCATCGGCCGCTCACATCACTTCGGCGTCGCCGGCCATGCAGTCGAGCGTCTGGCCGAGGCCGGACTGGTCGGCATCGCCTTCGGCAATTCGCCGGCGGCGATCGCCCCCTGGGGCGGGTCGAAGCCGCTGTTCGGCACCAACCCGATCGCCTTCGCCTGGCCGCGCGCCGGTCGTGCCCCGCTCGTCATCGATCTGTCGCTGAGCAAGGTCGCCCGCGGCAAGATCATGGTCGCGGCCCAGAAGGGAGAGGCGATCCCGGAAGGCTGGGCCCTCGATGCCGGCGGCAAGCCGACGACGGACGCGAAGGCGGCGCTCGCCGGCGCGATGATCCCGATGGGCGATGCCAAGGGCGCGGCGCTGGTGCTGATGGTCGAGCTTCTGGCCGTGGCGCTCACCGGCAGCAATTTCGGCTGGGAGGCCTCCAGCTTCTTCGACGCCAAGGGGCCGCCGCCTCATGTCGGCCAGATGTTCTTAGGCCTCGACGTCCAGGCCTTCTCGCCGGACGCCTCGGCGCGTGCCGAGGTCCTGTTCCAGGCGATGGCCGGGCAAGCCGGCGTCAGGCTGCCGGGCGATCGCCGCTTCGCGCTTCGCAAGAAAGCCGAAGCCGACGGCGTCGAGGTGCCGGACGCGCTGCTCGCCGAGATCGATCGCCGCGCCGTCTAAGCCAGCAGCCGCCACGCCATCCCGAGGATGGCCGCCCCCGCCAGGGTCTCGACGATCCCGCGCTTGAAGCGGAAGAGGGCGATCATTGCCGCCACTGCCAGGACGAGCGCGACCGGATCGAGGCTGGAGAGCGTCGGTTGCGGCAGGTGGAGCGGGCCGTAGTCGACGAACCTCACCTCGGCGAAGACGACGTGAAGCGCGAACCAGATGGCGAGGTTCAGGATCACGCCGACGATCGCCGCCGTGATCGCGGTCAGCGCCGCGTCGAGCCAGGGGATCCCGCGCAACCGCTCGACATAGGGCGCGCCGATCAGGACCCAGAGGAACGAGGGGACGAAGGTGACCCAGACCACCAGCGTGCCGGCCAGCATGCCGGCGAAGCTGGGATTAAGCGAACCCGGATCGCGATATCCGGCGAGGAAGCCGACGAACTGCACGACCAGGATCAGCGGACCCGGAGTCGTCTCGGCCAAAGCCAGGCCGGACAGCATCTCGTCGGGCTTGAGCCAGCCATACTTGTCGACCGCTTCCTGGGCGACATAGGCCAGCACCGCATAGGCGCCGCCGAAGGTGACGACCGCCATCTCGGAGAAGAAGACGCCGAGCTGGGTCCAGGTCGAGTCCCAGCCGAACGACGCCCACAGCAGGGCGACCGGCCCGAGCCAAAGAACAGCGCCGATGACGGTGACGCGGAGCGCGTGCCCGAGATTCGGCGTCAGGTGATCGGCGCCGTCATCCAGGATCCGGTCGGCCGCGCCGCCGCCGCTGGGACCGCCATGGCCTGAGCCCTTGAACGTCGCCGGCGCCAGCCTGTGACCGAAGAAACCGATCGCGGCGGCGGATGCCACCACGAGCGGGAACGGCACTTTGAGGAAGAACAGGAAGACGAAGGCCAGCGCCGCGAGGGTCACCATCGCCCGGTTCTTCAGCGCCCGGCCGCCGATGCGCACCACAGCCTGGAAGACGATGGCGAGGATGGCGCATTGCAGGCCGTAGAAGAGGGCGGCGACCGCCGGCACCTCGCCATGGACGGCGTAGAGCCAGGACAGCGCCATGATGCAGACGAAGCCCGGCAGTACGAACATCGAGCCGGCGACGATGCCGCCCCAGGTCCGGTGCAGCAGCCAGCCGACATAGGTGGCGAGCTGCTGCGCCTCAGGCCCCGGCAGGAGCGTGCAGTAGTTGAGGGCATGCAGGAACCGGGTCTCGCCGATCCAGCGGCGCTCGTCGACCAGCATGCGGTGCATCATCGCGATCTGGGCGGCCGGGCCGCCGAAATTGATGAAGCCCAGCTTGGCCCAGGCGCGGAACGCTTCGCCGAAACTAGGCTTGGTCATGCAGCAGGTGGCCAACCATGTGTCTCGCCCCTCCCTTCGCGGCACCAAGCATAGAGCGCATCGTAGAGCACCATGCCGTGCTTCAGCATCTCATGATCATCGGCGAAGACGCGAGAGAGACCGAGCGACATGGCAAGAAGCCCCGGCGACTGCGGCGACAGCTCCGGATGGCCGGTGTCGGCGCCGCGGACGATGACGGCGAGATCCTGAAGGGCCGGATCGTCGAGCCGGTACTTCTGAAGGAAGGCATCGAAGCTGCAGAGCGGGCCGACATGGCTGAGCTCGACATCCGGCACATCATAGGGGATGGCGCCGGTCTCGGCGGCGGTCGAACGCACCTTGTCGGACGGCACGTAGAGGAACTCGGGATCCTTGTCGACGAAGCGCGCCACCAGCCAGGGGCAAGCGATGCGGTCGATCTTCGGGCGTTCGCGGGTGACCCACTTCATGGCGCGCGCTCCTTTGGTTAGATGGGCTCGACCGGGCCACCGGCGGCGCGCCAGGCGGCGAGCCCTCCGGCAAGAATGTCGGCGTCGTATCCGAGCCTCCGGAGTGCCGCGGCCGTCTCCAGGCTCACCTCGAAGCCGTAGACGCAGCTGACGACCACCTTGCGGCCGCGCGAGAGACGCGGCCCCCAGTCCTCCACACGCCCCGGATCGTGCCAGGCGACATCGGGAATGCGGAGGCCGGAGGCGGCGTAGTCGTCGGGGAGGCGCGCATCGACCAACAGCACGGATTCGCGGTCGGCGAGAACGGCTTCGGCCGGAATGCCGCCGGCGACCAGCGGTGCCCGGCGGGCCCGCACCGTCTCGTAGCGCGCCGAGATGCGGCCCCAGTGCAGATTGCGCATGATCGTGTCGACGTAGCGGGCGGCGTCGGCACCGAAGTCCAAGTGATACGCATGCTCGTACATGTCGAGCGCCCAGATCGGCTCGGCATCTGCCAGCACCTGCGTGTGGTCCGAGGCCCATTGGTTCACGAAGCGGCCGTCGCGCCGCGACCAGGCGAGGATGACCCAGCCGGAGCCGCCGGCGAGCGCCTTGCTCATGGCGACGAAGCGACGCTGCCAGGATTCGACGCTCTGGAAGTCGCGCGCGATCGCCGTCGCAATCGCGCCTTCGGGGATGCCGTTGCCGCCGAGGCCGTCGAAGTGAACCTCGTGCAGCACCATCGAGTTGTGGGCGATCAGCGCTTCGCGGGCGAGGCCGTTGACCAGGAAGCCCGGCTCCGCCGCCAGATCGAGGGCTTCGAGCCTGGCCTCGATGGCGTTCAGGCGCCGGACGGCGCCGCCATAGTTGTTGACGTAATGGCTCGAGAGCAGCTTCGCCGAGAGGCCGTCGAGGCGGCTCGGCTTGAAGGCGAGGGGGGCGATGGCGTGTTGCATGGTCGTCTTATACATACGTATCTTATAAGATACAAGTGTATCTTTTTGTTTTGTCCTGTATACTGGCCCCATGTCCGAGGCCGATACGCCCGCCGAGCTCCGCTGGCTCCTGTTGTTCCACCAGCTGCCGCCGAAACCGGCCTATCTCCGGGTCAAGATCTGGCGGCGGCTGCAGGGGATCGGCGCCATCGCCCTGAAGAACTCGGTCTATGCGCTTCCGGCCTCGAGCGAAGCGCTCGAGGATCTGCAGTGGCTCCGGCGCGAGATCGTCGAAGGCGGCGGCGAGGCATCGATCTGCGAGGCGCGCCTTGTCGACGGGATCACCGATGACGAGGCGCGCAGTCTGTTCCTGACAGCCCGGGATGCCGACTACGCCGAGATCCTCGATGAAGCGCGACAGCTCGATACCGATGCGGACGACGCACGCGGCCGGCTTTCCCGACTGAGGCGCCGCTTTGCCGAGGTGCGGCGGATCGACTTCTTCGGCAGCGAGGGACGCGAGGCGACCGAAGGATTGTTGGGCGATCTCGAACGAAGGCTCGAAGGAGGGCCATTGCCGATGCCGAATGCGCTTGGTGATCTCAAGGAGCGGGTGTGGGTGACGCGACGCGGCGTCCAGGTCGACCGCATCGCGTCGGCCTGGCTGATCCGCCGCTTCATCGATCCGAAGGCGCGCTTCAAGTTCGTCGCCCCCCAAGGCTATGTGCCGAAGGCCGACGAGCTTCGCTTCGATACCTTCGACGGCGAGTTCACCCATGAAGGCGACCGCTGCACCTTCGAGGTGCTGACGCTGAGGCTCGGGCGCACCGACCCGGCGCTGACGGCGCTAGCCGAGATCGTTCACGACATCGACCTCAAGGACAGCAAGTTCGGCCGGCCCGAATCCTCCGGGCTGGCGCTTGCCTTCTCCGGCATCGCCGCCGGCGACGCCTCCGACGAGACGCGCCTCGAGAAGGGAGGCGCCCTTCTCGACGGCCTCTATCGCCATTTCGGAGGCAAACCTTAAGCGAGGCTCTTCGAGGCGATTTCGAAGACGTCGCGCGAAAGACCGGGCTCGGCCGCGATCCGTTCCAGCTCCGCCTTCATCAGCGCCTGGCGCGCCTTGTCGTAGCGCCGCCAGCGGCCGAGCGGGCCGACGAGGCGGGCGGCGATCTGCGGATTGAACTTGTCGTTGGCGATGACCTGGTCGGCGAGGAACTTGTAGCCGCCGCCCGAGGCGTCGTGGAAGCGGACCGGGTTGCCGTTGGTGAAGGCCAGGACCAGCGAGCGGATGCGGTTGGGATTGCGGGCGTCGTAGGAGGGATGCTGAGTCAGCTTCCGCACCCGCTCAAGCGCGTCGGCGGAGGGTGCGGCGGCCTGGATCTGGAACCATTTGTCGAGGACCAGCGCCTCCTTCTTCCACCGGTCGTGGAAGCGGGCGAGCGCGGTCTCGCCCTCGATGCCGCCGAGCTCGGTCAGCACGCTGAGGCCCGCGATCGAGTCCGTCATGTTGGCGGCGGTCTCGAAATGCAGCGCCGCCCGCCGCCGCGCATCCCGGCCTTCCTCGGTCGAGAGGTAGTGGAGGCTGAGGTTGCGGAGGCTGCGCCGGCCGACCGCCTCGGCCTCGTAGCGATAGCCGCCGGAGAGCCGGTTCGCCTCGTAGAGTGCGGCGAAGCGATCCGACAGGCGCTTGGCCAGGGTCTTCTTCAGGTGCTCGCGGGCGGCCCAGAGCCCGTCGATGTCGATCTCGCTCATCAGCTCGCCGAGATAGGCGATGCTGGGGAGCGTCGCGGCATCGGCGATCAGCGCCCGGTCGAGCCGCTGGTCGTCCAGCGTGCGGCGGACGGCGTTGACGAAGCCGTCCGGCACCACCATCGGCTGCCCGACCCGGCGATCCTCGACCATGCCGAGGATCAGCTTGGAGGCGAGCTGCTGGCCGGCTTCCCAGCGTGCGAACGGGTCGCTGTCATGGGCCATCAGGAAGCTGAGCTCTTCGTCCGACCTGGGCGCGGTCAGCTTGACCGGCGCCGAGAACCCGCGGAGCAGCGAGGCGACGGGCGCTTCCGCCACGTCCTCGAAGACGAAGACCTCATGGGCGTCGCGGACGTCGAGGACGCGCGTGGCCGGCCCGGCCGCCGCCTCGCCGGCAAGGCGCAGCGGCAGGTCGCGGCCGGCGCGGTCGAGAAGCCCGACGGCGAACGGGATATGCATCGGCTGCTTATCGGGCTGACCAGCCGTCGGCGGCAGGTTCTGCCCGACGGTCATGGTGTAGCGCTTGGTTGCCGCGTCGTAGCTGCCGTCGACCTGTAGCTCCGGCGTTCCTGCCTGCGCGTACCAGCGGCGGAACTGCGTGAGATCGACTCCGGAGGCATCCTGCATCGCCTGGACGAAGTCATCGCAGGTGACGGCCTTGCCGTCATGGCGCTCGAAGTAGAGGTCCATGCCCTTCCGGAAATTCTCGTGGCCTAGGAGCGTGTGCTGCATGCGCACCACCTCGGCGCCCTTCGAGTAGACGGTCGCGGTATAGAAATTGTTGATCTCGATGTAGGAGTCCGGCCGCACCGGATGCGCCATCGGGCTCGCGTCTTCCGGGAACTGGCCGGCGCGGAGGATGCGGACGTCGCCGATCCGCTGGGTCGCGGCCGAGCCCATGTCGGAGGAGAACTGCTGATCGCGGAAGACTGTCAGGCCTTCCTTCAGGGAGAGCTGGAACCAGTCCTGGCAGGTGACGCGGTTGCCGGTCCAGTTGTGGAAATACTCATGCGCGATCACCGCCTCGATCGAGTGGTAGTCGCTGTCGGTGGCGGTCTCGGGGTCGGCCAGAACCAGCTTCGAGTTGAAGATGTTGAGGCCCTTGTTCTCCATCGCTCCCATGTTGAAGTCGTCGACGGCGACGATCATGAAGATATCGAGGTCGTATTCGAGGCCGTAGACCTCCTCGTCCCACTTCATCGACTTCTTGAGCGAGTCCATGGCGTGCCGGCAGCGCTTCACGTCGCCGGGGCGGACATAGATGTGCAGGCTGACCTCGCGGCCCGAGCGGGTGACGAACTTGTCATCCAGGGATTCGAGCTGGCCGGCGACCAGCGCGAAGAGGTAGGAGGGCTTGGGGAAGGGGTCTTCCCACTTGGCGAAATGGCGGCCTTCGCCGAGATCGCCGGATGCGATCAGGTTGCCGTTGGAGAGCAGCACCGGCGCCAGTCCGCGGTCGGCGACGATGGTCGTGGTGTAGCGCGACATCACGTCCGGCCGGTCGAGGAAGTAGGTGATGCGGCGGAAGCCCTCGGCCTCGCATTGCGTGCAGTAGAGGTCGCGCGAGACGTAGAGCCCGGTCAGCTCGGTGTTGTCCTGCGGGCGGATCTTGGTGTCGATGTTGAGGACGAAGCGGTCCGGGACGTTGCGGATGGTCAGCGACTCCGCGTCGGTCTCGTAGACCGGCTTCTGGTCGTCGAGCAGGACCGACACCAGCTCCAGCTTCTTGCCGTCCAGCACCAGGTCCGCCGGGCTCGCCGCCGAGGCCGGGTTGCGGCGGACGGCGAGGCGCGAGGCGACCGCCGTCGTCTCCTTGCCGAGCTCGACCTTGAGGTCGATGAAGTCGATCAGGAAGGGAGGCGGCGTGTAGTCCTCGCGACGGATCGCGTGCGGCGCGGCGGTCATGGGAATCCTCGGGATAGGCCTAAGTCGGACGGCGGGGAGGGCGAAGTCATAGCAGATCGGGACGTCTCGGCGTCACCCGATCCTGAACCAGGCAAGAAGCGCGGAAACCGTGACGACTGAAAGCACGGTCGAGGCCAGGGTCGCCTGGGTCGTCTGCGGCACGTAGAGGCCGTAGCGCTGGGCGACGACGAAGGTGAGGGCGCCGGTCGGAAGGGCGGCCAGGATCACCGCCGACATCGCCCAGAACGGTTCGAGGGCGAAGACGCCGAAGGCGAGCCAGGCGGTGAGCGCCGGCTGCACCAGGAGCTTGAGGAAGACCAGCCAGCCGGTTTCCCTGGCATTGCCGCCGCCCGTATGGCCGACCAGAGCGAGCCCCATGGCGAACAGCGCACACGGGCTGGAGGAGGCGCCGAGGATCTCGCAGAGATTGGTCAGCGGCTTCGGCAGCGGCAGGCGGAAGGCCGACCACACGACACCGACGATGGCCGACATCACCAGCGGGTTCTTGAGGAGGGCGAGGCCGACGTCGCGGAAGATGCGGAACGGATTGCCGCTCTTGCTCAAGGAGAACTCGATCAGCACCACGACCGTGCCGACGACGACGGCGCCGTTGAAGACGGTGAGGATCAGCGCCG
>CAXNIC010000186.1:0-9519 GCA_964201945.1 Alphaproteobacteria bacterium
CCGTCGTCCATCTCGTAGGTGCCGAACATCAGCCCGGACGGGGTCGAGAGCGGCACGCCGGAGGTGTATTCGTAGGACTGGCCCGGGCGCAGCACCGGCTGCTCGCCGACCACGCCGCGGCCCTTCACCTCCTGCATCCGCCCGCGGGCATCGGTGATCCGCCAGTGGCGGTTCAAGAGCTGGACGGTCTGGCCGCCGCCGTTCTCGATGCGCACGTGATAGGCCCAGACATAGTGGTCGTCCGAGGGCGAGGACTGCTCCTCGAGGAAGGTCGGGTTGACCGAGACCGTGATGTCCCGGGTCTCTTTCACGTAGTGCTTGCGGTCGGCGCCGTCCTTGGCATCGGCGCCGGGGGCGCGGGTGCGGGAACGCTTGGCGGGACGGGAAACGGTGGGCGGCATGGTAACAGGCCTTGCTCGGCCCTTAAGGGGGCCGCTTCGGGAATGGGGATGGCCTGGATTTTAGGGACTTGAGGCGCCTTGTCCAGAAAAGGCGCATGCAACCCTCAAAACTGTGACGTTTTCCCCGATTCCGTGGGAATTCGGTGACGGGCCGGAGGACTAGGATACCCGCGGGACGGGTCCCTCGGCACAGAAGCCTCCCAGGGCAGCAAGGTTTTCTTCGGTCTCCTTGCGATAGCGCTGGGATTCTTCGCCGCCGGGCCACGCCCGCTCGCGCTCGGCCCAGGCGTCGTAGCGGGCGAAGGCGACGCCGGCGAAGACCGGGCAGCGGTCTCGGGCCGGCGTCTCGATCAGGCGGAGCAGGCGCGCGCGCGCTGCCGCCATCGCCGGGCCGGCGGGCGGCTCAAGCTCGGGCAGCCGGCCGTTCTTGGCGGCGTCCGCCTTCTGGGCGAAGCGCTCGGCCTCGAGGATGGTGACGCCCTGGCGGCCGAGGAAGATAGCGTGCCGGCGCTCCTCGCGCGCGACCGTGCCGAGGAAGTCCGGCTGGTCGAGCTTCGCCGGCCGGATCGTCGCCAGGGTCGGCGCACAGGCGCCGAGCAATAGAAGAAGAGTGAGGGCTTGCGCCCTCACAGGCCCGGCATGGTGAAGCCGTGGGTGCCGATGTCGGCGACCAGCTTCGCCTTCACGTCGTCGGTCATGGTCACCAGCGGCGGCCGCACCTGGCCCCAGGACGCGTCCTTGCGGAAATGCCCGATGACGGCCTTCAGCGCCGGGATCATCGGGTATTTCTGCATGGTGTTGCGGAAGGAGGTCACCTTCTCCTGGATGCCGTCGGCTTCGGCCGTCCGCCAGGTCTCGAAGACGCGGCGGATCTGGGAAGGCGCGATGTTGCCGGTCGCGGTGATGCAGCCGACGCCGCCGCCGCGAAGGCAGGCGAGCAGGCCCGCCTCCGAGCCCGCGAAGGTGCCGAATCCCGGGAAGGCATCCAGGATCGACTTCAGGTTGGCGGCGTCGCCGGAGGAGTCCTTGATGCCGACAACGGTCTCCGGATAGGCCTTGATCAGCCGCTCGATCAGCTTGAGCGAGATGCCGACCTGGGCCACCGGGGGGATGTGATAGAGGTAGAGCTTCAGCGCCTTCGAGCCGACGCGCTGCACCACTTCTGAGAAGAACGCGAACAGCCCGTCGTCGCTGACGCCCTTGTAATAGAAGGGCGGCAGCATCAGCACGCCGCCGCAGCCGCGCGCGACCGCATGCTTGGTCGCCGCCACCGCGTCGGGAAGGGCGCAGCCGCCGGTGCCCGGCATCATCTTCGATCCCGGGATGCCGGCCTCGATCAGTCTGTCCAGCAGGTCGTTGCGCTCGCCCAAGGACATCGAGTTCGCCTCGCTGTTGGTGCCGAACACCGCCAGCGCGTCGCATTTCTGCGAGAGCAGCCATTTGTTGTGCGCAATGTAGCGCTCAACGTCGACCGAAAGGTCGGCGCGGAACGGCGTGACCACGGGGGCCATCACGCCCTCGAAGGGCTGGGCCTTGCTTTGCGATGCGAGCGTCTGGGCAGCGGTCACGGGGGCGGACCTCGATGGAGGGGAAGGGAGGCCCGCATCATGCCCGCCGCGGCCTAAGGGAAACAAGCGTCGGCTTCAGAACCGGTAGCCGATCGTCAGCATGCCGGAGAGCTGGTCGGCCGACCCCTTGTCGGCGACGATCGGGCTGTCGGCGGCGTCGCCGAGCAGCCGGCTGTAGCCGGCCCGGCCGATCAGGAGCCAGTTTTCGGTCACGGCGAAGGCCAGCGAGGCCGAGAGGCCGACGTCCTTGAAGCCGCCGCCGGCCTCGTGCCGGCGGAGCCCGCTGCGGGCCGCCTGCGCGGCGGAGATGCCGAAAACGTTTTGCATATGGGTCTCGTCGGCCCAGGTCGCGTGCGCCCGCAGCGTCGTGCGCCAGCGGGGCGAGAGCGCCTGGCGCCAGCCGATCCCGGCATCGACCAGCACGCCCTCGTGCCCGCCGGCCACGTCCTTCACCACCTGCACATCAGCGAGCCAGGGGCCGACGGTGTAGCGGGCGAAGCCGCCGAGCTCGATCGCGTCGTCGATGTCGCCGAGACCACGCAGCGCCTCGTTGTCGCTCTCGTCGCGGCCGAAGCCATAGCGGACCAGCGGTCCGAGCTTGAGCCCGTCGCCCGGCCTGGGCCCGTTGACGGAAACGAGGTTGGCGCCGAGCGTGGTGCCGCGGAAGAAGACCGTGTCCTTGTAGCTGGCATCCACGTAAGGCAGCGCCCGGGCCTTATGGTCGTCCGATCCCTCATAGTCGGGGACATAGGCGGCCGCCGCGCCGAGGGTCATTTCCCAGTCGCGCGGCGGGGGCGATGGCGTCTGGGCGAGGACGGGGGAGACGAGGGCGATGGTGAGGAGAAGCAGAGAGGCGGCGCGGATCATGAGCGTTCGGGTCCTGGCGATGAGGCGAAGCCTGCATACGTTGCCGCCTCGCCGCCGGACCAGTGTCATTTCGGAGACCGCGCCCCGGCCCTCCCCCGGCCTCGCCGGGAGAGGGCGTAAGAGCCTCAACCCTTCGTGAGCGTCACGCCGTTCAGGCGCACGATGCCGTCGGGGTATGCCACGAAGCCCTTGAGGCCGGCGTTGAAGGCGTAGAGCCAGGTGCCGTGCCAGAGATAAAGGATCGGGCGATCTTCCAGGATCTGGCGGACGGCCGGGTCGTAGCTCTTCTTGCGGATGGCGGGGTCGACCGAGAGCTGGGCCTCCTGCAGCAGCTTCTCGACATTGTCGTTGCAGTAGCGGCCGTCATTGCCGGCCGACTTGCACGCCAGGAGATTCGAGATGTTGCCGTCGGGATCGATGCGGCCGGACCATCCCACATAGTCGGCGTCGAAATTCCCGTTCCGCGCCTGCTCCAGCATGGTGACGAACTCGATCAGCTGCAGCTTGATGTCGATGCCGGCTTCCTTGGCCATCGCCTGGATCACTTCCATCGCCTGCTTGGCGATGTCGGTGTTGGGGGTGAGCATGGTGAAGCTGGGATTGGCGACGCCCGACTCCTTCACCAGGGCACGCGCCTTGGCGAGGTCGCGTTTCTGCACCGGCAGGTCTGAGACGTAGAACGGGCTCGAGGGCGGCAGCGGCTGGTTGCCCGGCGTGAAGATGCCGCCCGAGACCACCTGTACCAGCGTCTCGCGGTCGATCGCATGGTCGAGCGCGGTGCGAAGGCGCTTGTCGGCGCCGAACGGACCCTTGGATTTCTCGCCATTGGCGATGTTGAAGGTGAGGCCCTGGTAGCCCAGGCTGGTGGCCGAGGCGAAGCCGAGAGCCTTGTTGGCCTTCACCTGCTCGACGTCGTTCGGCGACATGCGCTCGATCAGGTCGAGCTGGCCCGAGCGCAGGTTGGCGACCCGCACGGTGGTGTCCGGCACCGGCAGGAAGACCAGGCGCCCGGCCGGGAACTTGTCCTTGTCGCGATAGCCCTCGAACCGCTCCATGACGATGCGGTCCTGGGCGACGCGCTCGACGAACTTGTAAGGCCCGGCGCAGACCGGCTTCGAGCCGAACTGGTCGTTGCCGATGGCGGCGACCGCCTTCGGCGAGTGGATGATGCCGGCGCGGTCGGCGAATTGCGCCAACAGCGGCGAGAACGGCTGCTTCATCTCGATGCGGACGGTCTTCGCGTCCTTGACCTCGACCGCCTGGATCGCCGCGATCTCGGATTTCCGCCGGCTGTCGGGAAGGGTGAGCGCGCGGTCGAGCGAGAACTTCACCGAGGCCGCGTCGACCTTCTCGCCGTCGTGGAACAGCGCGTCCTCGCGGAGTGTGAGCGTGATGACGCGGCCGCCCTCGGAGGCGACCCAGCTGGTCGCCAGCATCGGCACGATGTTGGCCTTGGTGTCGATGTCGATCAGCTTGTCGCAGAGCGCCTGCATCACCAGGCGGCCGACGAAGGTCCAGTTCTTGGCGCCGTCGAGGATGTCCGGATCCTCCTGCAGCCCGATGCGGAGCTGCTGGGACGAGGCGGGGGCGGCGAGCGGCGTGGCGATGAGGGCGGCGAGCGCGAGCGAGGCGGCCAGGCGCTTCATGGGCGATCCTCCCGGGACGTTAAGGGCCGAAGCCTAAGCCGCCGGAGGGGCCGCGGGCAAATCGATAGGAAGGCCTACGATCGCGGGGCCGCGTTTCGGTGAGGCGGGCGGCCGGGCGATCCTCTAAGCTCCCGCCATGGCGTGGGACGCGACCGATCCAAAGAAGCAGGCGAAGGCGCAGCAGGTCTTCGACGGGCACGAGAACTTCGTCGCCGGGAAACCCGGCGGCAAGCGGCTCGTCGCCAAGGAAGCCGACTTCACCAAGCTGGATTTCTTCGGCCTCGATCTCCGCGAATGCGTGCTGGCCGGCAGCAACTTCCAGGACAGCCGCTTCATCGACACCAATTTCAGCATGTCGGACCTGTTCTGCGTCAACGCCAACGACACCGACTTCACCCGCTCCAAGTTCGATCGCGCCGATCTCCGCGGCGCCAACCTGCTCCGGGCCAAGCTGGTCCGGGCGATGCTGCCGAAGGCCGACCTCCGCTCCGGCGAGATCGTCAAATGGGACGACGGCAAGAAGTCGGTCGTCATGCAGAGGGCCATGCTGCGCGAGGCGCGTCTCGACAATGCGAACGCCGTCGAGGCCGACCTCAGCGAAGCCGACATGACGCGGAGCAAGCTCGTCGGCGCCAATTTCAGCCGCGCCCAGATGCACGCGGTGAACCTGTCCGGTGCCGACCTGACGGAGGCGATCTTAGTCGGCGCGAAGCTGAAGGACGCCGTGCTGAACGGCGCCGACGTCAAGGGTGCCGATTTCTCGAACGCCGACCTCCGCGGCGCGCTCCTGCGCAACGTCGACCTTTCCGTCGCCATCACCACCGGGGCCGATCTCACCGGTGCCGTCTATCGCCAGGGCAATGCCGCACTGCCGCCCCGGATCGCGCAGCTTCTCGCCAACCACAGCGCCTGGATCACCTCCAACGGCGCCGAGGGCATCCGTGCGGTCTTCGACGGCATGGATCTGCAGGGCGTCGATCTCAGCGCCAGCGACTTGAGCGGTGCTTCGTTCCGGAAGGCCAATCTCTCCCGCGCGTCGCTGGCGGAAGCGTGGCTCACGCTCTGTGACTTCGCGGAAGCGAAGCTGGAGGGCGCGGTCCTCGACATGTCGACGCTCGGCGGCTCGAACCTGCTGAAGGCCGATCTGTCGAGCGCCAAGCTCCGCGGCGCCAAGCTGGCCCCGATCGAGCTCCGGTCCCCCGACGGGAAGGCGAGCGGACGGAGCTGGCCGACCTCGCTCGAAGGGGCCAACCTCAAAGGCGCCGACGTCCGGGGCGCCGATCTGCGCGGGGCCAAGCTGGGCGGTGCCGACGTCGCCGGCGCCAATCTCAGCGCGGTCGACCTCCGCAACGCGATCACCGCCGGCTGCAATCTGGAAGCGGCGATCCTGGCCGGCGCAAGGCTGGCCAACTGAGTGCCGGCCGGTTGGTCTCGCCTTGAACGAAGGGGCCGGCGTCGGGCTCCATTTCGATGTCCCCGGAAAGCCCGGCTTGCATTGGTCATCGAACGTAGACCAATCTCCGCCATCTCTGCGGAGGCGCGAGGCGCATGAGCCAGAACCGGGACCCGATCGATCCGAACCTTGCAGGAGATTCCGAACGGGATCGGATCTGGGCCGCCGCTCATGCGGCTTGGTCGGCCAAAAACCTGCCGCTGGCCTTTCACTACTGCCAGGGTGCCTTGGCTAGGGGGATGGCCACGCCGGACCTCTATTCCTTGCTGGCCGCGATCGCGCTTGGTCTTCGCCAGTATGGCCAGGCCAAGCGCTATACCCTGCTGGCGGAGACCTGCAACTCCCAGCAAGCGCAGAATCGACGATATCTCCTGATACAGCCTTGGGGGTGCGGATTCTGGGGTGAGATTGACCACGTCCTGTCGCAACTCGCGCTCGCCGAGATCACTGGGCGCATCCCGGTCGTTCATTGGGGGGCCCGCGGCGCCTATCCTGTGCCAAACATGGCCAATGCGTGGGAGGCCTACTTCGAGCCGGTGGCCGGTGTAGGCCTTTCGGTCGTCGAACGCGATGCGCGGTCATTTTACCCCCCATGGTGGCGGCGCGAGACTATCGGGGTGACATCCCTTGAGGTCGAAGGAGGGGCGCACCTGCGGATGTCCTCGCTCTATTTCCTCGGTGCCAACGAAGATGTCGTGGTGGCAAATGCCCATAGCCGGATGCTCGACATCCTGCCTTGGGCGCCAGAAGGCCATTGGCTGGCGTCGGCATCGGCGCAGTCGGCCTACGAGATCCTGTTTTCGAGATACATCCGGCTTCTCCCGCATCTGAAGAGACGAATTGACGAGGCAGCGGCGACGCTTGGCCAGCGACCGGTACTGGCGGTTCATTTCCGGGCGCAAACGACGGAGAAGCTGGTGGAGGGCTATCAGCGGGCTGGTCTTGAGCCGGAGGACTACTTCCCTGGAGTCGACAGTTTTCTGCACGCTAACCCGACCGGAAGCCTGTTCCTGCTCACCGATCTGGAGCGCTGTGTCGATATCTTCAGGGCGAGATACGGTCAGCGGCTTCGAACGGTCAGCGCGACACGCCTCGCCCATGAGAGCGAGATCGAGATCCGGTTCAAAGCCGGCGTCGACCTGAAGGCGGCGGCCGAGGAAGTCATCGTCGATGCCTATGTCGCCGCCCGCTGCGACGCCTTTGTAGGCGACGGGATTTCCGGCGTCTCATGCGCCATCGGCTACTTGAAGCATTGGGCGCCGGGCACCTTCTTCCTTTTGCGCCCGAGTGTCATCCTGGAGGCGGGGCGCATCCAGCCGTTTTGATTGCGCCCTTGGTTCTGTGCCGATCGAACCGAAGTGAAGGGGGGCCGCTATAGGCCCCAGATTCCCTCACGGCAGTAGATCCACCAGAATCCGTTGATCAGGTTCACGCGGCCGAACTCCTCGCTCACTGCGCGGGTCACACCCGGATGAAAGCCGACGCCGTTCGCGACAATGTAGTCGCGGTCCGGATGTTGCCGGGCGATCTCGGCCAGTGCCGGATCGAAGGTTTCCAGATCGTCGCCGCAGACGATCGAGAACCGCCGCTTCGAAAGCTCCTTGGCCCGGACGATGTCGGTCTTCACGTCTTGGTAATAGTGGGATCCGTCTATGTAGATAAAATCAAATGTGTCCGGACGCAGAAAGCCCAAGACCGTTGAGGACACTCCTCTCATCATAACGATGTCGATGTCTCTTGTGTTGGATGCCTCCGCCTTGAAGATCTCGCGAGCGGTCGAGTTCAGCGCCGCCTGAGGCAACAGATCCATTAGTCGAAAACTCACCGAGGTGTCGCTCGCTTTGTCCTCGGGAGTAACGTAGCTCCGCCAGGAATCCAGCAGAAACAGAGAAGATCCCTGCGGAAACGAGGCGAGCCATAGCTGGGTCGACCCGACACCGAACCAGGTGCCGACTTCCAATGCCGTGATCGGGCTTGAGAAGCTGCGTTCGACGAGGGAGCGCATCGCATCGGCGCGGGTTGCATCGAGCTGATTTCGGTGGACAGGAGAGAACGTCCCGAATGTTCTATTCTCGGACCCGAGCGACGCCTTGTTCACCAGCATGGTGAACACTGTCTTCATCAGGTCGGGCGCTGCTGCGACATCGATGACCAAGTTGACGCCGTTCGCGGTTCTGGAGGAATTGGCTAGAAGCCCTTCGATCCATCTCGCCGAGAGGCCAAGGTCATCGGGCCGGGACAGCAGCAGCCCTCTCAGCTCCTCTTCGATCTCGACGAAGCTGCGGAGGGTTTCTTCCGCCTGCACGGTCACGTAGAAGTTCTTCAGGAATGCGACGATCTCACCAGCCGTTTGTTCAAGGCTCGATACCTCGGCACCCGTTTCAGGCATTGCGTGATGATCCCGTTGTCCGCATCTAATGCGATGTCGATCTAGTTTAGCTTTTTCCGTAAGGCATACCAGAGAGCGAACCCGCGTGGCGCCCGACATCGACGCCGGGCACGAGCCTGAAGACCGAGTCTTCGTGGGCTCTCCAGCACCGAACGGGCGCGGATGCTGGCCTTGCCGGCCCCTCTGCTGCTCGCTATGGTCCGGCTTCGGGCGCGGGTGTAGTTCAATGGTAGAACGGCAGCTTCCCAAGCTGCATACGAGGGTTCGATTCCCTTCACCCGCTCCAGCTTATCCCATGTATTTCAGCACATTGACCTAGCCCGGCGCGCGGCCGTTCGCGGCTATGCCCGAGCCATGATGCGGATCTCGAACAGGGCGCCGCGAAGAAGGAGTCCGGGAACCTCGGTGCAGAGCCAGGCCGGGTAGGGCTCGCGGATGAATTCGGCCGCGACCTTCTTGTAGACGGGGAAGTGATCGGCCAGGGACCCGACATGGTAGGTGTCGATCAGGAAGACATTGCGGAAATCCAGGCCCGCCTCGACCAGAACCTCCTCCTGATATCGGAAGGCATTGCGGATCTGCGTCTCCACGTCGCCGGGCATGGTGCGGTCGGCGTTGTAGCCGATGCGTCCGGAGGTGATGAGGAGCTCGCCGACGCGGATGCCCGGCGACATCAGGACCTCGTCGTAAAGACGTCTCGCAGCCTCCGGAACGATGGCCTCGAACTTCGTCATCCTTGAACTTCCTCCGGGCTCTGCGGGTCAGGCGAAGCTGTTGAGGGCGTCGTCCGCCTTCTCGACGAACTCCGCGATATGACCGTCGTTGAGGATCAGGGGAGGCAGCAGCCTCGCGACCGCCGATGTCGGCATTGAAATCGCCGCGGGCGGCATGACGACGCCGCGGTGGAACATGGCGGTCGCGAAGGCGAGCGCGGAGAGCCTGTCGGCCGCGAGATCGAGGGCATAGAGCCATCCGGCTCGGCGAACGGATTTGATCTTGTCCGGATGTCGCTCCCGAAGGCCAAGCAGCGCCTCGTGAAGCCGGAGATTGTAAAATCGCGCGCAATAGTGACCCCCTGAGGGGCGGTTTTCGCGTCCAATTCTGACCCCCTCTAACGCTGTGTGTCAGCGTCCCTTCCTTTTGCCGGGAAGGGTGTCGGGGGATGGTCGGCGTGGACAAGATCGGCGAGATACGA
>CAXNIC010000187.1:0-9458 GCA_964201945.1 Alphaproteobacteria bacterium
CACGCCCTCCGCTACGCGCAACGCCGGGGGCGCTGCGCTACGGGCGCGGGTCCCCCCTATGCACTACGCGGATAAGCCCATTCCTCCCCGCCCAGAGGGGTCGGAATTGGACGCGAAAAGGGGGTCACGGTTGGAAGCGATTTGACACCGATAAGCGCATAAAGTCCGAGGTAGAAGCGAGGGTACGGGCTGTCCTGGCCGAGGAGATCCGGCTAGAGGTCGAGCGGCAGATCAAGGCCCTGCCCCGGCCCCCCGGGAAGGGGTAGCTTGCGGTGGTTCGAACCGGCTTCTACGAGCATTCAAACAGTGCGCAAAACCAATGGCCCGAAAGCGCAAATCCAACGGCCCGCTACAGGGGCGTCCTCATGTCCCCTCCCCCCTCCGTGGGGGAGGGTTAGGGTGGGGGGCCGGGTCTCTCCCCCGCGGAGAGCGCGGTCGCAATCGCAGCGACCACGCCATCGAGGTTGGACAGCACCTCATTGTTCCAGAAACGCAGAACGACGAAGCCTTCACCTGACAGCCAGCGCGTCCTGGCCTCGTCGTAAGCAGCCCGCTCGCTGTGCTGGCCGCCATCGAGTTCGATGACGGCTTTCGGCGCGAAACAGGCAAAATCAGCGATGTAGCGACCGATCACCGCCTGCCGGCGAAAACGAGCGCCGCAAATCTGCGCGTTCCGAAGACGTCGCCAAAGCGCGCGTTCGGCGTCGGTCATATTGTGGCGGAGTCCGCGGGCGCGAGGGGTCAGACCGGGCATCGAGTCTCGCCCCCCACCCTAACCCTCCCCCACGCTCCGCGGGGGGAGGGGACACAAGGCCTACGCCACCAGCGAGAGCGCCTGGCTCGTCGCCTCGCCGATCTTGCGGGCGGTGGTCTCGGTGCGGCCATAGGCCTGGGCGGCGGCGGCGGTGCGGCGGTCGTTCGCCGGCGCTTCGGCGGCCGGCGCGGCGCCCGGTTCCGCAGCCTCGTCCGCCTGGCCGATCGGTTTCGGGCCGACGAGTTCCGGACCGGCTTCCTTCGGCTTCGGGGCGCCGGGGACGGCGGGCTGCTCCTCGTCCTTCTCGGCGTCCTTGGCCTTCTGCTCCTCGGCGCGCTGCTTGGCGCCTTCCGCCTGGGCCTGGGCCTTCATCTGGACCGCGGCGGCGGCGACGGCCTGATCCTGGCCGGAGGGATCGGCGGGCGCCAGCGCCGCGGCGCGGATCTGGTCGGCCTTCCGCGCGGTCTCCTCGGGCGTGCTGCCCGGGCTCAGGTCGATCGAGACCTCGCCGCCGACGGCATACCGCTTCCCATCCGGTCCTTGCTGGTAGCTGAAGGTCGGCGCTCCGGCGAAGCTGCCGCCGGCGGCGGCATGCGCCGCTTCGTGGCGACGGACCTCCTGGTCGCGCGCCTTCAGCTTCTCGACGACTTCCTTCTCTTCGTCGGTGAGCTCGCCCTCGGCATTCGTGTCGTCGGACTCGGTGGAGGCGCTCACCGCTCCCGGCAACTCGGTGCCTTGAGAGGTTCCCTGCAGGGTCTGCAGCGCTTCGCCGGATAGCGGTTTCCCGCCCACGCCGGTCAGCGGCGGAGCCTGTTCCCCGGGAAGGGACGTCTCGGTCTGGTTGGCGGCCGCGCCGTCCTGGGACTGTCCCCGACGTGTCGGGAAGACGGCGATCCCACTGACGACCTGGCCGATCTCAAGCGCCATTCAGGCACCCTCTTCGGCCCGCGGCGCGCGAAAGGCGGTCCGCGAGCGGTGTTCTACCGGAGCAAAAACCTAGCCGGACGGCCGCGTCCTGTCAAAGCCGGGCGCATCCCCTGATTGAAGGAAGGAAGAAAAAATTATAAAATAGACAACCATTGAGAGCACAACTACGGTCCCCGAACTTCGGTACTTCGAGGGGATGCGAATGAGCAAGATGATCGCTGTGGCGTCGACGATTGGAGGCCAGCTTCGTCATGAAAGGCCTGGGCCGCTCGATCTCAACAAGACCATGAGTGCCGGCTACAACTACAACGTCGATACCCTGTCTCTGTTTCTAACGGCGATTTCCTCGATTCTCGCCACCTGCACGCCTCCTTACTACTTCACCTTCGACAGCACTTTCGCTCAGAGCCAGCTGGCATCTTCGGTTCCGGTGCTGATCGGCGCCGTCGATGCCAAGACGAGCGTGACGCCGCCAAGCTGATCCGGAGGGTGTGATGGTCCGTCCACGCATGATCGGGCTGCTTGTGGCGGCCCTCGTCCTCGCGTCTTCACCCGGCAAGAGCCAGGATCTGCCGTTTCCGCCCGCTCAAGCCAAAATCTGCGTCGCCTCCGCAGGCGGACGGACGATCGTCGACAAGAAGCAGGTCGCCGAGTACCTGCTGCTCAAATATGCGTTCAACATCGTCGCCGCGCCTGAGCCAACCGACCCGCGACTAAAGAACCTCGATCCTGGCCGACGCGTACTCGCCGATCCAAGGATCTGCGTCGACAACGCCAAGTGCTCCAAGTCCGACGCCGCCAATCAACAGTCCGCCCGCGCCTCCGTCGCCACGCTCCTCGCGGGCCTAGCGGTGGGATACGCCCCACCCACGCCGCCGGTCTCCCCGGACGTCTACATTCTCGGCGCCAACGAAGAGAACGCCGTGGAATGCCTGCAGACCAGCGGCAAGCCGATCGAGGCGCCAGGCGCGCTGTTCACGGCTCCGGACAAGAGCAAGTCGGCGTTCCGCATCCGTGGAAAAATCGACGACCTCTTCGTCGACCGCGCGCAGGTGAAGGCCTTCGAGGCGACCAGCCAGGCCGTTCTCAGCATCGGCGAGGACGAGACGGCGAAGAAGCGCTCGGAGACGCTGCAGGGCGTCGTCGCGTACCGGGTCGATACCGGCCTCCTGAAGGAGAATGGGCAGAGACTCGAGCTGATCCCCTACGTCCAGGCCAGCCGCAACGTGGTCAAGACGCGCCCGGAGAGCACGGCCAAACCGAGCGCCAGCAAAGCCTTCAACGTCGGCGCAATGGCGAGCGCCTTCATCGTCGTTCCGAACCAGAGCGATCCATTCGGACATGTCGTCAATCTGCGACCGAACGTGCTGGTCGACGACTTCGACGACAGCCGGATCCTGTCGCTGAATCTGCAATACGTGCCCATCCGCAATGCGGTGGTGAACGATTTCATCCTGTTCAGATCGGGTGACACCGAGCTGTTCTGGTTCAAGCCGGTCTTGGATTTTCGCCTGGATACCGGCCACTATCTCGACAAGGGCAACGGCCCCAAGGCCGAGGAACGGCGGAATTTCATTCGCGCGGGCGGACAAATCGGATTCGCCCTGCTGAGCGACATCCTTGGCCCGCCGATGACGCTGACGTCTACCTACACTCGCCTTCAGGCACTCTCGGGCGACAAGGACGTCGGCTATTTTTCTACCGGCCTCAGCTTCACTCTCGATCCCTACAAGTATTTCAGCGTTCTGGCCAACTACAGCAACGGTACCCGCCAGGACACGGCGCGACGAGAGCAACTGTGGACTGTCGGTCTGGGCGTGCGTTTCTAGCGCAGCCTCAGGAACTCACGCGTCCGCGAGACCGCCTCGGCCAGGCCCACCCGTTCGACCTGGACGCCCTCGGGGAAGGCGGCGGCAAGCCGGGTCGGCAGCGCCTTGTCCAGCATGACGAAGACGCCGATGTCGTCGGCGCGGCGGATCAGCCGGCCGAAGGCCTGCTTCAGGCGAAAGCGCGTCACCCGCTCGTCATAGGCCTTGTTGCCGAAGGCCTGGCGGCGGGCGCGGTGAAGGATGTCGGGGCGGGGCCAGGGCACGCGGTCGAAGACGATGAGGCGGAGCGAGCGGCCGGGCACGTCGACGCCGTCGCGGACCGCATCGGTGCCGAGCAGACAGCTTTCCGGCTCGGCCCGGAAGATGTCGATGAGCGTCGCGGTGTCGAGGCCGTCCACGTGTTGCGCGTAGAGCGCGACGCCGGCTTCCTCCAGCGGCTGGGCGATGCGGGCATGCACCTCGCGAAGCCGCCGGATCGCGGTGAACAGGCCGAGCGCGCCGCCGCCGGAGGCTAAGAACAGCTCGCGATAGGCGGATGCCACCTGGGCGAAGTCGCGCTTGTCGACATCGGTGACGACGAAGATGCGGGTCTGCTTCGGATAGTCGAAGGGCGAGGCCACCGCCGCCCGCATCGCCGGCGACGCCAGGTGCCGCGCGCCCGACGACGACTCCGCCGCCGCCCAGTCGAGCTCGATCACGCCGGTCGCGTCCCTGAGCGTCGCCGAGGTGACGACGACGCCATGCGCGGGCTTCAGCACCATCTCGGAGAACGGCACGGTGGGATCGACCCAGTGGCGGTGCAGCCCGACATCGAGGTCGCGTGATTCCATGCGGTCGACCTGCAGCCAGTCGACGAATTCCGGCGGCGTCGGGGCCGCCAGCGATTCCAGCATCGAGATCCAGCCGTCGAGGATGCCCTTGATGCGCCGGTCGATGGTGCGCGCCATTGCCTCCAGGCGAAGCCGCATCGCGGTCTCGAGATCTTCCGCCTCGTCGTCGAGCCTCGCCTTCAGGCGATCGCGCAGCTTCGCCAGCGGCCGGCGCAGCTCCTGGAGGCCGTTCCTGAGATGGGCGGCGGCGCGGATCAGCCCCTCGACCGGCGGCTGGGCATCGGCCTCGATCGCATAGGCGTTCTCGGTCTCGTTCGCCCGCGCATAGACCTGCTGGCGGCAGAAGGCCAGGAACGCCTCGGTCGGCCCGTTCGGCGATCCCTCGGCGAGCCTTGTCACCCAGCCTTCGGATGGCAGGATGCGCGCCGCCTCGATCGCATCGGCCAGCGCCTTGGTGCCCTCCTCGTCCTCGATCACCAGGTCCTCGACGCGGCGCTGCAGCCCGCGCCCGCGCGTGCGCCGGCTGCCCTCTGGCCCGCGCACCCAGCGCTTCAGCTCGACCGCCTCGAGGCCTGAGAGCGCGAGCGAAAAGGCCGAGTCGGCGGCATCGAAGACGTGGTGGCCCTCGTCGAACACCAGGCGATGCGAGAGCGAGCCCTCGGCCATGCCACCGGACGCGGCGATGCTCATCACCAGCGCATGATTGGCGACGACCAGCCGCGCGCGCCGCGAGCGCCGCTGCGCGCGTTCGATGAAGCATTTCGTGTAATGCGTGCAGGCGGAGTAGACGCATTCGCCGCGGCGGTCGGTGAGACCCATGGCCCGGCCGCGGCCGACCAAGTCGGCGAGCCAGCCGGGAAAATCGCCGCCGACCATGTCGCCGTCGCGCGTCGCCGCGGCCCAGCGGGCGAGCAGGCCGAGCGGGATCGAGTTGTCGGGATTGCCGCGCAGGTTGCGCAGCGCGTCCTCGAAATTCAGCAGGCAGAGATAATTCTCGCGGCCCTTCCGGATGACGACGTTGAGCGCCTTGTCGCTCGGGTTCGGATAGAGCCGGTCGAGCTCACCGTCGATCTGGTGCTGGAGGTTTCGCGTGTAAGTCGAGAACCAGACTGAGCCCTCGTTCTTCTCCGCCCAGACGCTGGCCGGCGCGACGTAGCCCAAGGTCTTGCCGACGCCGGTGCCGGCCTCGGCCAGCACCATGCGCGGCTCGTCCTCGTGCTCGCGCGGCAGGAAGGCGGCGGAGACGGCGGATGCATAATCCGCTTGCGAGGGCCGCGGCTCCGAACGATCGCCGAGAAGCCGGGTGAGTCGGGCGCGGGCCTCCGCCGGATCGACCGGCTGGCTTCCGGGCGGCGGCGGCGGCGCGTGCTCCTGCCATTCCGGCAGCCGCCGCCAGACCTCGAGCGCGGCGGTGTGCGCGCGCTCCGACGGATCGACGCCGAGCGCGGCCAGCACCGCCGGCCCCCAGGCCCAGCCGGCCGCCGCCATCACTTTGGCGATCGCGGCGGTCTCGGCATCGCGGTCATCCGCCAGCTCGCTCATCAAGGTGCGGGCGACGGCGAAGAGCGCGGCGGCCTCGGCCTCCGCCGACTCCGGTGGGTCGAGGCCGAGCGCGGCGGCGAGCCCGCGCGGCGTCGGCGGGGCGAAGCGGGCCGGACGGACGAAGGCGAAGAGCTCGACGACGTCGTGGCCCGAGACGGAGGCCCCGAGCCGCCGGCCGATGGCGCGGCCATGGCAGAAGAACGGCCGCGCGCCGGACTCGAAACGCCGGATCGCCTCGGCGCGGCCTATGGTCTCGACGTCGCCCTCGGGGTTCAGCCAGACCACGCCCGAGGCGCGCAGCACCATCGCCGGCGCCTCCGGCAGGAGCACGCGGCGCGCAAGCGGGCGCGAAGGCGGGGCCGGCATGGTCATGAGGCGGCGATCATAGCGACGGGTGGTTCCGGCCGCGGCACAATTCGATGCGGCGAAGGCGCGCTCGGCACCCCTGGAACCGCGCCCCCGATCATGGCATTTCCTTCAGCCATGCGTGTGCTCGCGATCCTCGCCCATCCCTCCGACGCCAGCTTCGATGCAGCCGTGTTCCGCCAGGCGGTGGCGACGCTGAAGGACGGCGGGGACGAGGTCCGGACGCTCGACCTCTACGGCGAAGGCTTCGAGGCGCGCCTCTCGGAACCTGAATGGCGGATGAACGGCAAGGTGCCCGACAACCGCGCCCCCGTCGAACCGCTGGTCGACGATCTGCTCTGGGCAGACGCGCTGGTCTTCGTCTTCCCGACCTGGTGGTCGGGGATGCCGGCGATCCTGAAAGGCTGGCTCGACCGGGTGTTCCTGCCGGGCGTGGTGTTCGAGCTGAAGGACGGTCCGGTCCGCCCGCTGCTGACCAAGATCAAGGTCTGGGTGGTCATCACCACCTGCGGCTCGGCCTGGTGGCAGGTGCTGGGGCTGCTCGATCCGGTCTGGGTGCTGATGCGGGCGCTCAGGGTCGCGGTTTCCCCGCAGGCGAAGCCGGTCTTCCTCAGGCTCTACAAGATGGATACGACGACGCCGGAGGAGCGCGCGCGCTTCCTCGCCCGGGTCACGCGCCGGCTGAAGGCCCTGTAGCCGGAGCCGGCGGCGAGGCGCTCTTCTTCTGCTTCTGATGGAAGCGCCACATCAGCGCCGGCAGCAGATAGCGGCGCATCAGCCGATAGCGGAAGCGGCCCTCGGCCATCGGCGCCATGCCGTTCTTCTCGGCGACGCGGACGGACGCCACGTTGTCCGGCTCGACGCAGGCGATCACGTAGTCGAGCCCGGCCTTGTCGAAGGCGAAGCCCAGCACGCCTTCCACGGCCTCGGTCGCGTAACCCTGGCGCTGATAGGGCGCGTCGATGGCATAGGAGAGTTCGGCCGTCCGGCCGGCCTTGGCGTCGGCGAGCCATTTGAGGTGAACATGGCCGACCGGCTGGTTGCCCTCACGGCGGAGGATCATCAGGTGCCCCATGCCCTGGAACCGCCATTCCGCGTCGAAGCGCGCGCAGAGTTCGTCCAGCGCCTCATGATCGAGAGCCGGGAGGTTGACGTCCTTCTGCAGCAGCAGATCGTTGAGGGCCGAGATGCGGGCAACGTCGGCGCGGTCCATCGCCCTCAGGATCAGACGCAGAGTCGTCAGCACCACCCTCGGGGTGGCCCTGCGGTTCTGCGTCGACAAGCTGAAGGTGGTGACAGCGGGGGTCATGGCTCCCTTTCTAGGACCCGACAGTTGCTAACTCATTAATACGCGTTTAGAGGACGCGGCGCAATGAGTTAATTTAAATGCCATCTATACGCCGATTCACGAACTCGTTATCGGCCGGCTCTCCAACCAGGGGGCCGCCCTTGCGTCCCGCCCCATCCGGTGTCATGTCCGGGGCCGATCCCCGCTCCGGAGCCCCCATGGACTCGCTACTCGTTCTCGCCCAAGACCCCACCGCCTGGGCGGCCCTCGCCACGCTGATCGTGATGGAGGTGGTGCTCGGCATCGACAACCTGATCTTCGTCTCGATCCTGACCAATCGCCTGGCGGAGGAGCACCGGGCCCGGGCGCGCCAGATCGGCATCGGCCTCGCCCTCGTGCTTCGTCTCGTCCTGCTTGGCACCATCGCCTGGATCGTCCAGCTCACCCGGCCGGTATTCGAGCTGTTCGGCAACGCCTTCTCGTGGCGCGACCTGATCCTGATCGGCGGCGGCCTGTTCCTGGTGTGGAAGGCGACGCGGGAGATCCATCACAACGTCGATCCCGAGCCGTCGGCGGACTCGCTGGGCGAGGCGGCGGCGGTCGGCTTCGGTGTGGCGATCGTGCAGATCCTGATGCTCGACCTGGTGTTCTCTTTGGACAGCATCATCACCGCGGTCGGCATGACCGACGACGTGCCGGTGATGGTGATCGCCGTCGTCGTCGCGGTGCTGGTGATGATGGCCGCGGTCAATCCGCTCTCCGCCTTCCTTCAGGACAACCCCACGATCGTCATGCTGGCGCTCGGCTTCCTGATGATGATCGGCATGGTCTTGATCGCCGACGGCTTCGGCGTGCATGTGCCGAAGGGCTATATCTACGCGGCGATGGCGTTCTCGGCGTTGGTCGAGGGATTGAACATGCTGTCGAGGCGGGCGAAGCGACGGCGGGAGCAAGTGCGGCGCAGGTTGGACGAGGTCTCTTAAGACCACGGTCGCTTATAAAACCACGGTCGCTCGCTTGATGCGGTCTGCTGCCGCCAAGGCTGACGTGCGCAAGCGCGCACTGACGCCTTGGCTCCGCATCCCGCGCTCGCGGGGTCGCACGATCGACAAAATGAAAAAACCCTCCCCCGCGTCAGCGAGGGAGGGTTTCGTTTACCGCGAGCGCGCGCCGCGGAGCTAAGGCGTCAGTGCGCGCTTGCGCACGTCAGCCTTAGCGGAAGCGGAGCGCACTAAGCGAGCGTCCGTAGATCTGTCGCCACCACTCAGTTCTTCGTTACATTCCAAAACACCGGCAAGTGGGTCGACACCATGCCCACGACGTTCTTCCGCCACGCCTCCGGCGACGCCGCCTGGCCCAGGTTCACGGCCGGCTGCTGCTCCATCAAGGCCCGGTGATAGACCTCGATCGCCGCCTTACGCGACGCGTCGTCGGGCGCATTCAGGAACTTGCCGCGGAGCGCCTCGGTCGCCTCGTCGCAGGGCCAGCCGAACCAGTTCTTGCCGTCGCATTGCATCGGCGTGCCGAGATTGGTCAGCGGATGGTGGAAGGTCATGCCGGTGCCGTTGGTGGTGAAGAAGTTCCAGCCGCCCTGGTCGATCGGATCCTTCTTCTGGATGCGGCCGATGAAGCCGCTCCAGTCGACCACCTGCTCTTCGACGTTGAGCCCGATCTCCTTCATCTTCGGGATGGCGACCGAGGTCAGCGCGAAGATGACCGGGATCTCCTTGGTGTTGATGACGATGATCTTCTCGCCCTTGTAGCCCGACTCGACGAGCAGCTGCTTCGCCTTGGCGATGTCCGGCTTGGCGTAGGGCTCGGATCCCGCCTCGCTGCCATAGGTGGTGCCGCAGACGAAGTAGGAGCCGCAGGTCCGCCACCAGCGCTGATCGCCATAGGCCGCCTGCATGAACTCGGTCTGG
>CAXNIC010000188.1:0-9457 GCA_964201945.1 Alphaproteobacteria bacterium
ATCTACGGCCCGTCGCTGCCCCGGATGATGGGCATCACCGGCAAGCCCGACACCAAGGACGGCAAGATCCTGGAGCCCAAGGTCGGCTACGGCATCAAATGCATGTCGATCGGCTTCCTGATCGCCGAGGACACGCCGATGATCTGGCGCGGCCCCATGGTGATGAGCGCGATCGAGCAGATGCTGCGCGACGTCAACTGGGGCGAGCTCGACATGCTGGTGGTCGACCTGCCGCCCGGCACCGGCGATGCCCAGCTCACCATGGCCCAGCGCGTGCCGCTCTCGGGCGCGGTGATCGTCTCGACCCCGCAGGACATCGCGCTGCTGGATGCCCGGAAGGGCCTCGGCATGTTCCGCAAGGTCGATGTGCCGGTCCTCGGCATCATCGAGAACATGAGCTACTTCCTCTGCCCGCATTGCGGGGAGCGGAGCGAGATCTTCGCCCATGGCGGCGCCCGCCGCGAGGCCGCCAAGCTCGGCGCCGAGTTCTTAGGAGAGATCCCGCTCGACATCGCCATCCGCGAGACCTCGGACGAGGGCTACCCCATCGTCATCTCGCAGCCCGACCATCCGCAGTCGAAGATCTACGGCACCATCGCCGACCGGGTCTGGGCCAAGGTCTCCGGCGCCGGTGCCAGCCCGAACCGGCCGCCGCCGAAGATCGTGGTGCACTGACCGTCGAGCCCAGCCCGGGGGAGGGGCGAGCGCGTTGACCGCCATCCAGCGCAAGCTGACGGCCATCTTCGCCGCCGACGTCTACCAGTTCTCCAAGCTGATGGGCGTCGACGAGGCCGGCACCCTGGCCAGCCTGCGCGCCTGCCGCGAGATCATCGACGGCATCATCGCCGAGCATGGCGGCCGCATCTTCGGCTCGGCGGGTGACTCGGTGCTGGCCGAGTTCGCGAGCGTCGTCTCGGCGGTGCTGTGCGCGGTCGAATGCCAGCGCGCGATCGGCGAGCGCAGCAAGCAGCCCGGGGTCCAGCCGCTGCAGTTCCGCATCGGCGTCAATCTCGGCGACGTCATCGTCGAGGGCGACAATCTCTATGGCGACGGCGTCAACGTGGCGGCGCGGCTGGAATCGATCGCCACGCCGGGATCGATCTGCGTGTCCGCCAAGGTCCATGACGAGGTGCGCCGGAAGCTCTCCGATGTCCGCTTCGTCGACGGCGGCACGCAGAAGCTGAAGAACATCGACGACCCGGTCGCGATCTATCATATCGGGGCGGGACCCGCGGGCGCCGAGGCAGCGGTCGCGCCGCCGCCGGCCGCGGCACCGGAAAAGCCGGTGATCGCGCTGCAGGCGATCCGCGTCATCAGCGGCGACGACGAAGTGAGGGCGCTGGCGGAGGGGCTGGACGAGGCCATCCGCGATGCGCTCGCCAACCACACGGCGGTGGCGGTGACGGTCGGCGACCCGGGCAAGGCCGATTACCAGCTCAAGGGCACGCTACAGGCCGCCGGTAAGCGGCTTCGCCTCTCCTTCGCTCTCGAGGACGGCGCTGCGCGCCAGGTCTGGGCTCAGCGTTACGACCGCCAGCTCGACGATGTCTTCGGACTTCAGGACGAGATCGTCCTGCACGTCGCCGCCGCCATCCGCTTCCACGTCAAGACCCAGCTGTTCGAGCGCCTGCGCGGCACGGACAACGCCGCGCTCGCGGTGCCGCAGCTGCTCGACAAGGCGGCCGGCATCTTCATGCGCGGCCTGGATCGCGACGGTGCGGCGGTATCGACCCTGAGGCTCGCCGTCGAGCGGTCGCAGGACAGTTCCATGGCCCATGCCATGCTGGGCTTCTCGCTGTTCCGCGTCGCCGAGTACGACGCACGCGCGATCGATCCTGCGATCCGGGACGAGATCACCTCACTGCTCGACCGTGCCATCTCGCTCGACGGCCGCAGCTACTTCGCACGCAGCATCAAGGCGCTGGTGCTGCACGACCTGATGGGCAATCCGCGGGCGGCGCGCGATCAGGCGAGCGTTGCGCTGGAGCGCAACGCCAACTTCATCGCCGCACGCGCGATGCTGGGCATCGCCGAGATCCATCTCGGCGACGTCGAGGGCGGGTTGCGCCACCTGCAGGAGGCGATGGCGGCGAGTCCCGAGGACGCCAGCCATCACCGCCACCGCCGCGAGCTGGCGCTCGGCCATCTGCTCGCCGGCAATGCCGACGAAGCCGTTCGCGTCGCCAGCCGGCTGGTCGACGACGCCCCGGACATGAAGCGGAATGCCCTGGTGCTCGCAGGATTGCAGGCGGCCGCCGGCGACCTCGACGCGGCACGCCGATGCATCGCGAAGGTGAAGGCAGCGATGCCCGGCCTGACTTTGGACACCGCGCGGCTGCCGCATTTCGGTGACGCGGCCGCAAGCCAGCGCTTCAGCGCCTCGCTGCGCGAGGCCGGGCTCTGAGCACTGTCCTGCCGGCCGAGATGACGTATCATTCGTCCGTCCCAAGGGAGTGAGCCTGGATGAGTACCCCCGAGCCGATGCCCCGCGTGCAGGTCGAGGTCTTGCTGGAGCGGGCGGGCCTCAAGCTCTCGCCCGCGCAGGTCGACGAGGTCCACCGGGTCTCGGGCTATGTCCGGGACGTACTGACGCGGCTCGGCAGCGACCGGCCGATGGAGGCGGAGCCGGCGCTGACCTTCAAGGTGACCGCACCATGAACGACGCGACTGCGTTGCCCAAGGTTCCGACCATCGCCGAAGCCTCGCGGCTGATCGAGGCCAAGGCCCTCTCGCCGGTCGAGCTGACCGAGCTTTGCCTGAAGCGTATCGAGGCTTTTGATCCGAAGCTGAACAGCTTCCTCCTGGTTACCGCGAATCTCGCGCGGAAAGCGGCGAAGAAGGCCGAGGCCGAGATCGCCGCCGGCAAGCGCCGCGGGCCGCTGCACGGCATCCCGATCGGCCTCAAGGACATCTATTCGACCAAGGGCATCCGCACGACCGCGCATTCCAAGGTGCTGGCCCAGCATGTGCCGGACAAGGATGCGGTGGTCACCGCCAAGCTGGCGAAGGCCGGAACCGTTCTGCTCGGCAAGCTCGCGACGCATGAGTTCGCCATCGGCGGCCCCTCCTTCGACACGCCCTGGCCGCCGGCGCGCAATCCGTGGAACACCGAGCTCAGCCCCGGCGGCTCGTCCAGCGGCAGCGGGGCGGCGATCGCCGCCGGCCTGGTGCTGGGCGCCACCGGCTCGGATACCGGCGGCTCGATCCGCAATCCCTCGACCTTCTGCGCCGTCGCCGGGATGAAACCGAGCTACGGGCTGGTCAGCCGCACCGGCATCCTGCCGCTGGCGTTCACCCTCGACCATGCCGGGCCGATGGCCTGGACGGTCGAGGATTGCGCCATCCTGCTGCAGGCGATGGCCGGCCACGACAAGGCCGATCCCGGCAGCGCGAAAGTGAAGATCCCCGACTTCCGGGCAGCGCTGCGGCACGACCTGAAGGGCGTGCGCGTCGGCGTCATCAACCGCTGGCACGAGGGCGAGCACGCGGTCGAGCCGGAGATGCGCCAAGCGGTCGACGCCGCGGTCGGGACGATGCGGGGCCTCGGCGCCGAGCTCCGCGACCTGGCCATGCCCGACCTCGCCGACTTCGCGCCGGCCGGCCGCGTCATCATCCTGACCGAAGCCTTCGCCATCCATCAGAAGACGTTGCAGAGCCGCTACAACGACTATGGCGAGCGCTTCCGCAGCAGCGTGACCCTGGCGGCGCTGTTCTCGGCCGCCGATCACATGCAGGCGCTCCGTGCGCGGCGCCAGCTGATCGAGCGCACCGCCGCGGCGATGGCCGACATCGACGTGATGGTGGTCGCCGCAGCCCCGGGACCGGCGACCAAGATGGTGGGCTTCGATCCCGACGCCGCCTTCAAGCGCCCCTCGCTGACCATGCCGTTCAACCTGACCGGCCTGCCGGTGATGACGGTCTGCTGCGGCTTCACCGGCGACGGCCTTCCGCTCGGCATGCAGGTGATCGGCCATCCGTTCGGCGACGCCACGGCCATGGGCGTCGCCCATGCCTACGAGCGCGCGACGGTATGGCGGTCGCGACGTCCGCTGCTGTTCGCCGGAGCGGCGATGAGCGCGGCACGGTAGCGCCGATGGACGCCACGCCCGATCTCGACTGGCGCCTGACGATCCATCCGCTGTTCCGCGCGGCCGGCATCCGCCAGGTCGCCTATGTGCCGGATGCCGGGCACACGGCGCTGATCGAGGCCTGCCACGCCGATCCGTCGATGCGCGCGATCGTGCTCACCAACGAGGCCGAGGGCATGGGCGTGCTGGCCGGCGCCTGGCTCGGCGGCCAGCGCGGCGCCATGCTGATGCAGTCCTCTGGCGTCGGCAATTGCGTCAACGCGCTCTCGCTGACCCAGATCTGCCGCTTCCCGTTCCTGACGCTGGTCACCATGCGGGGCGAGTGGGGCGAGTTCAATTCCTGGCAGGTGCCGATGGGCCAGGGCACCGAGGCGGCGCTGAAGGGTGCCGGCGTCATCGTCCAGCGCTGCGAGCGACCCGAGGATGTGGTGCCGACAGTGGAGGCGGCCGCCGCCCTCGCCTTCGACAGCGAGGTCGCAGTGGCCGTCCTGCTCTCGCAACGCCTGATCGGCCGGAAGCGCTTCTGATGGCCCTCGACCGCAGACAGGTCGTCGCCCGCCTGCTCGCCGATCGCGGCGACCTCCTGGTCGTCTCGGGCCTGGGCTCGCCCACCTATGACGTGGCGACGGCCGGCGACGACGATCGCAACTTCTATCTCTGGGGCGCCATGGGGTCGGCCGCGCCGATCGGGCTCGGCCTCGCCCTGGCGCAGCCGGACAAACGCGTGCTGGTGGTCACCGGCGACGGCGAGATGCTGATGGGCCTCGGCAGCCTTGCCTCCATCGGCGTACAGCGCCCGGCCAACCTCGCCATCGTCGTCCTCGACAACGAGCGCTACGGCGAGACCGGCATGCAGCGGAGCCATACCGCCGACGGCGTCGATCTCGCCGGCATCGCCCAGGGCGCCGGCTTCCCCATCGTCGCCACGGTGACCGACGAATCCGAGCTCGACCGCATCGCCCGCGAGATCCGCACCGCCACCGGCCCGATCCTCGCCGTGGTCAAGATTACGGCCGGCGAAGCTCCCCGCGTACTTCCCACCCGCGACGGCGTCGAGCTCAAGAACCGGTTTCGGAAGGCGATCGGGATTTAGGGCGCCCGGTTCGCGCGAGCGCCGTGCCGAACCGCGAGGATGTAGACCAGATCGTCGCGCTCGATCCGATAGAGAAGCATGTAGCGCGTGCCGAGCACCGGCCGCTCGCGGATCACGCCCGCATGCCGCACTGGATTCCGAGCCGGAAAAACCTTCAGCGCATTGCCAGACGCGATGATCGTCTCGACGAGATCGATGGCGGCCAGCGGATTGTGTTGTTCTATGTCGGCTAGGACTTCGTCGATATCAGCCAGCGCCGTTTCGGTCCACCGGACGACAGCCATGAGCTAGCGGGACTTGGCCCCGCGCGCGCGCCCGACGATCTCCGCCGCGCGATGGCGGAGACGCTCGGCCACCTTGTCATGCTCTTGCACCCGGCCAGCCTTGATATCGTCTTCGGCACGTTTGACCGCCGCCTTCTCCGCCGCCGTCAGCGGCGGCGAGGCGCGGCGTTCGTCATCGATCATGAATCCAGCCTGATTCTTCGGCATGGATAGAGAATACCATGATCGGCAGGGGCGCATAGAATCTCCGCCCTCCATTGTCTGTAGCTGGATTTCTCCGGGATCAGACGCTGGAGCAGACGGCAGCGTGCCATCGAGACCAAGAGGCTCGTGCGGGCAGCCTAAGGCGTTCGCTCTCGAACCACCGAGTCGCTTTCCTCCATCAATCTCAAGCGCGCGAGGTTGCCCAACCAGATATCGATTGAAGGTTGCGCCGCCACTCCCAAAAGGAGATGATTTATCTGAAAAGCTAACTGCCACAGCGCCGCCCGAACCTGGCGCTTGCTGAAGGCAGAGCAACGGGGGAATCAATGATCAGCTTGCGCGCGAGCATCTCGCTGCCCGCCTTAGCCATTTTGGCCTTTTCGTTGACGGGATGTCAGACGACGAGCGGCGGGAAGCCCGTCTACGACATGATCTTCACGACGCCCGCTAGCCACCTCTCGGGCGTCGTCGCAAAGGGCAATCTCGACGAAGCAGCGGCGATCTATAAGGATCAACGTGAGTATTTCGCTCGCAATACCGAGACCAATCGCTCAGTTCTGCTCTCCTACTCAGAGGGGCTAAAGAGACAATACAGCGATCTAATTGATCAGAATGCCGCGGCTCTCAACAAGACATCGTGGCCAATCAGAAGAGAGGATTGGATCGAACTTTCGAAGCGACTTTCCGATGCACAAGCCTTGAATACGAGGCTTGAGACTCACGATGTCCTGCAACGCCCGGACTTCCGCTGGGAGGGCCTCGTCCAGTCAAGAGCGCGCTCCGAGAAGTGGGAGAAAATTCTCGTCGACGATGTCGATACTCGGTTTGCGGAATACCCACTCCATGACGCGCCAGATTTCTTCGAGGTCTATCCGATCAAGCTTTCACCGGAGCGGAGAGAGCGGCTTGCCGAGCAGATTCCAAATCGCCTAGCGCCATTGTCTTCCGTCGATATCCTGAAGGCCTTCGAGACCTATCGGGCGCGACTCTCTTCACAAAGCATTGAGGCTATCGGCAAGCTTCACTACGCAACGGCGCTACGGAACTCCGCTGGCGCGAAAGAGCCGACAGCCCCCGATATGCTGGACGCGGCGAGCAGGACCAAGGCCGCGGGTCTACCGATGACAGAGATCCCGAGCATGAAGGTTGGCCTGATCGAGATCCTGGGCGGGTCAACGATTAAGGACGGAGCACTCGATTTTCCGGTTGGGTTCGATAGTGACCTCCCCGCCGAAGCAACAAGACTGAATCTCGACGAAGCTTTCTCGGGTCCCCTTGCTCGAACCGCTGACGTGCTCATTCTCGTCAACGTTTCAGCAGCCAAAGCAACCCGAGAAATTCGCTCCAACACGCGCGTCTCGTCCGAATACAAGACGGGCGAGCGCAGTGAGCCGAACCCTGCCTACTCTCAAGCCCAGACCGCCGTGAATGTAGCGACCATCGACCTGCAACGCGTGCAAATCAACAATGCGACAACCCGCAGCACGGGCTCCTTTATAGCCGATTTGATTGTCTTGGCGGCGAATGCAGCCGCCGAAGGCGTGGCAAGAGACAGGCTGCAGGCGGCATCATCGCAACTAGCGTCCACGCCGTCGTTTCTCACCAAACCCGTTTACTCGCCCTACTCGTTCAGAAAGGCTGAGATCGACGTCATCAAGGAAGGGGTGGTCGACTATTACGTCGTCGACCGGCGGAGCAAAACGGTCTTCGACGGCAGCTTCACTCGGCGCCAGACGCAATCGTTCAAGGTCGCGTACGAGCTAAAGGAGCTCGATCCGCGGGAATTGCAGCATCTTTCCGAGATGGTTCGCGAGGATGTTGTGACGAAGTTCGAGGACTCTCCACTCACGTTGAAACTGTCGGATGTGCACTCCGGTGTCCGCGCGAGCCTGAGAGCGAAGCCGCTTGCCGCCCTCGACGCGGTTAAGGCGGATATGATGGCTAAACGGAGTCGTCTCGTTGCTCAGCGCCAATCTGCAACATACGTAGCTAAGCCGGTGAACGACGACCGCTTCGACAGCGTCGTCGTTGTAAAGCATCCCGGTGGGGGCATAGGGTCAGGTTTCTTCGTCCGCGACGACATCGTTCTCACGAACTACCACGTCATCGAGGGCGCGCAGATCGTCGAGATGAAGCTGAAGGATGGTCAGGAGACCTTCGGACGCGTCAGCGCGACGGACATACGGCTCGATCTCGCTCTGATCCGAGTGCAAGCGCGAGGAAAGCCAGTCCGCTTCTTCACGCAGAACACGCTGCCGATCGGCAATACGGTCGAGGCAATCGGTCATCCTCGAGGACTAGAATTCAGCCTCACCCGGGGCGTCGTCAGCGGAATGAGGGAACTCGAGAGCACCTACGCTCGTGGCGGAAAGAAGGTTCGATTCATTCAAACCGACACGGCGATCAACCCCGGTAACTCAGGCGGCCCATTGTTTCTTGGAACCCACGTGATCGGCGTCAGCACACAGAAGCTTGCGGCAACTGACTTAGAAGGGCTCGGGTTCGCGATCCACTACTCCGAGCTCTTGGAGTTCCTCGCGCGCAACCAAGTCACGGCTGCTCTGACAAACTGAGTTGCTGAACTGAATCGCCGGGTCAGGCGCCGTCACGCCGGCTGCAGCTTCGGCGTGGCCGGCGCGCGGTTCTCGCGGATGGTGAAGACCAAGAGCCCTGCCGCGACGGCGACGACGATCGAGGCGATCCAAACCGCGTCGTACTGGGCGTAGAGGTCGTAGAGGATGCCGGCCATGAAGGCGCCGGCGGCGCCGCCCAGTGCGTGGCCGGCGGAAAGCAGGCCCATGGCGAGTCCCATGATGCGCTTGCCGAGATGGGAAGCCACCAGGCTCGCGGTCGGCGGCACCGTCGAGTAGTCGAAGATGCCGAAGGCGACGGCGAAGATGAACAGCATCTGGATGTCGCCGGCGATCCGCATCAACAAGAAGAAGCAGAGCCCGCGGCCGATATAGATGATGCCGAGCAGCAGCGGACGATTCATGCGGTCGGTCAGGTACCCCGACAGCGCCATCGCCAGCATGTTGACGCCGGCCAGCACGCCGTAGGCCGTGGCGCTGGTGAGCGGCGGGAAGCCGCAAGAGATCGCGTAGGGGATCAGGTGCACCTCGACCGTGCCCGAGGTGGTGAAGCCGCAGATGACGAAGCTCCAGAAGAGCGCGTGGAACACCGGGCTGGTGAACAGGAACTTGAGGCGCTGGCCGAGCGGTGCGTCCGGCTCCTGGTTCTCGCGGCTGGCGCCCTGGATCGAATCCCGGCTGGGGATCATGAAGTAGAGGATCGGCGCCACCACGAGCGCCGCGACCGCGAGATAGATGTAGCCGAGGCGCCATCCCTCGGACTGCAGCAGGAGCGCCAGCAGCGGCACAATCACGAGCTGGCCCGCGGTCAGGCCTGCGGTCGCGATGCCGGTCGCGAGTCCGCGGTTCTTCTCGAAGAACCAGGCCAGCGTCGGCGCGATCGTGTGGTTGCCGAAGAAGCCGAAGCCCAGCGCCGTGACGATGCCGAAGGTGACGAAGAACGCGGCGGCCGATTCGATCATCGCGGTGAGCGCGGTGCCGACGGCGATCAGCAGCATGCCGGTGACCAGCAGCGGCCGCGGCCCGAAGCGGTCCTGGAAGTTGCCGGCCAGCGGCGCCACGATCGCAACCGAGATCAGCATCATCGCGCCGACGAAGGAGACGAAGCCCCGGGTCCAGCCCAGCTCCGCCTCCCAGGTCGGCATCACCAGGCCGATGGTGCCGCGGGCCGACGCGGTCAGCGCCAGGCCGAAGAAG
>CAXNIC010000189.1:0-9446 GCA_964201945.1 Alphaproteobacteria bacterium
CAGCTGTCGATCCAGTCGCGGATGCGCTCGCCGCCCGGCCGCTTGAAGGCGGCCTCCAGCTTCTTCCCGTATTTCAGCAGCACGATGTTCCAGCCGACGGCCTCGAAGAAGCCGCGGATCTTCTGGAACAGCCGGTCGGAGACGACGCCGTCCAGGCTCTGGCGGTTGTAGTCGATCACCCACCAGAGATTACGGACGTCGTGCTTCCAGCCCTCGAGCAGGGCCTCGTAGACGTTGCCTTCGTCGAGCTCGGCATCGCCCATCACCGCGATCATGCGGCCGGGGCGGAACCCGGCCGGCGCCAGCTTCTTCAGGTGCACGTAGTCCTGCACCATGGACGAGAACATGGTCATGGCGACGCCGAGGCCGACCGAGCCGGTCGAGAAGTCGACCTCGTCGTGATCCTTGGTGCGCGACGGATAGGACTGGGCGCCGCCGAGGCCGCGGAAGCGCTTCAGCGCGTCCAGCGACTGCCGGCCCATCATGTACTGGATGGCATGGAAGACCGGGCTCGCATGCGGCTTGACCGCGACGCGATCCTCGGGCCTGAGCACGTCGAAGTAGAGAGCGGTCATCAGGGTCGCAACCGAGGCCGACGAGGCCTGATGGCCGCCGACCTTCAGCCCGTCGCGGCTGGGACGGAGATGATTGGCGTTGTGGATCGTCCAGGCGGACAGCCACAGCACCTTCTTCTCCAGCGCGGCCATGACGGCGCGGCTGTTCGACAGGCCCGCTGCAATCGACGGCGCTTGGCCGGCATCGGCCGGGTTCACCATGAGTCCTCCTATCGGCGAGGCCGGAGTATACGCGGGCGCCCCGTCGCTGCCATCCGGTTAACGGATTCGGCGAATCGCCCGCAAGCCGCTCAACCCTATCACCCACTAGCCTCGCCGTCGGATTTCGCTAAACTCCGGGCGAATGTCGGGGTCCCGTCCCCCGGGAAGGTCAGCCGAGGTCAGAAAGCGCGATGGCGGAGAAGATCGACTTCAGCAAGGTCCGCTTCCTCGTCGTGGACAACAATTTGCTGGCGCTGCAGATGCTGGAGGACATCCTCCGCATGCTGGGCACGACGTCGATCCGGCGCGCCACGGATTCAGCCAAGGCCAAGGTCGCGCTCAGGGAGGGCGATATCGACGTCGTCATCACCGAGCGCGAGCTGGAGCCCGAGACCGGCATCCAGCTGGTCGACTACATCCGCCACTCGAGCGAGTCCCTGGACCGCCTGTTGCCGGTGATCATGCTGACGGCGCGTTCGGAATCCGAATACGTGACCGAGGCCCGCGACAAGGGCGTGACCGAATTCCTCGGCAAGCCGTTCAACGTCGACTCGCTCTACCGCCGCATCGCCTCGGTGATCGCGAGGCCCCGCGCCTTCGTCAACGCCCCGGAGTATTTCGGGCCCGACCGGCGCCGCCGGCAGCAGGCCTATACCGGACCCAACCGGCGCACCTGATGACCGGCCGAGGTCGCCCTCCCGGGCGCAGCAAGGTCCAGATCATCCAGCCGACCGGCGAGCTCAGGAAGCGCGCCGTCAACTACAAGAAGGGCTTCTCGGTCGAGCTGACATCCTCGGAGATGATCCAGCTCGAGAAGGTCGTCCACAATTCCAAGGACAAGTTCGTCACCGGCGTCAGCGAGAAGCTGAAGAGCCTCCGCGACGCCGCCCACGCGGTCGGCGACGACATCATGTCGATGCCGGGCTTCCTCAAGACGGCCGAGAAGGACTCCCTCGACATCAAGGGCATGGGCGGCACCTTCGACTTTCCGCTGCTCACCCAGGTGGCGAAGTCGCTGAACGACTATGTGCGGGGCCTGAAGAACGTCACCAAGACGCATCTCGACATCATCACCCTCCACATCGACGCGCTCTACGTCATCCTGGCCCAGCACATCACCGGCCAGGGCGGCGCCACCGAAGCCCAGGTGCTGACCGCGCTCCAGCAGGCGACCAAGAAGTTCAGCTGACGCCTTCCTGCGCCGCTTCCTGCTGGCGCCGCCACATCGAGGCATAGAGGCCGCCCTTCGCCAGCAGCTCGCCATGGCGGCCGCGCTCGACCACCCGACCCTGGTCTAAGACCAGGATCTGGTCGGCGTCGATGATGGTCGAGAGCCGATGCGCGATCACCAGAGTCGTCCGGCTGCGTGAGACCTCACGCAGGCTGGCCTGGATCTCCTTCTCCGTATGCGTGTCGAGGGCCGAGGTCGCCTCGTCGAAAAGGAAGATCGAGGGATGCTTGAGCAGCGTGCGCGCGATGGCGACGCGCTGCTTCTCGCCGCCCGAGAGCTTGAGCCCACGCTCGCCGACCATGGTCTCGTAGCCGGCCGGCAGGCCCGCGACGAAGCGCTGGATCTGGGCAAGGCGCGCCGCCTCCTCGACCTCGGCGCGGGACGCGGCCGGGCGGCCATAGGCGACGTTGTAATAGATGGTGTCGTTGAAGAGGACGGTGTCCTGCGGGACGATGCCGATGGCGGCACGCAGGCTCGACTGGGTCACCTCCCGGATGTCCTGTCCGTCGATCAGGATCGCGCCTTCGCCGACGTCGTAGAAGCGGAAGAGGAGCCGGCTGATCGTCGACTTGCCGGCGCCGCTGGGGCCGACGATGGCCACCGTATGGCCCGGCTCGACGGTGAAGCTCACCCCGTCGAGGATGCGCCGGTCGGGCTCGTAGGCGAATCCCACCTTGCGGAACTCGATGCGGCCGCCGGCGACGGCGAGCGCCGGCGCTCCCGGCCGGTCCGCCACCTCGCGGTCGACCTCGAGCAGCCGGAACATCTTCTCCATGTCGATGATCGACTGCTTGATCTGGCGATAGACGTTGCCGAGGAAGTTGAGCGGCAGGTAGAGCTGAATCAGATAGGCGTTCACCAGCACGAAGTCGCCGACGGTCATGACCCCATCGGCAACCCCGTGGCCGGCCATGATCATGATCAGGGAGGCGCCGAGCGCGATGATGGCGCCCTGGCCGACGTTGAGCAGCGACAGCGTCGTCTGCGACTTGACCGCGGCACGCTCGTAGAGCTCGAGCGCGGTATCGAAGCGCCGGGCCTCGTGCTCCTCGTTGGTGAAGTACTTCACCGTTTCGTAGTTGAGCAGGCTGTCGATCGCCTTGGCGTGCGCCTCCTCCTCCATCTCGTTCATCTGGCGGCGATACTTGGTCCGCCACTCGGTGATCGTCAGTGTGTAGGCCAGGTAGGCGAGGATGGTGACGAAGGTCACCGCGGCATAGGTGACGTCGTAGAGGCTCCAGAGGATGCCGCAGACCAGCGCCATCTCGATCAGCGTCGGCAGGATGCTGAAGATGAGGTAGCTCAGCAGCGTGTCGATGCCCGACGTGCCGCGCTCGATGATACGCGACAGGCCCCCGGTCTGCCGGTCGAGGTGGAAGCGTAGAGACAGCGCATGCAGGTGGCGGAATGTGGCGAGGCCGAGCGCCCGCATGGCGCGCTGTCCGACCTTGGCGAAGACCGCATCCCGGAGCTCGGCCGAGGCCGAGGCGGCGACGCGCAGCAGGCCGTAGCCGACGATGAGGGCAATGGGGACGGCGATCACCGCCGACGCCCCGGCGCTGAGCGCGTCGATCGCCTGCTTGTAGAGGATCGGCACGTTGACGGTCGCGATCTTGGCCCCGATCAGCAGCGCCAGGGACAGCAACACGCGGGCGCGCAGCTCCGGCGCACCCTTCGGCCACACGTGAGGCAGCAGGAGGGCCAGCGTGCCGAGGTCGCGACGGGGAGGAGACGAAGGAGCCGGCCGGGCCGATTCCTCCTTGGCGGGAGCGGAGATGTTCATGAGGCCTAAACGGTTAGCAAGCTTTTCCGACCTTCGCCAGCGTTCCGCAGAGCGGCATCGGAAAAGGGGGGTGGATCGGACATAGTGCCGCCATGCCTCCCAATCAATCGCCGCTCCGCGGCATCGCGCTCATGGTTTTGTCCGTCGCGCTGTTTTCGATCATGGATGCGCTGGTGAAGCTGCTGGCGCAGACCTACCACCCGTTCCAGGTCGCGTTCTTCCGCAGCCTCTTCGCGCTGGCGCCGATCGGGGTGATGGTCGCGGCCCGCGGCGGCATGCGGATCCTCGCCACCCGCCGCCTCGCCGGCCATGCCGCGCGCTCGGTCGTCGGCGTCGCGGCCTTGCTGATGTTCTTCTACTCATTCGCCCATCTGAAGCTCGCCGACGTGGTCGCGATCGGCTTCGCCGCACCGCTCTTCATCACCGCGCTGTCGGTGCCGCTGCTGGCGGAGAAGGTCGGCTGGCGCCGCTGGTCGGCGGTGATCGTGGGTTTCCTCGGCGTCATCCTGGTCGTCGACCCGGGCTCGGGCATCCTCGACCCGGTGGCCCTGATCGCGCTGTCGGCGGCCCTGTTCTACGCCTTCGCCGTCGTCGTCATCCGCAAGCTGTCGTCGACGGAATCGAACGCGGCGATCGTGTTCTATTTTTCGATCGCGGCGACGCTGGTCTGCGGCGCGATGATGCCGTTCCTCTGGATTCCGCCGACGCTGGAGCATCTGGTCCTGCTGGCGCTGATCGGCTTCCTCGGCGGCTCGGCTCAGTATGTGATGGTCGAGGCCTTCCGCTGGGGTCCCGTCTCCGTCCTCGTCCCGTTTGAATACACGGCGATCTTCTGGAGCCTCAGCTTCGGCTACTTCGCCTTCGGCGAGACGGCATCGGTCCAGATGCTGGTCGGCGTCGCCATCATCGCGTCGAGCGGCCTCTACATCCTGCATCGCGAGACGGTGAGGGCGCCGGCAGAGCGGGCGGCACCGGTCTGAGTTGTGCAGGCTTGCGACGCCGAGCCTGGGAGGCCAGAATGCGGCGATGCTCGCCGCCACCGCCTCGCTCGTCGGGACCTTCGTCTTCGTCGAGGGAACCCGCCGCCTCGCCGTTCACCGCGGCCGGGCGCCGCGCGGCTGGATGATCGCGGCCGTGCTGTTCGGGCCGATCCCGCTGGTCGTGATGCTGATCATGAAGAACCTGGCGGACGCCGCGCGTTAGACGCGGCCACACCGAGAAACGCCTCACCCTTCGACAGGCTCAGGATGAGGCGACTTTGGAATGGTCCCGATGTTTCATTCACCTCATCCTGAGCAAAGGCGAAGTCTTCTTCGCCGGCGTCGAAGGGTGAGGTGCGACTCGCTGCTTCCGACTCTTACGAGTTGCCTCAGGCCTTCATCCCGCGGATGACCTGAATGTCGAGCTCGCGGATCTTCTTGCGCAGCGTATTGCGGTTGAGTCCGAGCAGCTCGGCGGCGCGGATCTGGTTGCCGCGGGTCGCCAGCAGCGACAGCGAGATCAGCGGCCGCTCGACCTCACGCAAGACCCGGTCGTAGAGACCCGACGCCGGCAGCCCGTCCTTGTGGGCGTCGAAGAAGTCGCGGAGATGGCGCTCGACCGCCTGGGTCAGGCTCTCGCCTTCGGGGGCCCCCCGCGGCTCCGGCGCGATCGCCGGCTCTGCCAGCTCCATCTCGATGATGCGGAGATCGATGACCGGCTCGGCATAGAGCGCGGCCAGTCGGCGAACCAGATTCTCGAGCTCGCGCACAGTGCCGGGCCAGCGATAGCGCTTGAGCCGGTCCATCGCCGCTTCGTCGATGGTCTTGGTCGGAAGCCCCTCGGCGGTCGCCTGGGCGAGGAAATGGCCGATCAGTTCGGCGATGTCCTCGCTCCGCTCGCGGAGCGGCGGCAGCCGGATCGGGACGACGTTGAGGCGGTAGTAGAGATCCTCGCGGAAGAGACCCTGGCGGATCAGCTGGCGGAGATCGCGGTGCGTCGCGGCGATGATGCGGACGTCGGCGCGGATCGCGGTACGCCCACCGACGGTGGTGTACTCGCCCTGCTGCAGCACGCGCAGCAGACGCGTCTGCGCGTCGGGCGGCATGTCGCCGATCTCGTCGAGGAACAGCGTGCCGCCCTGGGCCTGTTCGAAGCGGCCGGTGGTCTTCTGCACCGCACCGGTGAAGGCACCGCGCTCATGGCCGAAGAGGTCGCTCTCGATCAGCTCGCGCGGGATCGCCGCCATGTTGACGGCGACGAAGGGGCCTGCCCGGCGCTTGCCGTAGTCGTGGAGGGCCCGCGCCACCAGCTCCTTGCCGGTGCCGGACTCGCCGGTGATGGTCACCGTCAGATCGGTGCCCATCAGGCGGGCCAGGACCCGGTAGATCTCCTGCATCGCCGGCGACCGGCCGATCAGCGGCAGCCGCTCCTCGGCCTCATTCCGAGGCACCGCCGGAGTCCGCGTCGGCTCGGAGAGCGCGCGGCGGACCACCTGCACCAGCTCGTTCAGATCGAACGGCTTCGGCAGGTATTCGAAAGCGCCGCGCTCGGTCGCCTTGACCGCGGTCAGCAGCGTGTTCTGCGCGCTCATGACCACGACGCGCAGCTCCGGGCGCTGCTTTCGGATGCGTGGCAGCAGGTCGAGGCCGTTGCCGTCGGGCATCAGCACGTCGGTGATGACGAGGTCGCCGTCGCCGTCCTCGATCCAGCGCCACAGCGTCGCGGTGTTGCCGGTGGCGCGCACGTCGTGGCCGAGCCGCGCCAGCGCCTGGGTCAGGACCGTCCGGATGGCGCGATCGTCGTCGGCGATGAGGATGGTGCGGGCAGCGCCGGTCACGCGTCGTCACCATCGAGGTTGGACGCGGCCACCGGCAGCAGCACGCGGAATATCGTGCGGCCCTGCTGGCTGTCGAACTCGATGACGCCGCCGTGGTCGCCGACGATCTTGGCGACCAGCGCCAGCCCGAGGCCGGTCCCGTTCACCTTGGTGGTGACGAAGGGATCGAAGAGATGCGGGCGGATGTCGTCGGGGATGCCGCTGCCATTGTCCTGGACCGAGACCACCAGCGGCAGGCGAAGCGGCGTGGCGCCACCGGGCAAGGCCAGGCGCACGCCGTGCTGGTACGAGGTCTGGAGCACGATCTCGCCGTCGCCGGGGGACACCACCTCGGCCGCGTTCTTGATCAGGTTGAGGAACACCTGGACGAGCTGGTCGCGGTTGCCGAGCGCCGGCGGCAGCGACGGATCGTAGCGCTCGACGAAGCGGACATTGCGCCCGAAGCCGGCCTCGGCCAGCCGCTTCACGTGCTCAAGCACGCGGTGGATGTTGACCGGCCCGCGCGCGACCGGGCGTGCGTCGGAGAACGCTTCCATGCGGTCGACCAAAGCGCAGATGCGGTCGGTCTCATCGCAGATGAGCCGGGTCAGCTCCAGGTCGCCGGGCGAGGCACCGTCTTCCAGCAGCTGGGCAGCGCCACGGATGCCGGAAAGCGGGTTCTTCACCTCATGCGCCAGCATCGCCGCCATGGCGGTAACCGAACGAGCGGCACCGCGGTGGACCAGCTGGCGGTCGATCTTGAGCGCGATCGAGCGCTCGTGCAGCGAGATCGCGACCCAGCCGGGATGCTCGGCCATCGCCGCGATCTCGACGGTGACGATGTGGCTCCGGATCCGCGGCGTCTCGATCGAGAGCCCGTATTCGGAGACGCTGCCGCCGAGGTTGCGGACCTGATCGACGAGGCCGAAGACCGGGCTGCCGACGGGAAGGATGTCGGTAAGCAGCCGGCCGGCCAAGGTCGCCCAGCTCGCGGCCAGGAACTGCTCGGCCGCGAGGTTCGCCATGCGGAGCCGGTTGTCGCCGTCGACCGCCAGAACCGGATGAGGCAGCGCGTTGAGAAGCGCCGAGCCGTCGGGATCAGGGATCCGGCGACGGCGGTCGAACGCCGTGGCGGTCATGCCGCGATCCGCTCGACCAGCGGCTCGTAGAAGCGCCGGACCATGGCGAAGACCTCGGCGGGCTCCAGCGAGTGGTTGACCGCGGAGCGGAAGTCGGCCGAGCCCGGCAGGCCCTTTGAGTACCAGCCGATGTGCTTGCGCGCGATCTTGATGCCGGTCTCGCGGCCGTAGTGCTCAAGCATCGCCTCGACATGACCGATCAGCATGCCGAGCTGCTGTTCCAGCGTCGGATCGGGGAGCCGGATGCCGGAACGGAGGAACTGCCTCACCTGCTCGATGAACCAGGGCCGGCCATAGGTGCCGCGGCCGACCATGACGCCATCGGCGCCCGACTGCACCAGCGCCGTCTCGGCATCTTCCAAGGTGACGATGTCGCCGTTGACGATCACCGGGATCTTCACCGCTTCTTTGACGTTGCGGACGAAGTTCCAATCGGCGTGGCCCTCGTACATCTGGCAGCGGGTGCGGCCATGGATCGTGACCATCTTGATCCCTGCGTCCTCGGCCATCTTGGCGAGCTTGGGCGCGTTCCGGCTGTCATGGTCCCAGCCCGTCCGCATCTTGAGGGTGACCGGCAGCTTCACCGCCTTCACCGTCGCCTCGATGATGCGCTGGGCCTTGTCCTCCTCGCGCATCAGGGCGGAGCCGGCATAGCCGTTGACCACCTTCTTCACCGGGCAGCCCATGTTGATATCGATGATGTCGGCGCCCAGGTCCTCGTTCAGACGGGCGGCCTCGGCCATCACATACGGCTCGCAACCGGCGAGCTGGACCGACATCGGCCACTCTTCCGGCGATTTCTTCACCATCAGCAGCGTCTTCCGGCTTTCCCGGACCATGGCCTCGCTGGCGATCATCTCGGACACGACCAAGCCGGCGCCGCACTGCTTGACCAGGCGGCGGAACGGCATGTCGGTGACCCCGGACATGGGGGCGAGGATCACCGGATCCTCAAGATGAATCGGGCCGATATCGATGCCTAACATTTAGGCAAACGCCTCAACTGCTTAGGAATTGCTCAGGCTAGCCTCGCCGGATCGGCGGCGCAAGAACTTTGCTGCACCGCAGCACGATCCGCCAGCAGCACCGAGGTGACGAATTTCACCCCGGGATAGGCCAGCGTCAACAGGAGCCAGGCGAAGAGCGCCACCCGCGCCGCCCGCCGGCCTCGAAGCCCCACGCGCTTATGAGCCAGCAGCAGCGCGCCGATCACCACGAAGGCCGCGAGCGACAGGACCGTCTTGTGATCGAGCGCGACCAGGTGCCCGGTCGCCAGGTAATGGGCGGAAATGCCGGTGAGCACGCCCAGCCCGAGCACGGCTTCGGCTGCGGCCAAAAGCCCCACCTCCAGCCCCTCCGCCTCGGCGACCGAGGGGAGCAGCCGGGTGAGGCGGCTCGGCCGCTTGGTCTTCAGCGACCGCTCCTGCAATGCGACCGCGAGGCCGGCGACGCCGGCGATCGTCACCAGAGCATATGTCGCGACCGAGACGACGATGTGGAGCACCACCCAGGAACCATAGGGACCGGGTTCCCGCGGCTCCGGCGTCCCCTGCCAGACGGTCGCCAGAAGGCCGAGGACAGCGAGGTAGGGCAGCAGCAGCAAGGAGAGGCGCCAAGCCTCGCGCGATGCGGCGGCGAGCACCGCATAGAGCGCCATCGAGGCGGCGACCGTGACCCAGAGAGCGACCGAGAGCCCGGCATGCCAGGCGTCCTCGATCTG
>CAXNIC010000190.1:0-9438 GCA_964201945.1 Alphaproteobacteria bacterium
ATCAGCGCCTTGTCGCGGGCGGCGGCGCGCTCGCGGACGGGCCTTCCTTTGACCGCAACCTCGACCTCGGGCAGCAGCTTCTTGATCGTCGCCGCATCGAAGTCCGGAGTGCCGAGTTCCTTGAACAGGCCCTGGATCATGCCGCCCAGGTGATCGACGAAATGCGGCATGCCGCCTTCGCCGCCGGCGAGCGCGAAGGTCTGCATCGGGCCCATGATCGCCCAGCGCAACCCCGGCCCGTCGGAAATGGCGGAGTCGACGTCCTCGACCGAGACGACGCCCTCCAGCACCAGATGGAGGGCTTCCCGGAAGATCGCCATCTGCAGGCGATTGGAAACGTGGCCGGGAATCTCCTTCTTCAGCCGGATCGCGACTTTGCCGACATGGCGATAGAAGCCGACCGACCAGTCGACGACCTCGGTCGACGCGTTCGGCCCGCCGGCGACCTCGACCAGCGGGATCAAGTGCGGCGGGTTGAAGGGATGGCCGACGATCAGCCGCTCCTTGTGCTTCAGTCGGGCGCCCATCGCCGACGGCATCAGCGACGAGGTCGAGGACGAGATGACCCGGTCGGCCGGCAGTGCTGAGTCGATTTTCGCCAGAAGATCCTGCTTCAGGTCCAGGCGCTCGGGCGCCTGCTCCTGCACGAAGTCGACGCCGTCGACCGCCTTCACCGGATCATGGGTGAAGCTGACCTTGTTCGGTGAGGCGCCGGGGGAGAGACCCAGCTTCTCCAGCGACGGCCAGGCGCGCTCGATGAAACCCTTCAGGAATTCCTCGCCCTTGGGATTGGGGTCCTGGGCCGAGACCTCGTAGCCATGGGCGAGGAAGTAGGCGGACCAGGAGGCGCCGATAGTGCCGGCGCCGATCACGCCGATGCGTTTGACCGAGCCGAAGGCGGGAAGGGACATCGTCGAACCTCTGGGTGGCGATCAGATGGAAGGCAGTATGACGGACGGATTGCCGACGGCGCGCAAGGCGATCCGTCCGGTTATGGAAGGCGACGGCTCATCCGCCGGGAAGTGTGTGATCCTTGAAGTCTTCGCGAAGCTTGGTCTTGAGCAGCTTTCCAGTGGCGGTATGCGGCAGCTCCTTCACGAAGACGACGTCGTCGGGGACCATCCACTTGGCGACCCTTGCCGAGATGAACTGAATGACGGCCTCCCTGGTCGGCGTCTTGCCCTCCTTGGGCACGGCGATCAGCAGCGGCCGCTCGCCCCATTGCTGGTGCGGAAGTCCGATCACGGCCGCCTCCTGGATCTCGGGATGGCCGATCGCCAGGTTCTCGATGTCTATCGAACTGATCCATTCGCCGCCGGACTTGATCACGTCCTTCCGGCGGTCGGTGACCTGTAGGTAGCCGTCCGCGTCGATGGTGCCGACGTCGCCGGTACGGAACCAGCCCTCTTCGTCGAAAGCGGCCGATGACGCGGCCTCGTCCTCGAAATAGCCACCGATGACGCCGGGCCCGCGGACCAGCAGTTCCCCCTGGGACTTGCCGTCATGGGGCAGGCGCGTGCCGACGGCGTCGACGATCTTCATCTCGACGCCGCAGAGCGCGCGGCCCTGCTTCAGCTGCACCGCCCTCTGCTCGTCGTCGGGGAGATCCATGTGCTTGCGCTTGAGCGCGCCGGTGGTGCCGACCGGGCTCAGCTCGGTCATGCCCCAGCCATGCAGCACGGTGACGCCGTAGCGCGTCTGGAACGCCTCCAGCATCGACGGTGCGATGGCGGAGCCGCCGACCAGCAGGCGCTTGAAAGTACGGAAGGTCTGCCCCGACTCCGCCATGTGCTTCAGGAGGGCGGCCCAGATCGTCGGCACGCCGAGGGAGAAGGTGACGCCCTCCTCGTTGAACAGCCTGGCGAGGCTGGGACCGTCCAGCGCCGGGCCGGGCAAGACCAGGCGCGCGCCCGACATGGCGGCGGCATAGGGGACGGCCCAGCCGTTGACGTGGAACATCGGCACGATCGGGCAGACAGAATCCAGGCTCGACATGCCGAACACATCGGCGGCGCAGCAGGTCAGCGTGTGCAGCACGGTCGAGCGGTGGGTGTAGAGCGCGCCCTTGGGATTGCCGGTGGTGCCGGAGGTGTAGCAGAGCGAGGACGCGGTCTGCTCGTCGAAGCGCGGCCAGTGCAGGTCGTCGTCCTCGGCCGCAAGCAGCTCCTCGTAGCAGAGAAGGTTCGGAAGCGTGCTGGCCGCCGGCATATGTGCGCGGTCGGTCATCAGGACGTAGTGGCGGACAGCCTTCAGCTCCGGCGCCAGCTTCTCGACCAGCGGCAGGAAGGTCAGGTCGAAAAACAGCACGCGGTCGGCCGCGTGGTTGAAGATGTAGACCAGCTGGTCGGCGAAAAGCCGGGGGTTGATCGTGTGGCAGACGGCGCCGATGCCGGAGATCGCATAGTAGAGCTCGACATGGCGGTAGCCGTTCCAGGCCAACGTGGCGACGCGGTCGCCGAAGCCGGCATCGAGCCGCATCAGCGCCTTGGTGGCTCGCTTGGCACGCTTGTTGGTCTCGGCCCAGGTGGTGCGATGGATCGGCCCCTCGACCGTGCGCGAGACGATCTCGGCATCCGCATGGTTTTGCGCCGCATGCTCGATCAGGCTCGAGATCAGCAATGGCCAGTCCATCATCCGACCACGCATGCGACGCCTCCTCCGGTGATAGCGCCGGGTTGACCCCGGTCGCCGATCCGAGCCTAAATCACCGCCTTTCCGTACTCCAAGGATTTGCCGACATGGCCGACAGCCTGACCAATCAGCCGAAGATCGACGGTGAGGAGATCCTGGCCGGCGTGAAGCGCTGGATCGAGATCGAATCGCCCTCGCACGATGCCGTCGCCGTCAACCGGATGGTCAGCGAGGTCGAGACGACGATGCAGGAGGTCGGCACGCTGACCGAGCGCATTCCCGGGCGTGACGGCTTCGGCGACATCCTGAAGGCGAAGAGTCCGTGGGGCGGCGAGGGGCCGGGGATCCTCGTCCTCTCCCATCTCGATACCGTTCATCCGATCGGCTTCATCAAGGACACGCTGCCCTTCAAGCGCGACGGCGACGTCGTCTACGGGCCTGGAATCTACGACATGAAGGCCGGCGCCTATCTCGCCTACTACGCCTATCGCCATCTCGTCCGCATGGGCCAGAAGACCAAGCTTCCGGTGCGCTTCCTGTTCGTGCCGGAGGAGGAGGTCGGAAGCCCGACCAGCCGGGCGATGATCGAGGCGGAGGCGAGGAACGCCAAATACGTGCTGGTGACCGAGCCGGCGCGCGACGGCGGCAAGATCGTCACCAGCCGGAAAGGCGTCGCCCGTTTCGTGGTCAAGACCGAGGGCCGCCCCGCCCATGCCGGCGCCCGCCACGAGGACGGCCGCAGCGCGGTCAAGGAGATGGCGCGCCAGATCCTGGCGATCGAGGCGATGACCGACTACACGCGTCAGATCACCACCTCGGTCGGCCTTATCTCCGGCGGCACCGGCGTCAACGTGATCCCGCAGTTCTGCACGGCCGAGGTCGACATGCGCGTCCCTGACCAGGCGACGGCTGACGAGATGTGCGCCAAGATCCTCGGACTCAAGCCGGTCGATCCGGACGTCAGGCTGACGGTGACCGGCGGCCTCAACCGGCCGCCCTATACCAAGGACGCCAAGATCGGCGCCTTGTTCGATCACGCGAAGACGGTCTGCGCCGAGTTCGGCCTCGACCTCCAGGACGTGAAGCTGACCGGCGGCGGCAGCGACGGCAATTTCACGGCTGCCCTCGGCGTGCCCACGCTGGATGGCCTCGGCGCCGACGGCAAGGGCGCGCACACCGACTATGAGCAGATCTATTTCTCTTCTCTGGAGCCGCGGGCGAAGATGTGGGTGCGCCTGTTCGAGACTCTCGAGTAGTGGCCCTCACCACCGAGCTCTGGATCGCCGCCCATATCAGGCGCTGCACCGTCGACGGGATCGGCGCGACGGTGGTGAGGAAAGGCGATCCGGCCGGCGGCGCGGTGCTGGTGAAGCTCTATCTCGGCCGCGAGGGCTGCCGGGTGATGACGCGCATGACCGGTCCCGACGGCGAACCCGCCTGGATGGCGGCGCTCGGCGGCAAGCTGGTTCCGGAATCGGAGGCCGATACCTATATCGCCCGTCAGATCGGCTACGACTCCGATCTCTGGGTGCTGGAAGTCGACGACCCGAAGGGGCGGCACCCGTTCGAGGGGAAGATGCTGTAGCGTGACCCGCTCCGTCAGAATGCTTCAGGAAAGGCCATCACGATGCGCTGGCTGAGGATCGCGGCCGTTCTTTCGGCCACTCTTGGAAATCCGGCCGTGGGTCTCGCCGCGGAGAATTGGCCCGATTCCATCGATCAGTACGTCGCCCAGATCAGGAAGACGCTGCAGACGACGGATATGGGCGGGTACCTGGCGGCGGTGAAGAGCCCGAGCGGGGCCGTTCTGCTCGACGTTCGCGAGGACGACGAGTTCAAGGCCGGCCATGTGCCGGGAGCGCTCAATATCCCGCGCGGCCTGCTCGAATTTCGCGTCTGGCGGCAACTCGGTCATCCGGCACCGGTCGACATGGGCCGGAGGATCTACGTGCAATGCCGGACCGGCGCCCGGGCGACGCTTGCGACCAAGCAGCTTCAGGACATCGGCTTCACCAACGTGGTGGCGGTGATCATGAATTTCGAGGAGTGGGAGAAGGCGGGTCATCCGGTCGTGAAGACCGCGTCCAGGTGACAGGCAACTCGTGACGGGGATGATCAAGCGGGTGCGCGCCGAATGGCGCGATGTCGTGCTGGTGTGCCGGAAATGCTCGAAGAAGCTGGGCGGCGGTTACGGGCCGAAAGGCGACAAGCGGCTGGCCAAGGTGCTGCGAAAGGCCTTGGCGGTGCCCGGCGAGAAGAAGGCCAAGGGGCGGCGCGCGACGATCGGCGTGATCGAAGTCGGATGCTTCGACGTGTGCCCGAAGGGCGCGGTGACGACGGTGCGGGCAGGAGCGCCGGGCGACTGGCGAATCGTGCCTGAGGGGGCCCCGGTCGAGGAGGTCCTCGATGCGCTCGGGCTGGCGAAGCCGGTGAGCGGACCGCCATGACCGGTCAGCGCGTCACGACCTGAAGACGCCGCGGCGACGGGAGAGGCCTCTCTCTCCCGTCGCCGCGCTCTTCCGTGACTTGGATCAGGCAGCCCGGGCCCTGGTGAAGAAGTCGCCGACCTCGCGGCGAAGCATGTCCGCCTGGCCTGCGAGTTCCTTGGCCGCGCCCAGCATCTGCGAGGTGGCCGCACCGGTCTCTCCGGCCGCGGTGGTGACGCCGGCGATGTTGTCTGACACCTCATGCGTGCCGGCGGCGGCCTGCTGGACGTTGCGCGCGATCTCCTGGGTCGCCGCCCCCTGCTCCTCGACCGCCGAGGCGATCGTCGTCGAGGTCTCGCTGATCTGGGTGATGGTGGCCCCGATGCTGCGGATCGCCTCGACGGCATCCCGGGTCGCGGCCTGGATGGCGTTGACCTGGGCGGAGATGTCCTCCGTCGCCTTGGCGGTCTGCGAGGCCAGCGACTTCACCTCCGAAGCGACCACCGCGAAGCCCTTGCCGGCCTCGCCTGCACGCGCGGCCTCGATGGTGGCGTTGAGCGCCAGCAGATTGGTCTGGGAGGCGATGTCGTTGATGAGCTGGACGACCTCGCCGATCTTCTGGGCGGCCTCGGAGAGGGCGTGGACGCGGGAGTCCGTGCGCTTGGCCTCTTCGACCGCCTTGCCGGCGACCGTCGTCGACCCGTCCACCTGGCGGCTGATCTCGATGATCGACTTCGACAGCTCCTCGGCTGCGGCGGCGACGGTCTGGACATTGGTCGTCGCCTGCTCCGAGGCCGCGGCAACCGCAGTCGCACGGCGCGACGATTCCCCGGCCGTGATCGTCATCGTCTCGGCGGTCGCCTGCAGCTCCGTCGCGGCGGCGCTGACGGCGTCGATGACGCCCTTCAGCTTGGATTCGAAGTCGTCGGCGAGGCGGCGGTTGTCGGCGAGGCGCGCGGCCATGGCGGCGGTCGCGGCGTTGATCGTCTCCGCCCCGTAGCGGTAGCTGCCGGGAAGGCCTCGGGCGATCAGCTTGCGATAGAATTTGCTCTCACGGGCGTGCTCCATCGCGGCCGTCGCCTCGCGGAGGAACGCGTCGCTGACGTCGAGCGCCCGGTTGACCGACAGGGTCAGTTCTTTGACCACACCGCCGTCGTTGATCCCGACGATGCGGGCTTCCATATCGCCCTTTGCGGCGCGGGTGGCGATGTCCGAAATCCGGCGAAGGGCCTTGCCGAGGCGACGGAGAAAGTAGAAGGCGCACGCGGTGGCGACGGTGGCGACGGCCAAGGGAGCCAGGGGCCAGAGCTCGTGCCCGCCGACAGCAATCCAGGCGATCGTCGCGAGGATGCCGAGCTGCGAGACGATCGCAGCTACCAGCGCCTTAGACTGAGAAGATGAATTCATCATAGGACTTCCCCATTTCCCGGATTTTGCTCTCGAGCTTTGCGGCGGCGAGGGCGAGGCCCTCCTTGCGGTCGTGTGTCTGCGTTTCGAGCTGGTGCAGCTCACGATAGAGCGGCTGGATCTTCGCGATCTGATCCGGATTCGGCTTACGCCGGTTCGAGTGGAAGCCGGTGATGTTGCCTTGCTCGTCGCGGCTCGGCGTCACATGGGCGAAGACCCAATAGTGGTCGCCGTCGGTCGCCATGTTCATCACATAGGCGAACAGCTCCTTGCCGGACTGGATGCGATCCCAGAGCAGCTTGAAGACGGCGCGAGGCATATCGGGGTGGCGGATCAGACTGTGCGGAGCGCCGATCGCGTCGTGCTCCGAGAGTTTCGAGACGCGCAGGAAGACCTCGTTCGCGTAGGTGATCTTCCCTTTGAGGTCGGTCTTGGTGACGATGATCTCTTCGGTATCGAAGAAGCTTTCTCGTCCTGTCGGCTGGACTGAGGGTTTGGCCATTGCGGAGTCTCCGTTCGAGTGGTGGTCGAAGGAGCCGCGGCACCCAAAAAGCGCCGCCGCCCTGGATCGCCTGACACAGCCTCGGAGCGAGGTCCGAACCGACAGCCGTGATCGAGCATCACAGTCCAGGACAGTATGGAGTGGCCGTTAAAAATCCCTTTATTATCAAGGTGATATGGTAACTTTTCGCCACCAATCGTAATCACCTGTAATCCCGGAATGCCGCCGGTCGTGGCGTCCGGCGACGGTCATGCCCTCGACCCGTAGGGCCAGGGCGTGACGGCCATGCGACCCGCCTTAAGGCTGCTTGGGATCGAGCTTCGTCGTATCCGGCTTCATCGCGCTCCAGAGCGTGCGGTAGGAGAGTTCGATCCTCTCGTCGGCGGATTGCCGCTGCTCGGGCGTCATCTTGACGTGGTCGGCGATCATGACCCCAAGGCTCGGCAGCGCGTCGCGCGGTATCTGCGCGGACGTGTCCCACAGCTTCGCGCGCTTGAACGCCTTGGCGCAGTGGAGGAACGCCTCCGTCACCTGGATGACGATGGCGGAACGCGGCAGGTTGCCTTCGACGGCCATGGACTGGAGCAGCTCGGGATCGACGCTGAGCCGCGCGGTGCCGTTGATCCTGACCGTCTCCTCGATGCCGGGGATCATGAACAGCAGCCCGATATGCGGGTTCTCGACCAGGTTGCGGATGGCGTCGAGGCGGTTGTTGCCGGGACGGTCGGGCAGCGCCAGCGTATTAGGCCCTAGGATCTTGAAGGTGCCGGGCGGATCGCCCCTCGGCGTCACATCCTGGTTGCCGGCGGCATCGGCCGTCGCCATGCAGTAGAAGGGCGCCGTCTCGATGAAGCGGCGGATATGCACGTCGATATGGCCGATGTCCTTGGCGATCACCGGAGCCGAGGGCTGCGGATAGGTCTTCTCGACCAGCGCGCGGGCGGCCGCATCGTCGAGCATGGCGGGGAACGGCGGGGCGGTGTCGGGCATCGGTAGAGCTCCTTGGACTCAGCGTCCGGCGATGGTCATTCCCTCGACGCGGATCGTCGGCGCGTTGACGGCCATGCGGAACTGGAGATCGTTGGCAGGCGTCATCTTGAGGAACATGTCCTTGAGATTGCCGGCAACGGTCACCTCGCTCACCGGGTAGGCGATCTTGCCGTTCTCGATCCAGAAGCCCGAGGCACCGCGGCTGTAGTCGCCGGTCACCATGTTGACGCCGCTTCCCATCAGGCTGGTGACGTAGAAGCCGCTCTTGATGTCGGCCATCAGGTCGTCCGGGCTGATCTTGCCGGCTTCGAGATAGAGGTTGGTCGCCGACGGCCCGGGCGGCCCCGAGGTCCCGCGGGAGGCATGTCCGGTGGTGACGAGGCCGAGCTGGCGGGCCGAGGCGAGATCGAGCAGCCAGGTCTTGAGGATACCGTCCTCGACCAGGGCCCAGCGGCGCGCGGCGATGCCTTCGCCGTCGAAGGGACGCGAGCGCAAGCCCCGCGGCTTCAGCGGGTCGTCGATGATGTTGAGGCCGGAGGCCAGGATCTGCTTCCCCATCTGGTCCTTGAGGAAGCTCACCTTGCGCGCGACCGAGGTCCCGGTGATGGCGCCGGCGACGTGGGAGACCAGCGACGAGGAGACCCGCGGATCGAAGACCACGGGAACGCGCGCGGTCTCCGCCTTCTTCGGGTTAAGCCGCTTCACCGTGCGTTCACCGGCTCTCCGGCCGACCAGCGCAGCCGACTCGAGATCGTCGCCATAGACCGAGCTCGAATAGTCGTAGTCAGTCTCCATCCCAGCGCCGGTGCCGGCGACGACCGAGACGCTGACGCCGTGCCCGGAACGGGCATAGCTGCCGGCGAAGCCGTTGGAGGCGGCGATCGCGATCTCGGAGCGCGACCACGTCGCCTCGGCGCCTTCGGAATTGGTGATGCCAGGAACGGCGCGGGCAGCATCCTCAGTCTCCATCGCCCGTGCCTCCAGCGCCTCAGGCGAGGGCTCGGCCGGATCGTTGAGGTCGAGGTCGGGGATGCTGCGCGCGATCGCGTTAGGCTCGGCGAGGCCGCAATAGGGATCTTCCGGCGCCAGCCGCGCCATGGCGACGGCGCGCTCGACCAGCTCGGCCAGCGCCTTCGGCGACGGGTCGGTCGAGGATACGGAGGCCTGGCGCTTGCCGACCAGCACGCGAAGGCCGAGATCCTGCGATTCCGAGCGTTCCAGCATCTCTGGCTTGCCGAGGCGCTGGCGAAGGCCGAGATGGGCCGACTTGAACATGACGGCATCGGCCGCATCAGCCCCGGCCTTCCTGGCGGAGGCGACGAGACCGGTCAGAAGATCGAGCGAGGCGACGGGCATGGAGGCTCCGGGAACATCATTTCTTCGAAGGTGACATGAGCTTGGTCAGCTCCTTCCGCAAGAGGAAGGCGCCGAGACCGGTGATGGCGACGGTGGTGACGAACATCTTGAGGAGCCGGATCCCGA
>CAXNIC010000191.1:0-9351 GCA_964201945.1 Alphaproteobacteria bacterium
CCGCGCGACCGGGCAGCAAATCCTTGATCCGATCCCACTGGTCATCACGCAAGCCATAACGTCGCATCGGTCAGCCCCCCTTCAGGCCGACCTCCTATGAATCACGCATCTCTACTCTTGGGAATCCTCTAATTGAGGACACGCCCTAACATCGGCCCCGAGAAAAAGCCCATGTCCGACATTCCGCTGACAGAAGATCCGGTGGTCAAGTCCACCCGCTGCCATGTGCTGGAGGCATTGGCGGGCGAGCCTGCACGCGACATCATCTGGCGCACCTGCCGGTCGTTCTTCGAAGGCAGCCGGACCGTTCCGATCGAGGTTCTCTATTCGAGCCGGCATCAGGAAAAGCTGATGAGCGCCGGCTCCGCCTTCCTCGGCGCCAACCAGAAAGTCGCGATCGCCCAGGTCGCCGGCACCAAGCAGTCGGTATCCGATCGACTGAAGGAGCTGAACAAGCTCACCCAAGACTGGCAGATCATGATCCGCGCCCTTGAGGCGAAGTCGGATGCCGTGGCGGCGCCCGGCCAGCTCGAGGCGCTGCTGAAGAGCCTTCCCGGCAACCCGGCGGAGCGCCAGGGCCTCGCCTTCGTCGCCATCACCCGCATGCTGATGCCGATGAAGGACTACGCGCAGAAGTTCGAAGCGGTGATGGCGCTCGACGACGAGCTGAATCCAGACGTCGTCGAGATCCTGGACATGCTGGTCGGCGAGTTCCTCCGGACCTCAGGCGTGTCCGACCAGCTTCTGCAGGGACTGGGGACTCTGGAAGAGCGCTTGCATCGGCTCGCCGACCTGGCGACCGGCACCGGTGCCCCGCCCGCGGGCCTGCCGCCGACCGCGCAGCGACTGGCGAGCTGGCTCGTCGCGCGTCCCATGCCAAACGCACAGGCGGCCCTTCACGGGATCCTGTTCCGCGAGATCGCCGGAACCCAGGCCCTGACCAAGGGAGGGCCGAAGGCGGAACTCCAGGCGGTCCTCAAGCTCCGCAAGCGGCTGATGACGAACGGCCAGATCCTCGGCGGCAGCGTCGTCGAGGGCGGCTTCGACCGCCGCTGCGCCAGGCTCCTCAATCCCGAGGTCATCGACAAGATCGTCGGCCCGACCTCTTCGATCGCGCAGGAGCTGGAGGCGGTGCTGCCGTTCCTGGAAGAGCCGATCGGTCCGAGGGCACGCGAGTTCGTCGTCCAGATGGTCGACCAGATGATGAAGGCCTGCCAGTCGCCGCAACGCTTGGTCGGCGACAACGTGGCGCCGCCGCAGCAGTTGAAGATCCTGGCACGATTCCACAAGCGCATTCGGAAGGCGGAGCTGATCGGTGCGGTCAAGACCCGCATCCTGCGCACGGTCGAGACCTTCCATGCCGATACTCTGAAGACCGCCGATCCGATCGCCCGCATCGAGCAGCAGGGCGGCGGCAATAACGAGAAGGCGCTGGCGCTGATCGACCTTCTCCGTTCAGGCTCGCTTCTTCCGGGCGACTACCTCGATCGTGCCCGCAAGGCAGCCGAGTCACGTCTCAAGTCGCCGGACTTCATGCCGACCTATCTGGGCCAGGCCGCGGATCCGGCACAGCGGGCTCAGAAAATCGCCGCGCTCAAGACGATGCTGATCGAGGCCGGCCTCGGCGGCTGATCGTTCGGCGGACGAATGTAACCGCCGTGCTTATTCGACTAAACCTGTTCACTTGAAGTTAGCCGGCATCGGGGATTTTCCGCCCCCTGAAGAGCGAGGTCGACAGTTTCCCGGTCGCCGTCCGCGCGGCCTAGAGACATCCGACGAAACGCGTTAAAACGGCGCCGGCCTCGAGAGAGGCCGGCGCCGGCTTAGCTCAGCGGTAGAGCAGCGGTTTTGTAAACCGAAGGTCGGGGGTTCAATCCCCTCACCCGGCACCACAACAAAAACGAGCCTAAACCCCTAATTCCTGATTTGCCATGTCCAGCTGAATCGTTCGGCCGTGCACCAGTTATGCACCACCCGTGACGGCATGTTGATGCCACGCGAGGTTAGTTCCGGAACGTACCGGCGACATGCCTGGGCAGGTCATCAAGAACGAGAAAACTGGCCAGTCACCAACATAGTCGGTCAAAGTCCATCGCCTGACCGGCTTCAACCTCAGCCGCCTTACGCTCCCAGTCTTCAGCCGTCCTCGTCAGCTCTGCGCGGCCTGCCGCTCCGAATCATACCTTCCGCGATGGCTCGGGCTCGCGGGCTCTCGCTCGATTGAATTGCCGGCGCCCGACGTGTCAACGGTCAGGGTCCGCTCGATGCCCACTGATCGAAGATGCCGGTAACCGGGCGTCCCCGCGCCCGCGAATACCCCGGAAACGCGAAAGGGGACCCGACGGTGTCGTCAGGGGGGCCTTTTGATAGTGGAGCCAAGCGGGATCGAACCTCAGACCTCTACAATGCCATCGTCGCGCGCGCGCAGGAAAATCAAAGACTTGGGCTAGAAGCGGACCGCTTTCGAGTGCATCAATTCGAATATGTTGGCAGGCGGCGCGCGTTAACTGGGTGCTAGCTAGCGAGCCTTCAGGGGGCGCGATGCTCAAGGGATAAAAAACTGAAGGTCGGGGATTCAATCCCAGACGTCGACGGGCCATCCTTGCACTGACGGAATCTACCCTCAACTGGAAGAGAGTTTGTGCACAGTTGAACCGACCACTTTGACTCGTCGTGCCCGTGCCATTGCAAAAAGGTGGTGGAGTGCTGCTCTCCGAGACCGGTGGTAGATATCCATCTTCATGAGCTTGCGAAGCGTCCGGGCCAGGCGCCGTTGTTGCGTGGTTGGGCAGCCCCCACTCGGATCGCCGGCTACAATGCGCGCAATTACCGTATGAGCACAGTAAACTGGTCGGCCGTACGCGGCGAAACGTCGCCGTTGGAATGGCGTAAGGAAAGTCATCGGTAAAAAACACCCACGACGCCGTAGGTACGCTCTTACTGCTTCATTCACTAGTACCGTGCGCAATTGCCGAGGCCGAAGTTGCGTGTTCTCGTTAAGGACTACGCGATTGTCTTCTGCGACGAAACCCGAGACCTGCGGATTGGCAGCAAACCAAGCCGCCTCCTCAGCCCAGGGCTTCCGCCAAATTGCTCCGCCTGGGAGGAGACCGAGATTGCGCGGTCGCTTGTTACTCGCCATGCACTGTGCCCATAGCCTGTAGTAACCACGTGCGGTTGCCAGGGGGCGCGGTCTCGGCAAGAAAGCCGCGGTCCAGAACAATGATCCATGGGCCGTTTTGAGTCGAAACCCGGATCACCGCAGCACCTTCACGATTGCCTACCAAAACCTCGGCATCGCCGTCGACACGGCAGGCCTGCGCATCCATCAATCGAGGCCCTTTCTCGGTGGCTTCCAGTGCCCCAAGGCGCCAACAGTCCGAAACTCTAGCGCTTGCGAATGTCGCACTGGTCTCGACCAGCAAGAATGAAACGGCGGGAACGCGAGGCTGTCGAACCTCTCCTTGTACGGTCGAAGCATGGCGCTTCAAGGCCCAGCCAGACGACAGCAGTCGTATCTCTCCCGCTAGGGCGACATTGAAGTTCGAGGCCTCAAACCCTCCTTCGCCGATATACAAGCCTCGCCAAGCTTCTGACTCTGGCAACCGTGCGAGCGGCGAGACGCGGGTGAAGACGCACCCGATGGCCAAAGCAAGGGCTAACGACATTGCCCGCTTGCGCCACGGCGTGACCGGTTTGATGCTGCTCAAGATAGTCGCGACCATTGCAAACAACAGCATGATGTCTAAGAGGAGTGCTGGTACTAGCGTGGCAAGCTCAAGCAGCCGGAGAAACGGCCTGGGATCGGCGACTAGTTGTCGCGTCAGCGCAGGACTCGTATCGCCGACCGCGATCCAGGTCGCGCCGCCATTTCCCCGAGTGGCATGAGCGAGCGATAGGCGTCCGCCCCGATCTTCGCTACGCCAACGATAGTCTCCCAGCCATAGCCACTCGCTAAGATCCTCATCAGCCCACCAGCCATCAGCGGAAAGCAAGATGCGGCTGCGAACGTTGGAGGGCCTGGTGGTTGCTCCTCTGTTAAGCACAGCAGCATTTGGCCAAGCGAGCATGTCAGATGAGCGCAACGGTCCTGAAATGTCGCCGTTTCCGGGAGGAACCGTGAGGTCGCGCCGGAACATCGCTTGATCCGCCAGCATTTCGGCACGCACATCGAGATTGCCCATTCCCGTATGCTCGCCAAACATTAAGACTGTCCAATGCCGCAGGTTGGCGAGTTGTCTAAAGCGTAAGCCAAAGGCGCCTTCGTCATCGGCCAATTCAGAGGATAGCCAGGGCAGGAGGACAAATGCGCCCTTCGGAATTTGCTCAAGCTCCGCAGGGACGGTGACCCTCAAACCAGCGAAGCGCAGCCCCTCCTCAATGCCGCTAAAATGGCGAGCCTCCGGTGCTTCTGGCGCTCGCGGTAAGATTAGGTGGACATCACTCGCCGATCTCACATTAGGCAAGGTAAGGACCCATGTGCAGGCAAGGATGCTGCAAAGGACAACGCCCGCACCCGCCGACCTCTGCGCGTTTCTCATCACCGTAATTGCGCCGACTGCAAGAACTGGAACCGCCGCCATTGCCTGTATCGCTGGCGGCGGTAGCCCCATGACGCGAGCGATCCAAGCTACGACCACCGTTACGATTGCTCCGCACAACACTATCTTCCAGTGCGATCTGTTCACGCAAAGCACCGCAGTACAGGCTAACAACGGCGGCGCACCGGACTCTAGACGCCAAATGGCGAGTTCACCGGATATGAGCGCTTCAATCGTTGCGACGTATGAAAACTGTAGGGCTAAAATCACATAGGCGAGACGGCGCGCACCTGCCGTTGCCGCAATGGATAACGCCGCTATGGAGGCTAGTGCGGTCGCGAGTGGAAGAGAGATAACACCTCCCAACGCCGCGAGCATAACAAGGCCAACTATTGGAAGCAGCCCGTAGCTTCGCCGAAGGAAAAAGATCGCACCACCGACCGACGCGATTGCGACTAAGAGCGGGAGCAACGCCCACGGGACGACAATTGGAAACACCGATGCGGAAATCCCAGCGACCGCCGCAAACGGAAGGACCGCGCGGCCCAACGGGTCGCTTAGTGCGCCCCCTTCGGACTGTCGACATTTAGGAGCGAGCACCCACGTCGACTTATCTACTGAGATGTCATGTTCCACGATCTAGTCAGCAAAAACGATGTTGATATTCGCACCGGTACCAGACCACTGTCGTTCATGAACAAGCTCAATGCCTGCCAATGCTCCAGCCTTCTCTTTGCGAGTCACCAACCATTCCATTCCGTCGGCTCCGAGGAGGCGCGCCGCACACACCGTCACGCCTTCTCCTGCTACAGGGCAATATTCGTCGACAATCGCTAGTGCGCGAGCACGCAAGTCAGCAAGGTAGAGTCGGGGAGTAGTGTTGAAGGCAATCGGTGATCGTTGGAACTTGGTCATCTCAGCATCGCTGAGAGTGCCCTCGAGGAGAATTTTACCAGCGCCGGCAACCAGGAAACTCCGAAGGGTCCGTGTGGTTGGTTGCGGTGGTGCGGAGGGAAGAATGTTTTCGGGCCAAGGTCCAGGACCGTCCGCACCCAAAAGCAGCGAACCGAATTGACGCTCGCGAAGTCTCCCGAGAGCACTTGGACGCACGCCTTCCCAAACGTCACCCACTGCCGCATCAGTTACTTGGTCGGCACTGAACCCAATTGTTAGAAGGCCGCTGGTGCGAGGAAGATTTGTTGGCCTCACAGTATACGTTTGCCAAAGGCGATCAAACGCATGTTCCTTAAGCAGACCATCCTCGCGAGCGAACGTTATGACGCGTGCGTCCCGCAACAAAGCGGCGCCTCGCCGTGCGGCAAAGGCGTCGCTGGCCATCCGCCCCGCGTCTTCAGCAGTGGCGAGTGCGATTGAGTTCCCGAGTCCCAAATCTAGAGAAATGAGCCAGTCGCGAACGCGCTTATCCGAAGCCACATGGGGCATGAACAGCACAGTGAGGTCACCGCCACGCCGGAGATGATCGAAAACTGCCGCTTCTGAAGGGAGGTGCTCCGGGTCTGGTTCTAAGAATACCCATCGTCGTGCACTCGCCAGCGAAAGAGTCGCGCCGGTATGCGCTGTCGCTATGGGATTCAGGCCATACTTGGTGAGCGCAGAGACAATGCGAGCATAGTTCCGTTCGCCAGGAGCTAGGAGTTGAGGAAGGAACTCAAGTCGCGCCTCCGAGCCAACAATTACACGTAAGCCGAAGTCGCGCCCCTCTACCATCGGCGCAACGCCTGCCGCTGAGGCACGCCATCCGAGTCCTCCAACAAGGCCAAAGAGAAATGCGAGCGTAACGAGTGTCGAGACGCTCCGTAGCAACGCCGCGGCAAATGCGATTGCCAGCAAAGCTGGTGAAAGAATGCCAAGTAGAAGAATCACACTGGGCTCACCGAGAGCGCCTAGCACGCCACGAAAGAGGCGACGGTATTCCTCTCTAAACGAGGAGAAGTTTGACCAAGGAGTACTGTCAAGAATGACGGCAACAATTCCAGCACCTGCCGGAAATGCGAACACGGCTGCCTGGGGGACGTAAGGAAGTGATAGTCGAGGCAGAAACGGGCCGAACCGATTTGGACCACTGTAGTTTCCCGGCTCTGTAAACGATGGCCCATAGCTGGCCAGTACAACACTGCCGAGCGGCACATTTACGGCGCTTGACCCGGTCATCCATGGCGTTGGCATACCCGTCGCATCAATCCGGCCAAGGATACGAAAAAGCGAAAGTGAGTGAGAGATGTTGGGCTTCCCATCCCTGTCATACGCAGCATCCGTATCAATCTTCACGGCCCACCGCTCGCTTAGCAACCGATTGAGATGCTGTGCGTGGTCGTAGAGGTCGGTGTGGTCCGCGACGACGAGCAGCCGGCCCCCACTTTCTACCCACTGAGTAAGACGCGCACGAAAGCTGTCGCCCAGCGGCGCTGTTGGCATCTTGAGAACGAACGCACGGTCCGTAGTAGGTAGCTGGTCAGCTTCATGGAGAAAAACCTGTGTATCACCCGTCAGCGCACGCGCATACGCAGCAATGACCGAATAGGTGTAGCTACCACCGCGACCGAAGTCGTCCGGTCCGAAGCTAGCTTGGACTGTCTCCCAACGACCATGAGACTCATCGAATGTGACACCGCGAATGGGCGCTCCACTAGGGAGCTGGGCCGCAATCGCGCCGCTGAAAATTGCAGCGAGGACATAGACTGGAGTCCAGCGGCTTCCGACGTAAAAGGATGTTTGGGTGTTGCGCGTGAGGAGGCAGGCCGCCATCGCGGCAATACCAGGAACTGCCATACGAAAGGCAGGGTCAGTCAGCGTGCGGACGTTCAGCCAGCCGCCGAAAGCAGCCAAATCCAAAAGAACGAACACAGGGAGAGGGACAAGAATGAGTGCTGGCCACCCGCCGCGAGCGTGGGCCGTCACGACTGCTGCGGGCAGCAGTGATGCAACTACCCAAGCGCCGGACGAGAGGGGAAGGGTAAATCCGTTCCCGTATACGTGTGAGGAAGCGATAGGAATGAGCGCAGCGGACCCAAGTATCGCCGTGGTGGCAATCAGTCCAGCCGTAAGACCCTGCGCGAGGTAAACGGCTAAGATTAGAAGAGTCCCGAGGCCAACAGCCACAGGAGAAGGTTCAATGAGGGCGGCAGCCGCGGCGGCTGTTGCCGCAGCGATGGCCGGGACTCTAAATGCGCGAGCCTCCCGGCCTTTGTTGGACCGGGAGGCGCTCACAAATGAACGAGCTTGTTAAGGTGCGTGGCTATCGACAGCCGGTAGAGCAGCCGGTAGAGCAGCCGGTAGAGCAGCCGGTGGAACAACCGGTGGAACAACCGGTGGAACAACCGTACGAACGCTGTGCCAGTTGAATGTTCGACTCCGTTGAGGGTGCCGCGCTGCGTGCAGCATCCAGAAGCGAAAGGCCCATGGACGACGCGGCTGAAATGAGAAGCGGTGCATCCGGTGTCGCGAGCCCTGCAATTTCTTGCGATATCGATTCCGATGAGCGGTCAACTAATGCACGAGCATCAGCCTGCGAAACCGATACAGCCGACGTAGCCACCAGGGCCAACACGACCATGATTAAGCGTAGGAGGCGGTTCATTCCAGGACCCCTTTTACGTTTTGTACAACCTGAGACTGATACACCGATATTTGCATAAATAAAAGAGGCTCCGAAAATTGCTCAAGAGCACGCCGTCTAGGAAGGGGAGAAGGCGCTTAGCGTGGAAATGAACTCTACAACCGCTCCATCGTCCCAACGCGCTCCGCCTTCGTAACGGCCTACGATGCTTCCGTGCTGATTGATGATGAAGGTCGTTGGCAAGCCGCGCACAGAGAGCGCGCGCCCGAACCGCCCACTAGGATCAGCGAATACTGGAAGATCAGTCACCCCTAGTCGACGAAGAAACGGGTCCGTGACGGCACTTCCGCCTCGATCCTGGCTTAGCAAGATCACTCGAAAACGACCCTTCGCAAGCAGAGATAACCGTTGAAGGCTCGGAAGTTCTTCCACACACGGCGCGCACCACGTAGCCCAGAGGTTCAGAATGCAAGAGCCAGGACCAAATGCTCTTATCGTTTGCTCTTCACCCTCCGCACTTTGAAGGTACATGTCGGGCAAAGGAAGAGGCGGACTAAACATTTTGAGCCCGCGCAATGCTCGCGGTGCCTCGGGACTCGATGCAAATCCTACCTTCGGTCTGAGGCCCCACAACGCGGCGATCAGACCACAGGCGATCACTCGGCGTCGTGTAACAGAGCTGCCAATCAACGCCATAAGAGCTCCGTTGAATCAGTGAATTCGGCATCGCAGATTCCGCCGGCTCAAACGAGCAGCACCGACCTTTTGATAGAGTTGCATAAAAGTCGGACTGCGTGCGCACGAGGCCCACTTGTTCCTCGTTGTGCATGCCCCATGCGGGGCGGTGATGCAACGGGCCGGGGCGCGGAGGCCCCATATACCGCAGCGTCCCGGCCCGTTGCCTGGCTGGACGCTGACGCTTTCTCTTCGAGCTTGGCGACGAACTCGTTCGGGGTCAGATAGCCGAGGCTCGAATGCGGCCTCACCTCGTTGTAGTGCCGCCGCCACTGCTCGATCAGGACCTTGGCTTCGGCTCGCGAGTGGAACCATTCGAGGCTGAGGCATTCGTCGCGGAACTCGCCGTTGAAACTCTCCGAGACGCCATTCTGCCAGGGCTTTCCCGGCTCGATCAATGCCGTGCCGATGCCCTGTGAGACGATCCAGCCGAGCAGCGCGCGGGACACGAACTCGGGGCCGTTGTCGGACCTCAGGAACTTCGGTGCGCCACGCACG
>CAXNIC010000192.1:0-9306 GCA_964201945.1 Alphaproteobacteria bacterium
GCGACCGGCCTCGGCGCGACGCTCGACGACGACGACAACAAGTTCGCCTACCAGGCGATCGCGGGTATCGCCTACCAGATCACCCCCGAGGTCGCTCTGACCGCGGATTACCGCTACTTCGCCACCCAGGATCCGAAGTTCCGGGCGTCGACCGGGACCACGGTCGAGACCGAGTACAAGACCCACAACATCACGCTGGGTCTGATGCTGCGCTTCCCGGAGCCGGCTCCGGCGCCGCGGGCAATGCCGGTCGCCGCTCCGCCGCCGCCGCCTCCGCCCGCTGCGGCTCCGCCGCCGCCGGCTCCTGCGCCGGCCGTGCCGAAGACCTATCGGGTGTTCTTCGATTTCGACAAGTCCGACATCACGCCTGAGGCCGCCCGCATCATCAAGCAGGCCGCCGACGACGCGAAGCGCGGCAACGTCCGTCTGATCGTCGCGACCGGCCACGCCGACCGCTCCGGTTCGGGTCCGTACAACCAGCGTCTCTCCGAGCGCCGCGCCGCCGCCGTCAAGGGCGCCCTGGTGCGCGAGGGTGTCGCTGAAAGCACGATCCAGACCGCCGGCCGAGGCGAGAACGAGAACCTGGTTCCGACCGCCGATGGCGTTCGCGAGCCGCGTAACCGCCGGGTCGAGATCGTCTTCCGCTAAGCCTTACGCTTAAGTCGTCTCTAAAGACGGGCCGCCGGCACCACCGGCGGCCCGTTTTCTTTGCGGAGTCGGTCGAGCGGCCGGGAACTGCAGGTCCGCGGGGGAAACGCTCGCATTGTAAAATGCTTACCAAATTAACTTAATTCCATTTGCAGTCTTTCATCCCTGCGCCTCTGATGGATCGAGCAGATGCCGTGCTTGGCCTGAGAGGAGACGATGTCCACCACCAGCGAAGCCATACGACTTCGAGCGGTCGTGGAAACGGCGGTCGATGGGGTGATCCTGATCGACGCCCGCGGCATGGTGCTGCTGTTCAACCCAGCCTGCGAGAAGCTCTTCGGCTACGACGCCGGCGAGGTCGTCGGCCAGAACGTCAAGATGCTGATGCCCGAGCCCTACCAGGGCGAGCATGACGACTATCTCGGCAACTACATGCGCACGGGCGAGCGCAAGATCATCGGCATCGGCCGCGAGGTCGTGGGCCGACGCAAGGACGGCTCGACCTTCCCGATGGATCTCTCGGTCGGGGAGGCGAAGCAGGACGGCGAGGCCTCCTTCGTCGGCATCATCCACGATCTGACGGAGCGCAAGCGCAGCGAGCAGGCATTGCGCGAGAGCGCTGAACAGCTGCGTGCGGTGGTCGATACGGCGGTCGACGGGGTGATCCTGATCGACGCCCGCGGCGTCGTTCTGACGTTCAACCCGGCCTGCGAGAAGCTGTTCGGCTACATGGCCGGCGAGGTCACCGGCCGGAACGTCAAGATGCTGATGCCGGAGCCCTACCAGAACGAGCATGACGGCTATCTCGGGAATTATGCCCGCACCGGCGAGCGCAAGATCATCGGCATCGGACGCGAAGTCGTCGGCCGGCGCAAGGATGGCTCGACCTTCCCGATGGATCTCTCGGTCGGCGAGGCGAAGCAGGAAGGGGCGTCGATCTTCGTCGGCATCATCCACGACCTGACCGAGCGCAAGCGAACCGAGGAGCAGCTGACTCAGGCGCAGAAGATGGAGGCGGTCGGCCAGCTCTCCGGCGGCATCGCGCACGACTTCAACAATCTGCTGACCGCCATCCTCGGCTGCGCCGACAATCTCAGCGACTCTCTCAAGGCGCGCCCGGACCTGAAGCGCCTCGCCGACACGATCATCAGCGCCAGCGAGCGCAGCGCGGAACTGACGCGCCGCCTGCTCGCCTTCAGCCGGCGCCAGCGCCTCGAGCCGGTCGAGACCAACTGCAACAAGCTGATCCTGGCGATGCGGGAGCTGCTGCTGAGGACGCTCCGCGAGAACATCCACGTCCGGACCGCGCTCGAGGACGACCTGTGGCCGGCCTATGCCGATCCGGGCCAGCTCGAATCGGCGATCCTCAACCTCGCGCTCAACGCCCAGGACGCGATGCCCGCCGGCGGCAACCTGACGATCACCACCGCCAGCATGCCGCTCGACGAACCCTATCGCGAACGCTACCCGGAAGTGCCGCAGGGCAACTACGTGATGGTCTCCGTCACCGATGATGGCCAGGGGATGCCGTCCGAGGTGCTGGAACGGGTGTTCGAGCCGTTCTTCACCACCAAGGAGGTCGGCAAGGGCAGCGGCCTCGGCCTCAGCATGGTCTACGGCTTCGTCAAGCAGTCGAACGGACACGTGTCGATCTACAGCGAGCCGGGCCTCGGCACGACGGTGCGGCTCTATCTGCCCGCGGCCAAGGGCGGCCCCGTTACCGCACCCGCGACGGCACCGGTCCCGGAAACGCCCGCCGGCCGTGAGACCGTGCTGCTGGCCGAGGACGACGCCTTCGTCCGCGCCTATGCGGTGTCCTGCCTGGAGAGCCTGGGGTATCGCGTCATCGCCGCCGTCGACGGGCAGGAGGCGCTGGCCCGACTGGCGCAGGGTGAGAGGCCGGACATTCTGTTCACCGACATCGTCATGCCTGGCGGCGTCAGCGGCTGGGAGCTGGTCGAGCGCGCCCAGCGGCTCTTGCCGAACCTCAAGGTCCTGATGACCTCGGGCTATGCGGTCGAGACGCTGGCGGACCGCGGCCGGCTCCGACCGGATCTCCGCGTCCTCGACAAGCCCTACCGCAAGGCCGAGCTGGCCCGCCGCCTGCGCGAGGCGCTGGACTCGTAGCGGGCGATCCAGCCGAACGGCCGACCGTCGATGGCGGCGAGCCCGAGCGCGATCGCGGCGAAACCCGCGAAGTGATGCGGATCCAGGCGCTCGCCGAGGATGAGTGCGCCGAGCAGGATGGTGCTGGGCGGCATCAGCAAGGTCACCAGCAGGATGTTGGTGGCGCCGGCGCGGGCGAGGATGCGGAAGTAGATCGCATATCCCAGAGCCGTCGACAGCAGTGCCAGCCCCAGCACCGCGCCGATGATGCTCATCTCCGGTATCGGCAGCAGCCACGGCCGATCGAAGAGGAGCGCAATCGGCAACGCCACCACCGAAGACGCGGTGAGCTGGCCGGCCGCGGACGCCAGCGGCGGCACGCCCTTGAGGCGGCGGCGGGCGAAGATCCCGGCGCAAGCGTAGAAGACCGCGGCGGCGAGGCAGGCGAGCTCCGGCAGGATCGACGCGCCCAGTCCTTCCAGCACCTCGATCCCGACCAGGACCGCGACGCCGCCGATGCCGAGCGCGACGCCGATCACCTTGGCGGTGGTCAGGCGCTCGTCACGGGTCAACGCATGGGCGAGGAGCGCGGTGAACAGCGGCGTCGTCGCGTTCAGGATCGAGGCGAGCCCGCTCGCGATCTCGGTCTGCGCCCAGAAGATCAGCGCGAAAGGCACGACGTTGTTGAGGACGCCCATGCCGAGGAAGTCGCGCCATCGCCCGACCGGCAGGGTCACGCCGGCGATCCGGCAGACGAGGATCAGCGCCGCGGCGGCGAGGAAGACGCGGGCACCGACCACGGTCAGCGGCGGCAGCGCGCCGACAGCAACCTTCGAGAAGAAGTATGACGCGCCCCAGAGCAGCGAGAGCGCGAGCAGCAGGACCCAATCCTGGGCGGCGAGGCGAGGCGCGGGGGTGGACATGGGCTGGCTCCGGAACGGCGAGACCGGGACCATGGTCCCGTCCCCGGTGCCAGTTCCATCCGAACTATGCGCTCGAACCTCTCAGCTCTCCGGCCAGCGCCGGTGCAGCCACAGCCACTGGCCCGGCCGCGCCCGGATCCACTCTTCCAGGATCGCGTTCACCCGCGTCATGCCCAGAGCGAGGTCGGCATGGCGGTCGGGGCCGGCCTCGAAGCGGAGCGGCGGATAGACGGTGATGCGAAACCGTGCGCCGCCTTCCAGACGCTCGACCCGGGCCGGATAGGCCGGCAGCTTGTATTTGCGGGCGAGGTCGACCAGCGCCGGCGCGGTCATCGCCACATGGCCGAAGAAGGGGACCGCGATGCCGTCGTTCATCTTCTGGTCGACCAGGAGCGCCAGCGGCCGTCCGGCCTTGAGCCCGGCGACGGCGAGCCGCGCGCCTTGCGCGCCCTTCGGATGCAGTCGGCCGACCCGGATGTTACGGATCAGCTGGTCGATCCACGGATTGTTGGCGGCGCGATAGACCGCGTCCAGGTCGATGCCGTGCTGGCGGGCGGCGATCGGCAGCAGCTCCCAATTGGCGATGTGGCCGGAGAAGAAGATGCAGCCCTCGCTCTCGGCGGCGGCGCGGACATGCTCGAGCCCGACGATCTCGACCCGGCCGCCCTCTTCGCTGCAGTCGAGATTGGCGATGTGCGGCATCTCGCCGCCGAAGCGTCCGAGATTGTCCCACATCTCGCCGACGATGCGCTCGATCGCCTCGGCATCGAGTTCGGGCATGGCGAGCTTCAGGTTACGCCGGGCGCGGCGCGAGAGGCCGAGCTTCGGGCCGAGCGTGCGGCCGAGCCAACCGCCGAGGCCGGACGCCCGGTCGATCGGCAGCACCTTGAGCAGCGCATAGGCCGCGAGCACCGCCGCGGTCTCGGCGGCATAGCGAAGGCGTTTGCCGAGCGTGAGATCAGCCACGGCGAAGGCTCCCGAGCCGGTGGGCCAGGGCGGCCTCGTCGGCGAAGACGAGGTCGACGTCGAGGACCGAGATCAGCGGCCTCGCCGATACCGGCAGGCGGACCCAGTCCTTGCGGGTGGTAACCGGCTCGGCACCGAGACGGGCCGCGTCCTCGATCAGGCGCGCCGCCCCGTCCTCGTCATAGGGATGATGATCGGGGAAGGCGCGGGTCGCCGCCACCTCCGCCCCGATCTCCGCCAGCGTCGCGAAGAATTTTTCCGGCCGGCCGATGCCGGCAAAGGCCAGGACCTTGCGGCCCTGGAAGCGGAGCGCGGCCTCGGTCGGCATCAGGCGGGCGCGAAGCACCGGCCGGTCGGTCGCGACGCCGCCGTCGCCGATCAGGATCACCGCATCGGCGCGGGCGAGGCCGTCGGCGACCGGCTCGCGCAGCGGCCCCGCCGGAAGCACGCGGCCATTGCCGAAACCTGCCCCGCCATCGACGACGACCAGCGCCAGGTCATGAGCGAGGCGCGGGTCCTGGAAGCCGTCGTCGAGGATGACGATCTCCGCGCCGAGATCGATCGCGACGCGGACGCCGGCGACGCGGTCCTTGGCGACGATGGTCGGGGTCGCCGCCGCCAGCAGCAGCGGCTCGTCGCCGACCTCGCCTGCGGTGTGGTGCGCCGGATCGACGCGCACCGGACCGGCGAGCCGGCCGCGATAGCCGCGCGAGACCAGCACCGGCTTCCGTCCCGATGCCAGCAACCGATGGGTGATCGCGATCGCGGTCGGCGTCTTGCCGGTGCCGCCGACGGTCAGGTTGCCGACGCAGATGACCGGCACCGGTGCGCGCCAGGCGGTCGTCGTCGCACGCTTCCATCTGGCACCCAGGGTCCACAGCCGACCGAGCGGCGCCAGCATCAGCGCGAGACCGCCGTCCTGAGTCCAGAACGCCGGCGGCTTCACGAGCCCAGCCGGTCGAGGAAAGGAGCGAGGCGGGCCAGCACCGCATCGAGCACGCCCTGATGCTGGGCGACGACGGCTTTGGCATTCGCCGCCACCCGGTCGCGGCGCGACGGATCGGCGAGCAGCATGCCAAGAGCCGCTGACAGCGCTTCGGGCGTGGCGGCTTCGATCGCGGCGTCGGCCTCGATCAGAGCCTCAGCGGCGGCGGCATTGTTGCGGCGGTCCGGTCCCAGCAGGATCGCCGTGTCGAAATGCGCTGCCTCCAGTGGATTGTGGCCGCCCACCGGCGCGAAGGAGCCGGCGATGAAGGCGTGGCGAGCGGTCGCGTAGAAGAGGCCCATCTCGCCCAGCGTATCGGCGAGGTAGATCCGGGTCGAGCCATCCGGCAGCTCGCCCCGCGAGCGCCGGGCGAGCGTGAGGCCGCGTGAGCGCACCAGCGCCTCGATCGCGTCGCCGCGATGCGGATGCCGGGGCGCGATGATCGTCAGCAGGTCTCTGGCGGATTGCGCTGCCTGCACGTCCAGCGCGATGGTTTCCTCGCCTTCATGGGTGTTGGCGGCGAGCCAGCGAGGTCGGTCGCCTATGGCCCCGTCCAGCGCCGCTTGCGCTGCGGCATCGACCGGCAGCGGGCGTGCGGCGAATTTCAGGTTGCCCACATAGTCGACGCCGGGCGCGCCCAGCGCCTTCAGCCGCTCGGCATCGGTCGGCGACTGTGCCAGGCGGACGTCGAAGGCCGCCAGCGTCGGGCCGATCAGCCCGGGGAAGCGCCGCCATCCGGCGAGCGAGCGCTCGGAGAGGCGAGCATTGACCAGCGCCGCCGGGATGCCGCGCGCTCGGGTCGCGTGGATCAGGTTCGGCCACAGCTCGCTCTCGATCCACAGCGCCAGGTCCGGCCGCCAGTGATCGAGGAACCGGTCGACCCAGGCGCCGCGGTCGACCGGCACGTATTGATGGAAGGCGCCTTCGGGAAGGCGGCGTGCCATCAGCTCGGCCGAGGTGGTGGTGCCGGTGGTGACCAGAACCGCGATGTGCGGCCGCTCGGCTCTGAGCCGCTCGATCAGCGCCAGTGCCGAGGTCGCCTCGCCGACCGAGGCCGCGTGCAGCCAGACCAGCGGACCCGCCGGCCGCGCCCGCCCGGCGATGCCGCGGCGCTCGCCCGCCCGTGCCGGGTCCTCCTTGCCGCGCCGTCGGCGGAGATGCAGCGCCAGCAGGATCGCCGGCGCCGCCGCCGCGGTCAGGCCGCGATAGAGCGACGGGGTGAGCACAGCTTTTAAGCCGGCTCGACCGGCGTCTGGCCGACCATGCGGTCGGCTTCGAGGCTGAGCCGGTTGAGCTCGTCCTCGAGCGCGACGCGTGCCGCTTCGACCTCGGCCTCGCCGGCTTCGGGGGCGATCTCGATCGCCTTGCCCCAGACGAAGGCGCCGCGGCTGAAGGGCAGCGCGATCAGGAAGCGATCCCAGGAGCGCAGCATCTTCCGCCGGCTGGTCGCCAGGGATACCGGCACCAGGGGCACGCGGGCGAGGCGGGCGGCCTGGATGACGCCGGCGGAGACGCGCATCCGCGGGCCTCGCGGCCCGTCCGGGGTGACACCGATGGAGACGCCCGACTTGAGCGTCTTGACCATGGCTCGCAGCGCCTCGCTGCCGCCCTTGCTCGATGAGCCGGGGATCGAGGCGAAGTTGAAGCGGCCGATGATCTCGGCGATCAGCCGGCCGTCGGCATGCTTGGAGATCAGCATCGAGAACGGCCGGTCGGCGGTCCAGATGTAGGGCATCAGCAGCATGCGGCCGTGCCAGAAGCAGCCGATGAAGGGCTGGCCCTCGGCCCATAGCCGCTCCGGCGTCTCGTTCCCGACCGTGGTCCAGCGCGTCGTGGCATGGACCAGCCGGATGTAGCCGGCACCGCCGATGCCGATCAGCCGCCGGCCGAGATCGGAGCGGACGATCCGCTTGAGAAGACTCATCCCGCGGCGGCGACCACGGCGGCATCATCGAGGGTGGTGTCCTCGCGGAGCGCCGTGCGGTAGAGGCGGGCATAGACGCCGCCGGCCTGCAGCAGCTCGGTGTGCGTGCCGGATTCGATGACGCGGCCGCCGTCGATGACGTAGATGCGGTCGGCGTCGATGACGGTCGAGAGACGGTGCGCGATCAGCAGCGTCGTCCGACCCCGCATCAGGTCTTTCAGCGCCGCCTGCACCAGCCGCTCGCTCTCGGTGTCGAGCGCCGAGGTCGCTTCGTCGAGCAGCAGGATCGGCGCGTTCTTCAGCATGGCGCGGGCGATGGCGATGCGCTGGCGCTGCCCGCCGGAGAGTTTGACCCCGTGCTCGCCGATGCGGGTCCAGTAGCCTTCGGGCAGCGCGGTGATGAAGTCGTGCGCCTGCGCTGCCTTGGCGGCGGCGACGATCTCTTCCTCCGTGGCGCTCTGGCGGCCATAGGCGATGTTGGCGCCGACGGTGTCGTCGAACAGGCTCACCTCCTGGCTCACCAGCGCGACCGATGCCCTGAGCGAGTCCAGCGTGACGTCGCGCACGTCCTGGCCGTCGACCGCGACGCGGCCGGCATCCGCATCGAAGAAGCGCGGGATCAGGTTGAGAATCGTCGACTTGCCGCCGCCGGACGGGCCGACCAGGGCCACGGTCTTCCCGGCCGGCACCTCCAGCGTGATGCCGTTCAGCGCCGGCTTGTCCGAGCGGTAGGCGAAGCGGACGCCGTCGAAGCCGATGGCGCCGCCGGTGATCGCGAGCGCCGCGGCCTCCGGCCGGTCGGTGATCGTGCGCGGCTGGTCCAGCACCTGATAGACGCGCTCGGCCGCGGCGAGACCTTCCTGCAGCGCGGCGTTGAGCTGGGTCAGGCGCTTCATCGGCTCGTAGGCGAGGAGGAGGGCGGTGACGAATGAGAAGAAGGCGCCGGTGGTGCGCTCGCCCTCGATCACCTGCCAGCCGCCATAGAGGATGACGGCGACGATGGCGATGCCGCCCAGCGTCTCCATGATCGGATGCCCGGCCGAACGGATGCGGGCCGCCTTGAACATCAGGCCGGTCACGCGCTCGACCAGGCGGGACGCACGCGCGGTCTCATAGGCCTCCATGCCATAGGCCTTGACGTGGCGGGCGCCCTGGAAGACCTCGGAGAGCAGGGTCGTCAGCTCCGCCATCTCGGTCTGGGTGTTGGCTGAGACCTTGCGTGTGCGCCGCCCGATCCGGAGGATCGGCCAGATCGCCGTCGGGAATGCCAAGAAGGCGATCACCGCCAGCTTCCAGTCCTGCCAGAACATCAACGCCACCAGGAAGAAGAGCGTCAGGAAGTCCTTGCCGATGCCGGTCAGCACATTGGCGACGATGCCGCGCAGCATCGCCGTGTCGTAGATCACCCGGCTGACCAGGGTGCCGGTGGTGGTGTCATGGAAATAGGCGAGGTCGAGGCGGATCGCGTGATCGACGACGCGGGTCTGCAGGCGGGCAACGATGCGAAGCCCGACCCGGCTCATCAGCACCGCCTGGCCGTAGGTGGCGAAGCCTTTGACGACGAAGACCGCCAGCACCGAAAGCGCGACCTCGAGCAGCTGGCCACGGTTCTTCTGGGTGAAGACCTGGTCGAGCACCGGCTCCATCAGCTTCGCCAGCGCCGCGGTCGAGAGCGCGACCAGCACCATGAACAGGAGCGCCAGCGCCAGCCAGCCGGCCTCGGGCCGCACGTTCTCGCGGAGCAGCCTCCGGAA
>CAXNIC010000193.1:0-9245 GCA_964201945.1 Alphaproteobacteria bacterium
GACGTCGCCGAGGTGCAGCGCCAGATCGGCGAGATCGCCCGCACCGACGGCTGGCTAAAACCCGACCGGCCGGTGGCCGAGGCCGCGGCCGACCTCTCGGGCTTCTGCGTCGATCCCGATCCCACATATCTGAAGACACTCCGGCGCATCAATCGGCTGGAGGCTTATCACGGCCTCAAGCACCATCCGCGCCTGATCGGGTTGTTCGAGCGCATGCTGGGCGGGCCGATCCTGGCCCATCCCCGCGTGCTCATGCGCAACATCTTCCCGGCCAAGGAAGAGTTCACCACCAAGGCGCATCAGGACTTCCCCAACGTCCAGGGCACGACCGAGGCATTCACCGCCTGGATCCCGCTGATCGACTGCCCGATCGAGGTTGGCCCGCTTCAGGTGGCCACCGGATCGCATGCCCAGGGCGTCTACGACTTCCACATCGGCGCCGGCGCCGGCGGCATCGAAATCAAGGACCCGCTGGACGGCCGCTGGACAAGCGGTCCCTTCTCCGTCGGTGACGTGCTGATCTTCCACAGCATGACCGTGCACAAAGGCGTGCCGAACCGCAGCGACCGGCTCCGCATGTCGATCGACGTCCGCTTCCAGCTGGTGAGCGAGCCGTTCAACTTCGACAACGCCCAGCCCGACGGCCAGCCGCTGACCTGGGAAGAGGTCTATGCCGGCTGGAAATCCGACGAGCTCAAATACTACTGGAAGCGCTTGGCCCTGACCTCCAAGCCCTTCGACCGCACCTGGTTCGACAAGCGCGACCAGTTGGCCTTCGAGCTGGGGGAGGCCGGGGACCCGCGCGCCGGCTCGGTGCTGCAGCGGATCGTCGCCCGCGACCTGGATCCCGAGAAGCGCGCACGAGCCGCGCGCCTGCTCGCCCGTATCGAAGGCCAGGGCGCCTCCGCTCCCGCCGGCATGTAGTCCGTCAGCCGGCGGCGCGCTTCAGCTTCACCACCGCCTCGTCGAGGGCCGAGAGGAAGCGGGATTTGTCCTTGGCTGCCATCGGCTTCGGCCCGCCCGAGACCTCGCCCATGGCGCGGAGCTGCTGCATCAACTCGCGGGTCGCCATCGCCATGCCGATCGAATCCCTGGTGAAGGGCTTGCCGGTCGAGCCGATCGCCATCGCGCCGGCAGCAAGGCAGCGGCTGGCCAGCGGAATGTCGGCAGTGATGACGATGGAGGCCGGGCCGACCTTGCCGGCGATCCAGTCATCGGCGGCATCGAAGCCGTCGCCGACGATCACCCGCTCGAACAGCGGGTTCCGCGGCACCGCCAGCAATGCGTTGGCGACGACATAGACCTTGAGGCCGTAGCGCTCGGCGACGCGATAGACCTCGGCCTTCACCGGGCAGGCGTCGGCATCGACGAAGATCTCGATCGGGCTGGACATCGGCGTCGGGAGGTCGTCCTGGAAAGCGGAACCGGCGGGCCGGCGGGCCGTATTATAGTGGTCTCAGGCCATCGTCCATCTCCGCAGGATGTTTCTGCCATGCCACCCGAAATGGATCCGATCCTGAGCGAGGTCCTGAAGCGATGGCCGGCCGCCGGCGTTGCCGACGGAACGCCATACCTGATCGGTGTCGCCGGCAGCGTCGCCGTCGGCAAGAGCACTTTCGCCCGCGAGCTCGGCCGGATGATCACGGCGAGCCCCGGGACGCCGCGCGTCGACATCGTCTCGACCGACGGCTTTCTCTTCCCCAACAGCGTGCTCAGCGAACGCGGCCTGAGGCAGAGGAAGGGCTTCCCCGAGTCCTTCGACGTCGCGGGAATGCGCGTAGCGCTCGCCTCGATCAAGCGGAAGGAAAGGGTGGAGATCCCACGCCATTCGCACGTCACCTACGATGTCGATCGGAACGACGCGCAGGTCGTCTTTGCGCCCGATGTCGTCCTGCTCGACGGCCTTCATCTCGCCCAGGTCGAGGAACCCGGCAAGCCGCGGCTGATCGACACCCTGATCTATCTCGACGCCGAGGAGACCGCGATCGAGACCTGGTTCACCGACCGGCTGCTGCCGCTGATGGCCGCCGGCGTCGACGATCCAAAGTCGTTCTACTTCGCCTATCGCGACCTGGATCTGGATGCGCGGCGGGCCTTCGCCGCCCGGGTCTGGCGCACCATCAACTTGCCGAACCTGCGCGACCACATCCGCGCAGATCGAGACCACGCCGACCTGGTGATCCACAAGGCCGACGATCATGGCATCCGCGACATGCTGCCTGGAACGCGGCCTTTCTGAAGCCTCTCCCCCCGCTTCGCCTGATTTTCCTATTGGTCCGGGCCCAGGCGCCTGTTAACGATAACAACATCGCAGCTACCGACAATTGCGAAAGTAAGTGAGAGCGATGGCGGGGGTCAGGGTCGCCGTGATCGGGGCCGGTTGGTACGCGGCCGAGAACCACATCCCGGTGCTCGCGTCCCGTCCCGACGCCGCGCTCGACGGCGTCTGCCGCTTGGGCGCCAAAGAGCTCGAACGAGTCCGCAGCCATTTCAGCTTCGCCTACGGCTCGGAAAATCATCGTGACGTGCTGGCACGAGGGCCCGATGCCGCCATCATCGCCTCGCCGCATAACCTGCATTACGAACATGCGCGGGACGCGATCGAGGCCGGCTGTCACGTGCTCTGCGAGAAGCCGATGACGCTCGATCCAGGCGAGGCCTGGGACCTGGTCGCTCGTGCGCGGGCGCGAGGCCGGCACCTGCTGGTCGCCAACGGATATCATTATCTCCGTGAGCTGGCGCGGCTTCGCACCCTTCTCGGCACGGCGGTCGGCCCGGTCGAGCACGTCGCCGCCAACTTCGTCTCGGCGACCCGCAACGTCTTCGAGGGCAAGGCCGGGCTCGGCCGCTGGCAGACCAGCTTCTTCCGGCCCGACGCCGCCACCTGGCAGGATCCGAAACAGGGCGGTGGCTTCGCCTATGGCCAGCTCTCGCACTCGATCGCGCTCACGCTCTGGCTCACCGGCCTCTCGCCGACCTCGGTCTCGGCCGCGATGGTGCCGCGCGACGTCGACCTGTTCGACGCCGCGACGGTGGCCTTCGACGGCGGCGCCATCGGCACCTTCTCTGGCGCCGCAGGCATGCCCGAAGGCCAGCGCGCATTGCTCACCCTCCACATCGTCGGCCGCGATGGCGCGGTCGAGCTCGCCCTTCACCGCGACTTCGCCGCGATCCAGCGTCATGACGGCAAGGAGATCCGCCTCGACCTCGCGCCCGGCGACTGGGTCTATCGCTGCGACGGCCCGGTCCATGCGTTGATCGACCTGGCTCAGGGCCGGGGCGAGAACCTGTCGCCGGGTGCGGTCGGTGCCGCCACCGTCGACGTCATCGAGGCGATCCACAGATCGGCCCGGCTCGGCGGCGCGCCGGCCGCGATCGCCGCCCCCGCCCTGGCCCGCGCCCCGTGATCAGCCATCTCGGCAGCGTCAGCCTGGAGGACGTGGCCAAGCGCGCCGGCGTCTCGATCATGACCGTCTCGCGCGCCTTCCGCCGCCCCGACGCACTGTCCGAGGACACGCTGGAGAAGGTGCTGCGCGCCGCCGATGCGCTGGGCTACCTGCCGAACCAGATTGCCAGCGGGCTGCGCTCCAAACGGAGCCAAACCATCGCCTGCGTCATCCCGACGATCTCCTCGCCGGTCTACGCCAATGTCGTGCAGGGCATCGCCGACGCGATCTCGCCCGAGGGCTATTCGCTGGTCCTGGGCACCTCGAACTACGCGGTCGACGAGGAGCGGCGGGTGATGATGTCGCTGCTGGCATATCGGCCGGAGGCGGTGGTGCTGGCCGGCGGCGATCACCGCCCGGAGCTGACCCGCTCGCTCGCGCGCCTCAAGGCGCCGCTGGCCGAGCTGTGGGAGCTGGTGCCGAAGCCGCTCGATATGAATGTCGGCTTCTCCAACCACGCCGCCGGCGCCGCCATCGTCGACCACCTGATCCGGATGGGTTCGCACCGCATCGCCTTCATGACCGTGAAGGTCGAGCATGCCCGCGTGCGTGCCCGCCGCGCCGCCTACGAGGCGGCCGTGGCCAAGGTGCTGGATCACGCGCCGATCGTGATCGCGACCGACCTCAGCATCGAGGGCGGGCGGCGGGGCCTGAAGCGCCTCCGCGACCGGCATCCGGACGTCGACGGCCTTTTCTGCACCTCGGATTCGATCGCCGTCGGCGCCATGCTGGAGGCGATGGAGGTGGGCTGGAGCGTGCCGGACGATCTCGCCATCGCCGGATTCGGCGACCTGGAGATCGGGCGCCACGTACCGCCCGGCATGACCACGGTGCGCGTGCCCGAATATCGTGTCGGCCAGATCGCCGGCGAGATGATCGTCGGCCGGTTGCTCGGCCGGCCCGAGGGCGCGCGGACGGTAGATGTCGGTTTCGAGCTGGTGGCGCGCGGCAGCTCCGCCCGCCCGGAGATCAAGAGAGTGAGACGCCGGTGAAGATCAAATCCGTTCAGGCCTTCGCCATCAAGAGCGACCTCGTCGGCGGTCCGCCGAAGACCAAGGCTCGGCGTCCCTCCTGGCTCGCCGAGGCCGAGGTCGCCGGACCGATGTCGCGATATCCGCGATTCAAGAAGCTGCGCTCGACCTGGCGCCCGACCTGGCCCTCGGTCGGCTGCATCGTCACCGCCGAGGACGGCAGCTGGGGCTTCGGCGCCAGCCGCTACGGCACGCCGGTGATCGCCATCGTCAACGAGCACATCGCGCCGCTGCTGCCGGGAGAGCCGGCGCTGGCGACCGAGCGGCTCTGGGACATGATGACGAGGATCGTCTCGCCATATGGGCCGGGCGGCATTGCGGCTTACGCGATCAGCGCCGTCGACCTCGCGCTCTGGGACCTGAAGGGCAAGATTCTGAAGCGCCCGGTCTATGAGCTGATCGGCGGCCCGGCGCGGGACCGCATCCCGGTCTACGCCACCGGCAACGACACCGACTGGCACATGGAGCTGGGCTTCCGCGCGACCAAGCCCGCCTGCCCGCACGGAACATCCGACGGCCTCGATGGCCTTGCAAGAAACGAGGCGCTGATCGCCCGCACGCGCGAACTGATCGGGCCGGAGGTCGAGCTCATGCTCGACTGCTGGATGGCCTTCGACGTCGAGTTCGCGGTGCGGCTGGCCGAGCGCCTCAAGCCCTACGGCCTCAAATGGATCGAGGACTGCCTTCTCCCTGAGAACCTCGACGGCCAGGACGAGCTGCGCCGCCGGCTGCCCTGGATGACGCTGGCGACCGGCGAGCACTGGTACTCGACGTTCACCTTTGCCGCCGCGGCGGCGCGGAAGTCGGTCGACATCTTCCAGCCCGACATCGGCTGGGTCGGCGGGCTGACCGCCTGCATGAAGATCAACGCGCTGGCCGAGGCCGCCGGCATCCCGGTGATGCCGCATGCCGGCATGAACACGCCCTATGGCCAGCATTTCGGCTTCGCCTCGCCGAACGTGCCCTGGGGCGAGTACTTCTTAGGATCCCCGCCCGGCGTGCCGCTGGCCGAGATGGCGGTGTTCCCCGGCGTGCCGACGCCGAAGGACGGCTTCCTGGTCCCCTCCGACGCGCCCGGCTTCGGCATCGACCTGACGCTGGACGGCATCGCCGCCCTCAAACCCTGAGCGGGAGTGCGCCATGCCTCACGTCAGGATCCGCAAGTTCAACACCAAGGCGTTGTACCCCGAGCAGAAGCTCGACAACGACCTCTGCATGGCGGTGCGCGCCGGCCGCCATGTCTTCCTCCGCGGTCAGACCGCGATCGATCTCGAGGGCAGGATGCAGGGCCTGGGCGATCCTGCGGCGCAGGCTGAGAACGCGATGCGCTGCGCCAAGATCCTGCTCGAGGAAGCCGGCAGCCGGCTGGAGCATGTCTGCAAGGTCACGATCTACCTGGTCGACCGCGCCCATCGGGAGCCGGTCTATCAGGTGATCGGTCGCTGGCTGAAGGGCGTCTTCCCGGTCTCGACCGGGTTGATCGTCCAGGGGCTGGCGAAGCCGGAGTTCCTGATGGAGATCGACATCGACGCCGTCATCCCCGACGACGAGCCGCTGCCGACCTAGGGTTCCCGCGCCACGGTGATCTCGACCACGCGGTTGCGCGGCTCGACCTTGGAGTCGGGCGTTTCCACCTCGGGCGCACGTTCGCCGACCCACCCCCAGTCGATCCGTGCCGTCGGCATCCCGGCGGCAACGAGCGCGCCGAGGACGGCCTCGGTTCGCCGCTTCGATACGGCCATGTTGACGGGGGGCGCGCCGACACGGTCGGTCTTGCCGATCACGCGTACGCTCATCTTGTCGTCCTTCGCGGCGACGGCGGCGATGGCGGCGACGACCGCCTGTCCACGTGCATTGACCGTGGCGCTGTCGGTGTCGAAGAACACCTGATACTCCGTGCGCTCGAGCTTGGGCGCCGTGACGGCTCCCATCGTCGGCGGAGGCTGGGCGCAGCCGGCCACAGCCAAGGAAATCGCGAGCATCGAGAAGAGCGTCGCTAGCCGGTTCATCGGGCGTTTCAACCTCCATATGTCGGGTTGGCTTGCGCCGACACCCATGGCCAATCGCCATGAGGACGCGAAAACCGGCCCGAGGGGGATGTGCGGGTGAGGTCTTTGAAGCGGGCAGAAGGAGCTGCAGGCTGTAAAACGCGCCGACGATGCGGAAGTTCCGGGTACGCCCGCACCGCGAGCAAGAAATTTTCGGCCTTAATGCGGGAGGGGATGCGGCCTTCCGGCCGCCGACGCCGACAGCGCGAACATCCGCGTCAACGGGTCGACCCTCGGCACGATCCCCGTCGTCGTTTCCAGGATGTCCGCCATGTGCGCCCGCCAGCGCTGGGCCACCGGATGGTCGGTCATGCCGTCCATGCTGTGGTCCTTCCGGCGCACGATGAAGGCGAACAAGAGGCTGGTCTCGGGGTGCAGCGAGATCTCGTAATGGACGAGGCCGCGGGAGAAGAGCAGGTCCCGCATCTCCGGCCAGAGCTCATCGTGGCGACGGCGATACTCGGCCTCGCAACCGGGCTTCAGGTGAAGCGCGAAGCTCAGCGTCTCGAAGCTCTCGGGCCAGGTCATCACCGAACGGCGCGGAAGGCCTCGTGCGCAGCACGCACCGTCCGCTCGATGTCCTCGTCGGAGTGCACGAGCGAGATGTAGATCTTGCCGCCGGGCGTCAGCAGGAAGCCGCGATCGATCATCTCGTGCGCCCAATGCACCATCTTCTTCTTGTCGACGGATGCGAGGTCTCTCGCCGTCCGGATGTTCCTGTTCTCGGTGATGAGCGGCGACAGCACCGGCCCTTCGCCGAGGGCCTGCACCGGCACGCCGGCCTCACGGCCGGCCTCCTCCAGCCCCTGCCGCAGGCGATCGCCCAGCGCCCGGAGCCGCTCATAGGTTCCAGGCCGCTTGAGCACGTTCAAGCAAGCGAGCCCCGCCGCCGCGGAGAGCGGGTTCCCTGTCAGGGTGCCGCCGAGATAGGAATAGGTCTCCGATGCGGGCCGCCGGTTGTCGGCGAGTTCCAGGATGTCGCGCCGGCCGGCGATCGCCGAGATCGGATAGCCGCCGCCGATCGCCTTGGCGTAGCAGGCAAGGTCCGGCTGGACGCCATAGAGCTCCTGCGCGCCGCCCCAGGCCAGCCGGAAGCCGGTGACGACCTCGTCGAATATGAGCACGATGCCGTGCTTCGTCGAAAGGTCGCGCAAGCCCTCGAGGAACCCGGGCGCCGGACGCAGCACACGCTGCAATGGTTCCACGATGATGGCGGCGATCTCGGCGCCATGCCGCGCGACCATGTCGGCCGCCGCGGCGAGGTCGTTGAAGGGGACGATCAGGACGTCATCCGCCAGCCGCTCGGCGAGGCCCGCGGACTCAGCTACCGTCTCATCCGAGTTCCGTCCCATCATCCGGGCGGTCGTCATCTGTGCGACATCGTGGCTGCCATGGAAGGCGCCCTCGAACTTCAGCACCAGCCTGCGTCGGGTGAAGGCACGCGCGAGCCTGAGCGCACTGAACGTCGCCTCCGAGCCGGTGGATTGGTAGCGAAGCGCCTCGGCACAGGGCACGGCATCGACGATCAGTTCGGCCAGCTCGATGGCCGGCCGGTTCAACGCATAATAGGTCGACCCCAGCGCCGCCTGCTTCTGCACGGCGGCGACGATCTCCGGATGCGCGTGGCCGAGGATCAGCGGGCCGCTCGACAGCAGGTAGTCGACATAGGTCCTGCCGTTGGCGTCGACGACCGTCGAGCCCTGCCCGCTCTCGATGATGACGCGCTGCGTCTCGGGAAGGTTGAAGACGCCCAGCGCCGCGCCCGGAATGGCCTTCTCGGCCCGCTCGAGAAGAGAGGACTGAGCTGTTCTCGCGTCGCCCGGCATGCGGCCCTCGGGGGTCTGGTGGGAACGACGTCATGCTACACGAACGTCAATCCATGAACAGGCCGCCGTTGACGTTGACGAACTCGCCGGTGATGTAGCCGGCCTGGCGCGAGCAGAGAAAGGCGACGACGGGTCCGATGTCCTCGGGCGTGCCGCGGCGGCCGGCGGGCACGTTCATGCCCGGCAGCAGCTTGACGTCCTTCGAGACACCGACGGAGTCGTTGAAGTCGGTGACCGCGATCGAGCCCGGCAACACGCCGTTGACTGTGATGCCGTGCTCACCGAGCTCCTTCGCCAGCATCCGCGTCATCGCGCCCAGCGACGCCTTGGAGGCGGCATAGGAGAGCACGTCGGTTCGCCCGATCAGCTTCACCACCAGCGAGATGACGTTGACGATCCGTCCCGATCGCCGCTGCTTCATCCCCTCCATGACCTGCTGGCAGCAATAGAGCGCGCCGCGGAAGTTGACGCGATCGACGAGGTCGAACTCCTCGTCGGTCAGCGTCGCGGTCGGCTGCTTCCGGACGATGCCGGCATTGTTCACCAGAATCTCGATCGGCCCGCGCTCGGCGGCGATGCGGGCAAAGGTCTCCGCCACGGCTGCCCGCGAGGTGACGTCGAGCTGGTAGGGAAACGCCTTCAAACCCTTCGCCGTGATCTCTCGCGCAGCCTCGGCGGCAAGGTCGAGGCCGACATCGGTGACCGCGATCACCGCCCCTTCCGCCGCCAGTGCCTCGGCGATGGCACGGCCGATGCCCTTGCCGCCGCCGGTCACCACCGCGAGTTTGCCGGAATAGCCGAAATCCATGTGAGCCTCCTAGATCAGCCTTTCACGCCGCCCTGGGCCAGGTTCGCGATGAAGGCGCGCTGGACCATGATGAACAGGATCGCCGG
>CAXNIC010000194.1:0-9219 GCA_964201945.1 Alphaproteobacteria bacterium
ACCGGTTCCGCCGCCGCCGCCGCCGACAATGCCGCAGGTCGCCGCTCCCGGCGTCGCAAGATCGGCGGCGCCGGCCGTCGCCCCGGCGCGATCCGCTCCTCCGGCTACGCCCGCGCGGCCCGCCCTGACGCCGGCGGTGCAGGCACCCGCACCGCCCCCGCCGCCGCCGCAGATTTCCTCGGCGCCGCGCCCCCAGGCGGCGACTCCGGCCCCGGCGGCACCGACCGTCGACCAGGTCTATCGCCAGCAGCTCGCCCGGTCGGAGACGGCCGTGCAACTGCGCCAGCCAGTGGCCGAGCCGCCCCCGGCACCGCCGGCGGTTCCGCCGCGCAGCGGTGCGCTTCAGCACACCGCGCGTGAGTCGGGCAGGTCGCAGGTCGCCTATATCGAGAGCCGCGGGCCGGGGCTGGTCGTCCGCCCGGGCGAGCCGGCGGCCACGATCCGTTTCGGCGAAGGCTCCGCCCGGCTTGGTCCGAGCGATCGCCAGACGCTGTCCCGCGTCGCGGCGCTGGCCCAAGAACTCGGCGGCCGCGTCCGCATCGTCGGGCATGCCGGCCGCGCGAACGGCGGCGAGGGGGCGAAGAGCGAGATGGCCGAATTCGGGCTGTCGCTGGACCGCGCCAATGCGGTCGCCCAGGAACTGATGCGAAACGGTCTCACCAGCGATCGCCTGCAGGTCGAGGCAATGGGCGATGCCGAGCCGTTGGTGATCGCCGGAAGCGCCGCGGCGGAAGCGCCCAATCGCAGGGCGGAGGTGTTCGTCGAGTAAAGGCCTCCTGGCCTCGTGACCCTCGCTTTTTGGTCTCTCCGCCGGTATTAGGGGACCCCCTGCAACTGTGGCGACTCAAGGTCGCCGCCGCCTGAAGAATCCGATGTCGAAGCCTCTCAAGATCGCCATTGCCGGCCTCGGAACAGTCGGCGCCGGGACCGTGAAGCTCCTCGCCGAGCAGGGCGACCTCTTGACCCGGCGCGCCGGTCGGCCGATCCAGGTGACCGCGGTGTCGGCGAAGTCCAAGGGCAAGGACCGCGGCGTCGACCTCTCGGCGTTCAAATGGTTCGACGACCCGGTGGCGTTGGCCGCCGATGCCGATGCCGATGTGGTGGTCGAGCTGATCGGCGGCGTCGACGGCGCCGCCAGACGGACGGTCGAGACGGCGCTAGCGAAGGGCCGCCATGTCGTCACCGCCAACAAGGCGCTGCTCGCCCATCACGGCACCGAACTCGCCAAGGCTGCCGAAGCGAAAAATCTGGCGCTCGCCTTCGAGGCCTCGGTCGCCGGCGGCATCCCGATCGTCAAGGCGCTCCGCGAAGGTCTCGCCGGCAACCGGATCAGCCGCGTCTACGGCATCCTCAACGGCACCTGCAATTACATCCTGACGACGATGCGGAAAACCGGTCGGCCGTTCACCGACGTGCTGGCCGATGCGCAGAAGCTGGGTTACGCCGAGGCCGATCCCGCCTTCGATATCGACGGCATCGATGCCGCTCACAAGCTCGCGATCCTGACCTCGCTCGCCTTCGGCCGTGCCGTCGACTTCGCCGGCGTGCATGTCGAGGGCATCCGTCACGTCTCCGCGCTCGACATCGAATACGCGGCCGAGCTCGGCTATCGCATCAAGCTGCTCGGCATCGCGCGCCAGACCGACCATGGCATCGAGCAGCGCGTCCATCCCTGCATGGTGCCGCTGGAGACACCGATCGCCCATGTCGAGGGCGTGTTCAACGCCGTCGTCGCCGAGGGCGACTTCGTCGGCCAGACCGTGTTCGAGGGCCGCGGCGCCGGCGCCGGCCCGACGGCCTCCGCGGTGGTGTCCGACCTCGTCGACATCGCCCGGGGCCGCGCGACGCCCACCTTCGGCGTTCCCGCCGCGGATCTGGCCGCCGAGCCGACCGCGGCGATGGAGCGCCATGTCGGTCCCTACTATGTCCGCTTCATGGTCATGGACCAGCCGGGCGTGGTCGCCGACATTGCCGCTGCCCTTCGCGACGAGCGGGTGTCGCTGGAGGCGGTGCTGCAGCGGGCGCGGGCGCCCGACGAAGGCGTGCCGCTGGTGCTAACCACTCATGACGCCGAGGAAGCCGCGATGCGTCGCGCGCTCGCCCGCATCGAGACCTTGAAGAGCGTGGTCGAGCCGCCACGCATGATCCGCATCGAGTCGCTCTAAAAGAAGACGAAAGCCGGAGGAAACCATGTCGAAGTCTGCCGCATCCGATTCCGCAATGGACCGCAACCTCGCCCTCGAGGCAGTGCGCGTGACCGAAGCGGCGGCCCTGGCCGCCTCGCTGTGGATGGGGCGCGGCAACGAGAAGGCCGCCGACCAGGCCGCGGTCGACGCCATGCGCCGCGCGCTCAACGGGCTTGCCATCGATGGCACCGTGGTGATCGGCGAGGGCGAGCGCGACGAGGCGCCGATGCTCTACATCGGCGAGAAGGTCGGCCGCGGCGGGCCGAAGATCGACATCGCGCTGGACCCGCTGGAAGGCACCACGATCACCGCGAAGGGGGCACCGAACGCGCTCGCCGTCATCGCCATGGCCGAGCACGGCGGCTTCCTGAACGCGCCCGACGTTTACATGGACAAGATCGCGGTCGGCGGCGGGCTGCCGGATGGACTCGTCGACCTCGACGAGGGACCGGTGAAGAACCTGAAGGCGCTGGCCAAGGCCAAGAAGGTCGACATCGGCGATATCGTCGCCTGCATCCTCGACCGCCCGCGCCATGCCGAGCTGATCGCCAAGACCCGCGAAGCCGGCGCCCGCATCATGCTGATCTCCGACGGCGACGTGTCGGGCGTGATCGCGACCTCGAAGCCGTCCTCCGGCGTCGACATTTACATGGGTTCGGGCGGCGCGCCGGAAGGCGTGCTCGCCGCCGCGGCGCTCCGATGCATCGGCGGGCAGATGCAGGGGCGGCTCCTCTTCCGCAACGACGACGAGAAGGGCCGCGCCGCCAAGCTGGGTGTCAAGGACCTCAACCGCAAGTACGGCATGATGGATCTCGCCAAGGGCGACGTGATGTTCGCCGCGACCGGCGTCACCGACGGCTCGATGGTCCGTGGCGTGCGCCGCGTCGGCAACTCGATCCTGACCAGCTCGCTGGTCATGCGCTCGAAGACCGGCACGGTCCGGACCATCGAGGCCGAGCACGACCTCGTCCGCAAGCCGGCCGCCGATCCCAAGGCCGATCCCAAGGGATGAATCGTTGACCGGCCCCTTCCTCGGGGTCGAACGCTCGGTCACCGGGCGGCGCTGGCGTGCACGCAATGTCGGCGACGACCGTCTCTCGATTCAGCTCTCCCAACGCCTCGGCGTGCCGGAGCTGATCGGGCGCCTGCTTGCCGCCCGCAACATCGCTGCCGACGACGCCGACCGCTTCCTGAAGCCGACGCTGCGGGACTGGCTGCCCGATCCCAGCCACCTCCGCGACATGGACGTGGCGATCGAGCGCCTGGTCCGCGCCGTGAAGAGCGGCGAGCTGGTCGCGATCTTCGGCGACTACGACGTCGACGGCGCCACCTCGTCGGCGCTGCTGCATCGCTACCTGCATGCGGTCGGGTGCCGCGTGCGCGTGTACATCCCCGACCGCATGACCGAGGGCTACGGTCCGAACGCGCCGGCGCTCTTGAAGTTGAAGGGCGAGGGGGCGTCGGTCGCGATCACCGTCGATTGCGGCACCACGGCCTTCGCGGCGCTGTCGGCGGCGAAGGAGGCCGGGCTCGACGTGGTGGTGATCGACCACCACACCGCCGAGCCGGAGCTCCCCGAGGTCTTCGCGCTGGTCAATCCCAACCGGCTGGACGAGTCGAGCCCGCATCGCACCTTGGCTGCGGTCGGCGTCGCCTTCCTGCTCGTCGTCGGGTTGAACCGCGCACTGCGGAAGGCCGGGTGGTTCGCGACCCGGCCCGAGCCCGATCCGCTCGCCTGGCTCGACCTGGTGGCCCTCGGCACCGTCTGCGACGTGGTCCCGCTGGTCGGGCTCAACCGGGCGCTGGTGTGCCAGGGGCTGAAGGTGCTGAAGCGGCGTGGCAATGCCGGCCTGGCCGCACTCGCCGACGTCGCCCGCATCGCGACCGAGCCCGAGGCCTATCACCTGGGCTTCCTGATGGGCCCTCGGGTGAATGCAGGCGGCCGCGTCGGCCGTGCCGATCTCGGGGCGCGTCTTCTCGCTTCGGACGATCCGGGCGAGGCCAAGGCGATCGCCGCCGAGCTCGACCGCTTCAACGCCGAGCGCCAGGCGATCGAGATGCTGGTGCTCGAGCAGGCGATGGCCATGGCTGCCGAGAATGCGGCGGCGCCGGTGATCGTGGTCGCGGCCGAGGGCTGGCATGCCGGTGTCATCGGCATCGTCGCCAGTCGGCTCAAGGACCACTTCAACCGGCCGGCCTGCGTGGTGGCACTGGAGAACGGCGTCGGCAAGGGCTCCGGCCGCTCGGTCGCCGGCGTGGCGCTGGGTCCTGCCGTGATCGCGGCGCGACAGGCCGGGATTCTGGTCAATGGCGGCGGTCATGCGATGGCGGCCGGCTTCACGCTCGATGCTGATCGCGTGCCTGAATTCGCGCGCTTCCTCGCCGAGCGGATGTCGGCGGAGATGGCGGCGGTCGACCCGGTGGCGAGCCTCGGCTTCGATGGCGCGCTGGCACCGGGGGCGGCGACGCCCGAGCTGGTGGAGCTGGTGCAATGCGTCGGCCCGTTCGGCGCCGGCAATTCCGAGCCGCGCTTCGCCATGGCCAGCGTCAAGGTGGTGAAGGCCGACGTCGTCGGCGAGAAGCACGTCTCCTGCGTTCTGGCAGGCTCGGATGGATCGAGGCTTCGCGGCATCGCGTTTCGTTCACTGGAGAACGGCCTGGGCGCGGCGCTGCTGCAAGCCCGCGGCTCGGCGCTCCACGTCGCCGGCAAGCTTCGGCTCGATACCTGGAACGGCCGGCGCCAGGCCCAGCTCCACGTCGAGGACGCGGCGCCGGCGGGCTAGCGCCGCATTTCCTGGCGCGAGGCGTAGAGGGCGGACCCGAAGATGATCGCCGAGCCCAGCAGGGCGAAGGCATCGGGCACCTCGCCGAACAGGAGATAGGCCGGCACGATGGTGAACGGCAGCCGCGCAAAGTCGAAGGGCGCGGTCGCCGATGCATCCGCGAGATTGAGCCCGCGGGTCAACGCATACCAGCCGAGCGTGGCGAGGGTGCCGAGCAGAGCCCCGAGCAGCCAGCCCTCCAGGCTCGGCCAGCGCCAGACCATGAGAGCCGGCCCGAGGGAGATCACGGTCATCAGCAGCGACAGCTGGAAGACGATCGTGAGCGCGGTCTGGTTCCGGCTCGCGACCTTGACGGTGAGGCTGCTCAGCGAAAAGGCGACGGTCCCCGTCAGCACCAGAAGCGCCGGCAGCGAGAGGACGCCGAGGCCTGGGCGGAGGATGACGAGCACGCCGACGATGCCGCCGAGGGTCGCGATCCACCGGTTGCGACGGACGCTCTCGCCCAGCAGCAGCGCGCCGCCGATGGTCAGCCAGACCGGAACGGCGAAGGAGAGCGCCGTCAGGTCGCCGAGCGGCATCAGCGCGACGGCGGTGAAGAAGCAGGACATGGAGATGAGGTTGAGGCCGGCCGCGAGCCACATCCGGCCGGGAATGGCGAAGGCGCCGGCCAGCATCGACTGGCCGGGCGCCGCTGCCAGCGGCAGCAGGACCAGAGCGCTGAGAAAGCCGAACAGGTTGCGGAAGAAGGCGATCTGGAGCGCGTCGATCTCGGCGCTCATCAGTCGGACGACGACGTTGCCGAGCGCGCCGAAGGCCGCCGCCGAGAGGCAGAGCAGGACCACTCGAACCGGGGCCGTCATCGTCTTCTGAGAGAGGCCGGCCAACCGCGTCCTTTTTGTCAGCGGCCGAGGACACCCCGGCAGGCGGTGACGACATCGTCCGTCGTCGGATAGAAGTCGGTTTCGAGCGCGGAGCTGGTTCCGGCGTAACCGTGCGGCCAGGTCACCCGCCGGGGCTTCGCCTTCAGGCTGTCGCCGACCGCCTCGGCGACGCCGGCGATGATCTCGGCCGCCGCGCCGTAGCGCAGCCAGCCCGGCTCGGCCACGACCAGCCGCCCGGTGCGGGCGACCGATGCGGTCACCGTCTCCATGTCCAGGGGGGCGAGGCAGCGGAGATCGACGATCTCGACCTCGACGCCGTCGGCGGACAGCCGGTCGGCCGCCTCCAGCGCGGAGGGGATCATCGAGCCGAAGGCGACCAGCGTCAGGTCCTTGCCGGGACGGCGGACGAAGGCCTTGCCGAGCTTGATGAAGTAGGGCTCGTCCGGCACGTCTTCCTGCATCGAGAACAGCGAGCGGCCTTCGATGAAGATCGTCGGGTCGTCGCTCATGATGCTGGCGAGCAGCAGGCCCTTGGCGTCGGCCGGCGAGCCCGGGACGACGACCTGCAGGCCCGGCACATGGGCGAACCAGGTGTGCAGGCTTTTGGAATGCTGGGCGCCCTGTCCCCAGCCCTTGCCGACGATGGTCCGGATCGTCACCGGCATCTTGGCCTTGCCGCCGGAGATGAAGCGCCAGAGCGCCATCCAGTTGACGATCTGGTCCATCGAATAGAGCATGAAGTCAAAGCGCTGATGGATGAGGACCGGGCGAAGGCCGCCATTGGCGGCACCGGCCGCGAGCGCCGTCAGCGCCTGCTCGGCGATCGGCGTGTCGAAGACGCGCTTCGCTCCGAATGTCTCGACCAGGCCCGTCGTCGTGCCGAAGATGCCGGACTTGCCGTCGGCGCCGATGCCGTAGACGAAGACCCGGTCGCTCAACTCCATCGCCTGGCGCAGGCCCTGATTGATGGCGGCGCTGTAGGAAATTCGAGAGACGCCTTTGGTCACGCGCCTAACCTCATGCTGGGGGCCTGCCGGTCTTCATCCGCGATGCGGGGAGCGAACATGGATGGATCGCCTCAATAGGGAGCCAGCTTGCTTTCCGACTGCGCCCCTCGGAACTCGCCGACGGCGCCCTCGATCAGCTCCTTGACCAGCGGATCGTAGCTGTCGGCGCTGACGATCGTCTTCGCCCAGGCCGGATCGGGGAAGGGGGCCTTCCGGGCGGCGGCGATCACCTCGACGATTTCCGCCTCGATCTTCGCATCGATGGCGCCGAGCTGATTGTGCGCGGACGAGGCTTCGAGCTTGCGCCTGAGCGCCCCGAGCGGATCGGCGGCCTTCCGCGCCTGGATCTCCTCGAGCGGACGATAGGCCATGGCATCGTCGCTCTCAGGCCCCACATGACCGCAGAAGCGATAGGTCTCGATCTCGAGGAAGAAGGGGCGGCTCTCCCGGCGGACACCGTCGACGATGTCGGCGACGCGAGCGCGCAGCAGGTCTGGGTCGCTGTCCGGAATGGTCTCGGTCTCGATGCCGAAGGCGGCGGCGCGCCCCGTGAGGCTCGGCGCCCGCGTACGGACGGCCACCGGCGCATGCGCGGCGTAGAGGTTGTTCTCGCAGAGGAAGAGGACCGGCAGCTGCTTCAGGACGGCGAGGCCAATGGATTCGTAGTTGATGCCTTCGTCCATGGCGCCGTCGCCGAAGACCGCGACGGTGATGGCGCTCTCGCCGAGATACTTCTGCGCGAAGGCCTGGCCGATGGCGAGGCCGGCCATGCCGCCGACGATGGCCCCGGAATAGATATGATGCTCGTGGTCGGCGAGCTCCATCGAGCCGGCGACGCCGCCGTTGGCGCCGGTCTGCCGGCCGTAGAACTCGGCCACCATCGCTTCCAGCGACGCGCCCTTGGTCATGTAGTAGCCGTGGGAACGATAGTGGGAATAGATCACGTCGTCGGGACCGAGCGCCATGCCGAGCGCCGCCGGCGCCGCCTCCTGGCCGACGCAGAAATGGATCGGGCAGCGCATCTCGTTCGCCGGATGATAGGCCTCGATCAGCGCTTCCTCGACCCGGCGGATGCGTTGCATCGAGCGGTAGAGGTCGAGCGATGCGCTCAAATCCTTGGACACCTGGATCTCCGGTTGGCGGAAACTAGCTTTCGCGGGTTGCGCGGGTGAGCGCGGATGCCATGTCTTCGTCCTCAAGATCCGTCAGGTTGATGCGGCGCATCGTGTACAGATCCGAGCGGCTGATGTCGCTCACGAACTCCCTGAAGATCGGGGTCCGCCACGGGTCGACGCTGGGGCTGATCGTCTTGCCGGTGAGCCCCTGCGCGGCCGGCGACAGCAGGAAGCGCACGCAGTCGATCTCGGTCTCGATGGGAACCGAGCCGGCTTCGAGCTTTTCCTTGGTGAAGGCGTAGAACTTGGCTCCGGCGATCTCCGGTCCGGCCTTGAGCGTCGCGTCGTGGATCTCGGTCTTGACGAAGCCGGGGGCAATGGCGTTGACGGTGATCCCGAGCGGCTTCAGTTCCACCGCCATCGTCTCGGTGAGCCTGACGACGCCGGCCTTCGCCGAGGCGTAGGCGCTGTAGCGTGGAAGCGCGCCGAACCCGCCGCCCGAAAAGGTGATCAGCCGGGGGTCGGCGGATCCCTGCATCAGCGGCACGAACCGGTTAGCGGCCAGGAACGTGCCGAACAGGTTGCCGCGGACCGTCTCCCACCACTCTTCCGGGTCGGCCTCGTGGATCGGACCGATGGAGCCGTAGGCGCCGGCGCAGCAGATCAGCGTGTCGACCGTGCCGGCCTCGCTTGCGACCAGCTTGGCGAAGCCGGTCATCTGAGGCACGTCCGTCACATCGACGGCCCGGTAGGTGGCGAGACGCCCGTTCTCGGTGACCTCGGCCAGCCGCTCCTCGCGCCTCGCGCAAACGAACAACCGATGCCCGTCTCCGGCCAACGCCCGCGTCAGCGCCGCCCCGATCCCGGAACTCGCCCCGGTGATGATGATGGTCCTCAGTTGCGTCATCGGATGCTCGAAACTCTTGGTGGCAGTCGCGAGGTCGGGCCGCTTCGAAGCTGGCTTATGCCACACCCGCCCAGACCTTCCAACTCGAAGGGGTGCCGCTCCCTTGCCGGGGAGGGGAAATGGCCGAAACTGTTGCATTTGCCTGGCGGCAAGGGTAATCCCACCCCGCCGTCCCCATCGTCTAGAGGCCCAGGACACCAGCCTTTCACGTTGGTAACACGGGTTCGAATCCCGTTGGGGACGCCATATCTTCGAAGTCGTACGTCAAAAAGATGACGCTGTGCATCTCGGGATTGCGAGATGTCCGCTGTTTTCCCTGGTCGTTCGAGACGATTCAGAA
>CAXNIC010000195.1:0-9210 GCA_964201945.1 Alphaproteobacteria bacterium
GAGGCCTTCGCCATCGCGCTCGCCGCCCAGAACCTGCTCTGGGGCATCGTCGCCCCCTTCGCCGGCGCCATCGCCGACAAGCACGGGCCGATCCGCGTCTGCATGGTCGGCGGCGTGGTCTATGCGGCGGGGCTGGTGCTGGCCGCCTCCGGCGCCAGCGTCGGCGTCGTCCAACTCGGCCTTGCCGCCGTCGGCATCGCGCTCGGCATCGCCGGGTTCTCCGTGGTCCTGGGTGCCGTCGGCCGCGCGGCACCGCCAGAGCATCGGAGCCTGGCACTCGGCATCGCCAGCGCCGGCGGCTCCTTCGGACAGTTCGCCATCGTGCCGGTGAGCCAGGCCTTCGTCACTTCCTATGGCTGGTCGACGGCGCTGATGCTGCTGGCCGTGATCAGCTTCATGCTGGTGCCGCTGGCCTATGGCCTCGGTGAGCGGAAGCTCGTTCCCGGCATGAACCAGACGATCGGTCAGGCCGTGCGCGAGGCGTCCGGCCACAGCGGTTTCTGGTTCCTGACCGCGGGCTTCTTCGTCTGCGGCTTCCAGGTGACCTTCGTCGCCGTCCACCTGCCGGCCTTCATCGCCGACAAGGGGCTGCCGGCCTGGCTGGGCGCGGCGTCGCTGTCCCTGATCGGGCTCTTCAACATCGCCGGCACGCTGATCGCCGGCTGGCTCGGCGGGCGCTATCGCAAGAAATACGTGCTCTCGCTGCTCTACCTGCTGCGCTCGCTCGCCTTCGTCCTGTTCCTGATCGCGCCGGTCTCCGAGACCAGCGTGCTGGTCTTCGGCGCGGCCCTCGGATTCCTCTGGCTCGGCACCGTGCCGCTGACCTCGGGCCTGGTCGCCCAGATCTTCGGGCCGGCCTACATGTCGATGCTCTATGGCGGCGTCTTCCTCTCGCACCAGGTCGGCAGCTTCCTCGGCGCCTGGCTCGGCGGCCGGGTCTATGACGCGACCGGCTCCTATGACGCGATCTGGTGGGCCTCGGTCGCGCTCGGCATCGTCGCCGCGATCCTGCATATGCCGATCGCCGACCGGACCCTGGTGCGGGCCCGGGCCCCGGCGTGAGCCGGATCATCGCGCTCGGTCTCGCCGGCGGTCTCGCCGCGTTGTTCGTGCTGTCGCTCGGCCTCTGGGGCCGCTACGGCGCGACCATCGCCTGGGACACGTTCCTCGCCTATTGCTTCTGAAACCAGCCGCCGCCTAGGTAGTCCTTGATCTCGGTGATCGAGGGCACGGCGCCGCGTTCCAGCCGGCCGATGAGCCAGGCGAGATAGCCCTCGCCGAGGAAGCGGGTGAGCGCCACGGCGACAGCGGCGTTCAGCGAGCCGCCGGCCAGCGTGCCGATGCCGGGGATCGTCTTCAGCAGGTTGCCGAGCGTGCCGGCGGCGAGTCGGCCGGCGAAGGTGGCGAGGACCGGACCGGCGACGGCCGCGGCCAGCGCCTTCCAGCCATCCTCGTTCAGCGCCACGCCCATGCGCCGGGTGACGGCGACGATCATGGCGATCTGGATCGGCGCCAGCAGCACCGCGTCGGCGAAGGGGATCGGCGTGCCGGACGCGAGGAAGGCGGCGTTGCCGGCCTTGCGGATCGCATCGCGCGCAGACTCGACCTTGGGGGCGAGCAGGACCCGCTGGACCGCCGCCATCGCCGCCCGCTCCGCCTCCGGCAGCAGGCGGAGGCTCTCCTCGACCAGCGTCTCCAGCCCTTCCGGGCCGACGCCCTCGCCGCCTTCAAAGGTACGCTTCGACGCGATGACCCGGACGACGGCGCGGACCGGCGGGTCCGAGAGCTCGGCCCGGGCGATCGCCGGCAGCTCGCTGTCGAACCACGCCTTGGTGACGACAACGACGACCGGAACGCCGAGCCGCCCCGCCATCTCGGCGACGCGCCGGTCGGCGTCCTCGATGCGGCTGCCGGAGCCGTCGAGGCAGAGCCAGAGCAGGTGCAGCTGATCGTCCGGATTGGTCCCGGCGCGAGCCTCCGCCAGCTTCGCCTCCAGTGCCGCGAGGCTCTCGGCGAAGGCGCCGCGCTCGAGGCCGCGGGTATCCAGCAGGCGGACGGAGAAGCCCGGCTCCTCGTACCAGGTCGCGTCCTTGGTCACCGGCCGGCCGACGCCGGTCGCCGCCAGGTCGCGGCCGAAGACCGCGTTCAGCAGGGTCGACTTGCCGACACCGCTGCGACCGGCGACCGCGATGTTGCAGGGGGGCAGCCGGGCGAAGTCGGCGCCGGGCACCGAGGCCAATACGTCGTCCCAGACATCGGCGCCGCCCGCCAGCCGCTCCAGCAGCCGCTTGGCACTTCCCGGCGACACGGGCGGCGTCGCCGTCGAGGGGATCGCGGCAACGGCCGGTGCCGGAAGCCCGAGGCGAGAGCGCAACACCCGCCGCAGCAGGGCGACATGCAGCACCGCCTCGGCGAGCGGCTCCATGCCGCGGACACGCTCGTCTGCGAGAGCGGTCGCGATCGTCCCGGACGGTCCGAGCAAGGCAGTGGCGATCGCCTCAGCCATCGCCGCTTCGCCGGAGATCGGCGCACCGAGACCGCAGCGCGTCGCCAGCGCCTTCAGACCCTCGTCCCAGCCGCCGCCCGAGAAGACCCTGCCGGCGGTCACCTTCGCCGCCACGGCGTCCAGGGCCTCCGCCAGAAGGTCCGGCCAGGTGCCGGGGCTGTCCTTGGCCCGGATGAACCTCTCCTGGCCTTCCAGCGCCTCCGGCGCGTGTCGGCGGGCGACCTCGGCCAGCGGGCGGAGATCGCTCTCGCGGCAGAGCGCGAAGAGCGACAGCAGGCCATCCTCCTCGACCGCAGCGGCAACTTCGGAGATGACGGAGAAGGTGTCGGGGGCTATCGGCATGGCCTCTCCGGCTCTAACCTGGATGCTGGCAGAAACGGAGGCCGTCATGGCGACGGGTTGGATCGCCGGCCTTCTCGGCGGACGCGAGCGGAAGGTTGCCGAGCCCCTGGCATTCGTCGGCGAGACGCTGCTCAGCCGCGAGGCGATGGCCTGGGCCGGCACCGAGGCGATCGTGGTCGTCGCCGTTTCGGTGGCGCTGGCGCTGATCGGCTGGCTGGGCCAGGGCCTCGCCGACCCCGAGCCGGCGGTCATCGCCGCCTCGCTGGTGCTGCTGGCCTATGTCGCTCATATCGCCTGGAAGCTGCCGGCGGCAGCGCAGCTCGCCTGGCTCGCCTGGCGGCTGCGCCGCCTGGGGCTGCTCGTGCTCCACCGCGCCGTGCTCTACGGCATGCGTCGAACCGAACGGATCGTTGCCGAAGAACTGACGCGCGCGGCCTGGTATGTCCGCGGCGGCACCGAGATCGCGATGCGCCTGAATGCGAAGTCCCCGGACAAGGTCGCCTGGCGCATCGCCGAGGCGACCGCGCCGCTGCTCTGGCGCGACGCGCTGCGCATCGCCGCCCTGGTCCTGGCGCCGCTGCTGCTGGTGATCGCGGTGTTCCGGATGTCGGTCACCTACGGGCTGATGCTGGATCGCGCCGCCCATCTCGGCGTGCTTGACGCCCTCGTCTATCCCTTCGCCGCGATCTGCGACGTGATCCTGGGTACCGAGTTCAGGACGGTGCTGAAAGCCGCCTAGCTCAGGCATCGGGCTCTTTCCATCCCTTCGTCGTCAGGGGTCGAAGCGCCTCCGGCAACAGCGCCAGCGTCGCCGCGCGCAACGCCTCGAGGCCGTGCCTCGGGATCAGCACGCGGCCGCCAAGGGTGCGGGGTTCGGCGCAGACCGCGATCACATCCCTGGCGAAAGGAAACACCTCCCGGGCTCGTTCGATCATTGCCGCCAGTTCAGGCCCGCCGCGATCGGCCTGGGTCAGCACCACCAGCGCCGGGATGCCGAGCTCGTCCAGCAGGCGACCGAGCTCGCCTTCAGTGCCGAGCACGCGGGCCGCCTCCGCGTCGCCTGCCGCGCGCCCCATGACGCGAGCGGAGTCAGCCTGGATGCAGAGCCAGACCAGATGCGGGCGGTCCTCCTCCCGCCAGCCCGCGACCTTGGCCCGGATGTCGGCGACCTGCTTGCCAGCCGTCACGACCTCGAGGCCCTTGCTGTCGGCGAACCAGACGGGAAACTCCGCATTGCCGAGCCATTCGATGCCGGGCGTCTTCGGCGTGCCCTCGCCGACCGTGCCGACCTCGGCGCCGATCACCTGGCGGATCAGCGTCGTCTTGCCGACACCGGTCGGGCCGGCGACCAGTATCCGGGCGCGGCCCCGGGCCTGCTTCGGCGGCGGCGTGCCGGTGATCCAGCGCCAGAGGTCGCGGCCCCAGACATATCCCGCCAGGCTCGCCGCCGCGGCCACCGCGACGGCGATCACGGGCGCGAGGAGGGGGATCGGCATGGTCGCGCGATAATGCCGGTGCGCCCCTAGAAGGGCAATCGCCGGCGCGGGACGGCTCAGTCCGGCATTTTCCACGAGGGATCGCGGAAGGCCTGGAACTCGAGCTTGTAGCCATTGGGATCGGCGGCGAAGAAGCAATAGACGTCGAAGCTCGGGTGATAGGCCGGCGGCTCGAGGATGGTCACGCTTCGCGCCTTCAGGAAGGCATGCCACTCATCGACATCCCGCGTGACCATCGTGATCACCACGCCCTTGGGCTCGACGAAACGCCCGGGACGAACCTGGCAGACGCCGAGGAACGAGGTCGCCGAGGTCTTGTAGATGCGGCAGCCGCCTTGATCGAGCACCTGCTCGAGCCCGATCGTCTCGCCGTAGAAGCGTGCGGTGCCCGGGAGATCATCGGTGTAGACCCAGGTCACCTGCTGGGAGATCGAGGGGCGCGCCATGCCTTCTCCTCAAGCCCTGTCGTCGGGCCGGACGTCGTGCACCGCTTCGTCGTGGCCCCGCCGGCTGGAGATGAAGACCAGCGCCATCAGCCCGCCGCCAACGGCGAGCGAGAAGATCACGCCGAGAATGAGCGCGATCCAGCCATGGACGCCGATGGAGACGGAATCGAGACCGGCCAGGAGCCACGCCGCGCCGGCGAGCGCCAGCAGCAGCATGACGACGAGAGACGCGATGAGAAGTCCGACTTTCAGTCGTAGGCGCCCATGACGTTCTGATCGACGTCGATCACCGAGCCGGTCACCAGCTCGGCCGAGTCGGAGAGAAGATACACCGCCAGCACGGCAGCGTCCTTCGGCTTCAGGAGGCGGCCGAAGGGCTGGCTCTTCTCGGCGATCTCGAGCCAGTTGTCGGGTTGGCCTTCGAGCTTCTTGATCGCGTGCTCGCCGGGCGTGCCCATCCAGCCGATGTTGAGGCCGTTGACCCGGATGCGCTGCTTGCGGAGCGCGTTCGCGGTGTTCTTGGTCAGCGTGGCGAGCGCGCCCTTGGACGAGGAATAGGCGGTGAGGAACGGCTGCCCGCCATGGCTCGACATGGTGATGATGTTGACGACGCTGCCGGGCGTCTTCTGGTCGCGAAGCCGGGTCGCGATCTCCTGGGTCAGGATGAAGGGCGCCCGGACGTTGACCGCATAGAGCAGGTCCCAGAGCTCGACCGAGGTGTCGAAGATGGTGCCGCGGTCGGTCAGGCCGGCGGCGTTGACCAGCCCATGGATGGTCGGGAACTTCTTCGCGCCTTCGCTGACGACCCGGCGGGTGGCGGCGGGATCGGCGAGATCGGCAGCGACGAAGATGGCGGGGCAGGTCTTCGAGATGTCCTTGGCGACGGCATCGCCGCGCGCCTGGCTCCGGCCGGTGAGCACCAGGCCGGCCGCGCCGGATTCGGCCGCGGCACGCGCGACGCTCTCGCCAACCCCTTGGGTCGCGCCGGTGACGAGGATGACCTTTCCGGCGAGGCTCAGCTTCATTTCTTGAACTTCTTCTCCAGTTCCTTGACCTTCACCGCCGCCTTCGTCTTGAGCGAGGCCAGCGCCGCCTCGGCCAGGACCAGGGCCTGGCGGCCGTCCTCGGCGCCGACCGGCATTCGCTTCTTGCCCTTGACCGCGAGCAGGAACGCCGAGAGCTCGGCGCGGTAGGCCTCGGCGTAACGCTCGAGGAAGAAGTAGAGCGGCTTGTCGGTCGAGATCGACTTCTCGTTGGCGAGCTCGACCGAGGTCTGCACGTGGTTGCTGGCCATCAGCCGGCCCTTGGACCCATGCACCTCGATGCGCTGGTCGTAGCCGTAGGTGGCGCGGCGGCTGTTGTTGATGTGGCAGAGCTTGCCCGAGGCCGTCCGCATGATCACCATCGCCGAGTCGACGTCGCCGAGCTTGCCGACCTGCGGGTCAACCAGCGCGCTTCCGGTGGCGAAGACCTCGACCGGCTCCTCGCCGAGCAGCCAGCGCGCCATGTCGAAGTCGTGGATGGTCATGTCGCGGAACTGGCCACCCGAGACCTTGAGATAGGAGAGCGGCGGCAGGCCGGGATCGCGGCTGGAGATGATCACCTGCTCGACGAGACCGATCTCCCCTTCGGCGAGCCGGTTGTGAAGCGCGCGGAAGGACGGGTCGAAGCGGCGGTTGAAGCCGACGAACATCGGCACCCGCGCCTTCTCGACCTCAACCAGGCACTGGTCGACGCGCTTCAGCGAGAGGTCGATGGGCTTCTCGCAAAAGATCGCCTTGCCGGCCTTGGCCGCGCGGATGACCAGATCGGCGTGGGTGTCGGTGGACGAAGCGATGATCACCGCCTGCACGCGCGGGTCGCCGAGCGCCGTCTTGGCGTCCGAGACCTGGGCCCCGGTGCGGTCGGCGATTGCTTTCGCGGCGGCGGCGTTCACATCCACTATGTGGAGGAGTTTCGCCTCCCCGCTCCGAGCCATGTTGTCGGCGTGAATGGCGCCGATCCGTCCGGCTCCGAATTGGGCGATATTGATCATGGGTCCCCCTCGTCCTCGGGGCTTTCCACCCCCGTCGGGTTGGGGATGAATCCGCAAAACGGCAGGCAGGTCAAGGTGTTCGGGTCAACCCTCCCTGAAGAGTGAAGGTTTTTCGCCCGGAACATCTAGAGAACGTCACCCGATCCGGCGAATCCCCCTTCGCCGGCGCCTGGGAACTCGCGCTATCTTCGCCGCCCCTGCCTTGATTCCGGAGCCCGCCGCCATGGCCGACGCCTTCATCTGCGATGCCATTCGCACGCCCATCGGCCGCTTCGGCGGGGCCCTTTCCTCCGTCCGGACCGACGACCTCGGCACCCTTCCCCTGAAGGCGCTGATGGCCCGGAACCCGGGCGTCGACTGGCAGGCCCTGGACGAGGTGCTCTATGGCTGTGTCAACCAGGCCGGCGAGGACAACCGCAACGTCGCCCGCATGGCGCTCCTGCTGGCAGGACTGCCGGCCACCGTGGCCGGCGCCACCATCAACCGGCTCTGCGGCTCTGGCCTGGACGCCGTCGGCTCGGCCGCCCGCGCCATCAAGGTCGGCGAGATCGAGCTCGCCATCGCCGGCGGGGTCGAGAGCATGAGCCGCTCGCCCTTCGTCATGCCCAAGGCGACCGAGGCCTTCTCCCGCAACGCCGAGATCTACGACACCACCATCGGCTGGCGCTTCGTCAACAAGCTGATGAAGGAGAAATACGGCGTCGATTCCATGCCGGAGACGGCGGAGAACGTGGCATCCGAGTTCCAGGTGAGCCGTGCCGACCAGGACGCCTTCGCGCTCCGGAGCCAGGCCCGCGCCTCCGCCGCGATCGAATCCGGTCGCCTTGCCGAGGAGATCGTGGCGGTGACGATCCCGGCCCGGAAGGGCGACCCGACCGTCGTCTCCCGCGACGAGCATCCGCGCGCCACCTCGATCGAGGCCCTGGCGAAGCTGGCGGCGCCGTTCCGGAAGGACGGCACGGTGACCGCCGGCAATGCGTCCGGCGTCAACGACGGCGCCTGTGCCGTGCTGATGGCGTCGGAGGCGGCGGTGAAGCGCCACGGCCTCACGCCGCGCGCCCGCGTGCTCGGCATGGCGACCGCCGGCATCGAGCCCCGGATCATGGGCATGGGGCCGGCGCCCGCGACCCAGAAGCTGCTGGCCCGGCTCGGCCTCAAGATCGGCGACATCGACGTGATCGAGCTGAATGAGGCCTTCGCCGCCCAGGCACTGGCCGTCACCCGCCAGCTCGGCTTGGCCGACGACGCGGAGCATGTGAACCCGAACGGCGGCGCCATCGCGCTCGGCCATCCGCTGGGTGCCAGCGGCGCGCGCCTGGCGACGACGGCGACCTACGAATTGATGAAGCGGGGCGCCAGGCGCGCCGTCTGCACCATGTGCATCGGCGTCGGCCAGGGCATCGCGCTGGCGATCGAGCGGGTGTGACGACGATGTGGCGTGACGGAGTCAGGGTCGTGCGGGCCAAGGTCCTGGCCGATGCACGCGCCAACTCCGGCAACGGGCGCGCCACGGTGTTCGACTTCGCCGGCAGCGGCGGCAAGGCCACCTGGATCGGCTCGGTCAACGTGGCACCGGGCACGAAGACCGGCACGCACGACCATGGCCGTCACGAGGTGATGATCTACGTCGTGAAGGGTGAAGCCGAAATCCGCTGGGGCGAGAGGTTGGAGTTCATCGCCGATATCGGCGCCGGCGACGTCGTCTATTTCGCTCCCGGCGTGCCGCACCAGGAGCGGATCCTCGATGAGGGCGAGCCGGTCGAGTTCCTGGTCGTGCGCAGCGACAATGAGCGGATCGTGAATCCGCTTTGCAACGACCCGGTCGAGCGGCCGGAGTCCGTGGGCTAGACCTTCGTCGTCCGGATGATCGCGTCCTTCCGCTTCAGCAGATCGGGCTGAAGCTCGGTGCCGAGGCCAGGGCCGGTCATCGGGTAGACGAAGCCCTTCTCCAGCTTCGGCAGCACCGTCACCAGGTCCTTGTACCAGGTCGCCAGATAGGCCCGGACGACCTCCTGGAAGATCGCGTTCGGCAGGTGCATGGCGATGTGCACCGACGCCGTCAGCACCACCGGCCCGGTGCAATCATGCGGCGTGATCGGCTTCGAGAAGGCTTCCGCCATCGCGCCGATCTTGCGGGCTTCCGAGATGCCGCCGCACCAGCCGATGTCGAGCATGACGATGTCGGCGGCCTCCTGCACCAGCAGGTCGCGGAACTGCGTGCGCGTCGCCAGAGTCTCGCTGGCGCAGACCGGAAGGCCGTCGGCGACAAGATCGAGGTCGCGGCCGAGCTGCATTCGATGTGGGGTCTGACTGCCGCCCTCAAGATCGCGCGCGCGCTGAAACCCTACGAGCCGCTGTGGTTGGAAGACCCGATCAAGATGGACG
>CAXNIC010000196.1:0-9207 GCA_964201945.1 Alphaproteobacteria bacterium
GCGAGCCGCGCGGCGGCACCATGACACGGGCGGCAAAGCCCCGTAAAGCTGCCCAGACCAACCCGCAACCATCTGCCACGCCTTGCAAAATGGCGGCGGCGCACCCTATAGATGGAGGGCGCCCGGCGCCATCCGCCAACGGGGAGCCCGTCCCGGCTTGATTCTCATCTGTCCCGCCTGCGGCAAACGCTATCTGGTGCCTTCGAGCGCGCTCGGGTCTCCCGGCCGTCGGGTCAGGTGCGCAGCATGCGGAGAAACCTGGTTTCAGGAGCCTCCGGCGCAGGAGACCGACCCCAGTCCCATCTACGACGATCCGGTCATCGATCCGCCCCCCGAGGACATCGAGCCGCCGCCACTGCGCGCCGGCTCGAACCTGCCTGCGATCCGCCGCAGACCGGAAAAGAAGCGGCTTCCGATCGGATGGATCTTGCTCGGACTGTTCATCGTCGGCGTGGCGGCGGGCGGGGTCTTCGGCCGCAACACGATCGTGGGGCTGTGGCCGCCGTCGGCGCGGCTCTACGAGATGGTCGGCCTGCCCGTGCCCGTTCCGGGCGCCGGCCTCGTGCTGCATGATGTCGCGACGGAGCGCATGAGCCAGGGCGGCGTGCCCGTCCTGGTCGTCACCGGCACCATCGCGAATCCGACCCAGGAGGTGAAGAACGTGCCGAAGCTCCGGGTCAGCCTTCGCGACGGACGCCGCCGCGAGGTCCAGAGCTGGGTGTTCTCGGCCGACACCGCCAAGCTCGTGCCCGGCGAGTACGTGAAGTTCGGCAGCGAGTTCGCCAACCCGTCGACCGAAGCGGTCGACCTCACGCTCACCTTCACCAACGAGTGAGTCGACCGTCGCGCCGGCGGCTGCGCTATGCGCCGCCGCCGACCAGACGCCGCGCCAGGAGCCGAGTGCCGTTCTCGCGCCTGTAGGCTTCCCCAGCCTGCGCCGCGGCGCGGGCCACGGCCGGAAAATCGTCCAGCATCGCTTCGAGGGCCATGACCAGCGCCGCGGGATCCGGATGCGTGGCGCGCCCGATCCGGGAGTCGGCGGCGATGTCGGCGGCCATGGACGTTTCCGTCGCGGCGATGACCGGACGGCCGAACCACCGGGCCTCGGCGAAGACGGCGGAAGTCCCGATCCGATAGGCAGGTCCGAGATAGGGCAGCAACAGCACGTCCGCCGATCGGATGAGTCCGTGATAAGTGGGACGGTCGAGGTAACCCTCGATGACGGTCGCGCCCGAGGCAACGATGTCGGCGGCCGAGACATCCTCGGTCGGGCAGTACTGCACAACGAACTCGACATCGGTGCGGCGCGCCGTGACCCGGCGGACGACCTCCGGCAGGAGGGCAAAGCCCTTCGAGTCGCGGCTGCTGCCGCAGGTGAGGACGCGACGGCGGCGCGGCGCTGTGGCCTCCGTCCCGGAAGGATCCGGAGCATCCGAAATCTCACCGACCGGATAAGGCGCGCGCTCGACCGTCCGACCAGCAATCGCCGAGAACTCCTGCGCTTGACGTTCGGAGAGAGTCAGGAACGTGACCCGGCTGTCTAGACCGTCCGGAAACAGGGAAAACCCGTAGCGATAGAACAGCTGGTCGAGCGTGCCGGCACCGCCCTTGATGGCGAACTCGAAATGCCCCGGCAGCAGCACGAAGAGGTGGTGCGGGCGAACGGTCCATTCCCTGGCCCAGCGGCCGACGGCCGCCAGGGAATTGTGGCTCGCGGTCGCGAACAGGAGCGTCGCATCCTCCATGTCGATGACCTCCGACACCCGCCTGAGGTCGCCGAGGAGCCGCTCGTTCTGGACCTGGAAGCGATCGAGATCGACCAACATCGGGTCCCGGGTCGTCGCCCAGCCGATGACGTCGAAGAACGGCGTAATCGAGGGATGGTCGTTGAGGTGGGGATTGTCGGTGCGGTGGCCGAATATGTGCCCCGGGACCCCGAGGGCGGAGGCCGCCTCCAGGAGGGCGGTATCCAGCTCGAAATGATGCCCCGCGATCATGTGCAGGCCGGGGTCGAGGATCACGAAGGCCATGCGAGGCACACGTCTCTATCATCAGGGTGTCGAGGCGACCCCGCCCGGGATACCGGAAATCCCCAAAGCCGCCAAGCGCGCTAGAAGCGCCGGAGCAGCCGGTCGATGTAGTCCCGCTCGATCTGCGGACGGGTCGGCTCCGAGGCTCGTCGCCGCAACTCGTCGAAGATCTCGCGCGAGCGCTGGATGTCGGCCTCTTCCGGGATCTCGACATGGCCCCGGTTCATGCCGCCGGAGTTGCGCGTCGGCCGGCCCAGGGGATCCCGCCCCTGACGGTCGGCCTGCGGCCGCGGCTGGCCGGGTGCCGGCTCGCCCATGCCGTCGCCCTCGCCCGGGTCCTGGCCCTCCATGCGCCGCGCCATCTCCTCGGCCATCTGCTGCGCGCCCTGTTGGAGCTGCTCCAGCGCATCGCTCTGCGGATCGACCGCGTCACCCCAGCCCTGGCGGCGGAGCGCGTCAGTCGCCTGTCGCATCGACCGCTCGGCCCGGCCGAAGGCGTCCGGAATGTCGCCGCCCTCGCCCATCTGGCGCATCAGGTCGCCCAGCATCCGGCGGAGCGCGTCCTGGGTATCGGCGGCACCGGCCGCGGCCTGTTCGTCGCCCTCGCCCGGCTGTCCTTGCTGCCCCTGGCCGCGCTGGCCCCGTTGTCCCTGCCCGCGCTGACCCTGCTGGCCCTGGCCCGGCTGCTGGCCGCGCTGACCCTGCTGCGCGCGTTGACCTTGCTGGCCCTGCTGACCGCGCTGACCTTGCTGTCCCTGTTGCCCCTGCTGGCCTTGCTGCCCCTCCTGGCCTTCCTGGCCCTGCTGGCGCTGGTGGCTCTGGTCGAGCAGCTGGCGCTGGCGCTTGGCGAGATCCTGAAGGTTCTGCAGCATCTTCATCTGCTGCTGCATCTGGTCGTTGGGCCGGCCGAGCTGGGCGCCGCGCAGGTTCTCAAGCATCTCCTTGAGCTGGGAGAGCATCTGCTTCGCCGCGTCGCGGTTGCCGGACTTGGCGAGCTCGCGCGCGCGGTCGAGCATCCGCTGCAGATCCTCGCGCTGGACCATCTGGGCGCCCGGAGGCAGCTGCTGCCTCTCAGCCTGATCGCCGTTCCGCTGCTGCTCCATCATCTGGCGCGCCATCGCCTCGAGATAGCGGTCGATGGCCCGCTGCAGCTCGTCCATCAGCCGCTGCAGTTCCTGGTCCTCGACATTGCGGGCGAGCGCATCCTCGAGCGCCTGCTGCGCCTGGCGCAGCTCGCGCATGGCGATGGAGACGTCGCCGTCCTCGACCCGAAGCGCCGTGTCCCAGAGCAGCTGAAGCGTCGACTGCAGGCCTTCCTTGGAATCGTCGTGGCGCAGCCGGCCCATCGCCGACTTGAGCGCCATGAAGACCACGATGTCCTCGCCATAGGCGCCCGGACGCGACGCGATCTCCGCCAGGCTGCGCATGACCGCCGTGCGGTTGGCGACCGGCGCCTGCACCAGCTTCTTCCGTTCCTCGATGATGGCGCGGGCAACCGGGTGGCGGAACTTGCGCTCGGGCAGGACCAGGCGCTGCGGTTCGCTCTCTCCCGTCTGCCCGATGGCGTCGGTCGCGATCAGGGTCGCCACGACCTGAAGCCCGGCCCAGGGATGGGCGGTCAGATCGTGGTAGCTGGCATTGGTCGCTTCCTTCAGGCCGAGACCCGGCAGCGCCATGGCCAGCTCGATCACCTCCTCGGCATCCAGCTCGGAGACACCTTCCTCGGCCCGCTTGATCCGGGCCACGACCGATTCGACGCCGTAGTCGTCGGTGGCCGCGTAGTCGAGGCGCAGCGCGCCGCGGTCGCTCTGGGTCGGCGGCTGGCGGAAGGAGACGGCCGGCGGCAGGTCGGGGATCACCTGGATCCGCCAGGCGCCCAGTTCCTTCTGCCCGGAGGCGACGGCGATGCGGGTGCCGTCGACGAGCGTGGTGCTGGCACGATGGCTGGTCGGCCCCAGGCTCTCGAAGCCCGTGGCCTGGTCGTCGACCATCAGGCTCGGCGAGGTCTTGAGCCCGTTCACCTGCGCCAGCACGACCGACCGGACGGGAATCTCGATCGGCGCTTCGGCCTGCTGCAGGCGCGAATCGAGCAAGATCGGCGCCTTGCCCGTATAGGCCGGCGGATTGACCCAGAGATCCAGCGTGACGCCGGGACCGGCGGCGATCGAGGTCACATCCGGCGAAAGCGCGCGCGCCACCCGGTCGAAGCCCTCGCCCCATGAGGCGGCGAGGCCGATGACCAGCGCAAGGCCGATGGCGGCGCGAACGCCGAGAGTATCGGTGCGGCCCCAGCCGGCGGCCGGCCAGCCCACGCGAAGGCGCGCGAGGCGGGCGGCGAGGCGACGGCGATGCGCTTCCCACAACGCCCGGCTGACGGGATCGCCGGCGCCCAGCGCCAGCTGGTCGTCGATGCCGGAGAGAGGCCGGTGCGTGAGTTCGCTTGCGACCTCGAGCCGGCGTCGGCCCGCGGCCTCCTCGGGCATGTCGAGCGAGGCGAACGCCCGCCAGATCGCCGTCACCAGGGCGATGGCGAAGATGGCGAGGACGGCGGCATGAGCCCAGGACGGAAGCTGCGGCAGGACGTCGAGGAGCGAGAGGGCCAGGAAGGCACCCAGCACCGCCGAAGGCAGCCAGAGTGCCGGCCACAGCCGCTCCCAAAACAGGGCGGCGCGCGCCATCACCACCTGGCGGGCAACCCGCTGCTGGGTTCCCGGGTCGAGAAGGCTCGGCTGGCTGCGTTCTTCCATCGGGCTCCTTAACCGCCGTCGGTCGGCCGGCCCCCGAGCCCGAAATTAGGCCCTAGAGCCAATCAGGAACGCGGTCGCGGCCGATCAGATCCTCGTAGCTCGGTCGCGGCCGCACCACCGCGAATTGCTGGTCCCGGACAAGCACCTCCGGGGCCAGTCGTCTCGCATTGTAGCTTGACGACATCACTGCGCCATAGGCCCCCGCATGCGTAATCGCGAGAATGTCACCGGCCGAAACCGGCGGCAAAACCCGGTCCTTGGCGAAGAAATCGCCGGACTCGCAGATCGGCCCGACCACGTCGACCGGTCGCGAGACCGCCCCCGCCTTGGGCTCGTTGACCGGCACGATCGGGTGATAGGCCTCGTAGAGGGTCGGGCGAATCAGGTCGTTCATGGCGCCGTCGACGATCACGAAGGTCTTGGCCGAGCCTTCCTTGACGAAAAGGACGCGGGTGAGAAGCACGCCGGCCTCGGCGACCAGCCGCCGCCCAGGCTCCATCACCAGCCGGCAGCCGGCCTCGGACGCCGCTTCGCGGGCGATCTGTACATAGTCGGCCACGGCGGGCGGTGTCTCGCCGGTATAGCCGACGCCGAGACCGCCACCGACGTCGAGTACGCTGATCGGGATGCCTTCGGCGCGGAGCGCCTTGACCAGCTCGACCATGCGCGCGAACGCCGAGCGGTAGGGATCGAGGTTGATGATCTGCGAGCCGATATGGCTCGCGACGCCGACCGGCTCCAGCGAAGCATGCGCGGCCGCGCGCTTGAAGACCTCCATCGCCTGGTCGAGATCGACGCCGAACTTGTTGCCCTTCTTGCCGGTGGTGATCTTGGCATGGGTCTTCGGATCGACGTCGGGATTGACGCGGACGGCGATCTTGGCCCGCTTGCCCATCTGGCGGGCGACGTCGGCCAGAAGATCGACCTCGTGGTCGGACTCGACGTTGAACTCGCCGATGCCGGCCGAAAGCGCGAAGGCCATCTCGTCGGCCGACTTGCCGATGCCGGAGAAGACGATCTTCTTCGGATCGAACCCGGCCGCGAGCGCGCGGCGGATCTCGCCTTCGGAGACGGTGTCGGCGCCGGCGCCGAGCTTCTGCAGCAGGCTCAAGACCGCCTGGTTATCGTTCGCCTTCATGGCGTAGCAGACCAGCGCGTCGGTCCCGGCGAGAGCATCCGCATATTCGCGGAAGCTCCGCTCGATGCCGCTGGCGGCATAGACGTAGACGGGCGTGCCGACGGTCTCGGCAATGCGGGCGAGGTCGACGCCCTCGGCGTGGAGCCGGCCGTTCTTGTAGGCGAAGTCGCTCATTTTGTGGGGTAGGTCCGGGGATAGGTTACGGTCTTCTCGGCTTCGTCGGGACGGAGCGTGCCGGGCTTCTTGCCGCAGGCGGCCAGCGTCACCGACAGCATCATGAGGATCAGCAGCGCTCTCACAGCCATGCCTTTCGCGCGGCTCTGGCCTGCTTGCGCACATTCGCCGGCGCGGTGCCGCCATAGCTGGTGCGGCTCGCCGCCGACCGCTCGACCGTCAGCACCTTGAAGACATCGCGGGTGATGCGCGGCTCGACGCCCTGGAAATCGGCCAGCGACAGCTCGCCGAGATCCACGCCCTTCGTCTCGGCAAGCCGGACGGCGCGACCGGCGATGTGATGCGCCTCGCGGAAGGGAATGCCGAGCTTCTGCACGCACCAATCGGCGAGATCGGTCGCCGTCGCATAGCCCTGGGCCGCGGCGGCGCGCAGCACCGGCGCGTTCGGTTCCATGTCGCGGACCATGCCGGCCATCGCGGCGACGGCGAGCGCGAAGGCATCGGCCGCATCGAAGGTCGGCTCCTTGTCCTCCTGCATGTCCTTGCCGTAGGTCATCGGCAGGCCCTTCATGACGATGAGAAGCGAGTTCATCGCACCGACGATGCGCCCGACCTTGGCGCGCACCAGCTCGGCGGCGTCGGGGTTGCGCTTCTGCGGCATGATCGAGCTGCCGGTGGTGAAGGCATCCGACAGCTTGACGAAGCGGAACTGCGCCGAGCACCAGATGACGATCTCCTCGGCAAAGCGCGAGAGATGCATCGCCGAGATCGAAGCCGCGGCCAGATATTCGATGACGAAGTCGCGGGCCGAGACCGAATCCAGCGAGTTCGCCGTCGGCCGGTCGAAACCCAGCGCCTTCGCCGTCCGGTGCCGGTCGATCGGAAACGAGGTGCCGGCCAGCGCCGCTGCGCCGAGGGGACACTCGTTCAGCCGCTTCCGCGCATCGCGGAAGCGGCCGCGGTCGCGCCCGAACATCTCGACATAGGCCATCAGGTGATGACCGAAGGTGGTGGGCTGCGCCGACTGCAGATGGGTGAAGCCCGGCATGATGGTGCCGGCATGGGCCTCGGCCTTGTCGATCAGGGCGGCCTGCAGATCGCCGAGAGCGACATCGGCTTCATCGATGGCACGGCGAACCCAGAGCCGGACGTCGAGGGCGACCTGGTCGTTCCGCGAACGCGCCGTGTGCAGCCGTCCGGCGGGCCGGCCGATGATCTCGGAGAGCCGCGACTCCACGTTCATGTGGATGTCTTCAAGCGCGCGCGAGAACTTGAAGGTGCCGGCCTCGATCTCGCCCTCGACCTGCTTCAGGCCCTTGACGATCGCCTTCGCATCGGGTTTCGAGATAATGTTCTGGGCGGCCAGCATCTCGGCGTGCGCGATCGAACCCTGGATGTCCTCGGCATAGAGCCGGCGATCGAAATCGATCGAAGCGTTGATCTGCTCCATGATGGCGGCCATGCCGCCGGAGAAGCGCCCGCCCCACAGCGCATTGGCGGATGCCTTCGTGGAGCGAGCGGAAGTCTTGGAGGTCTTGCGGGCCATGAATCCTGGGAATGATCGCTTCGGGGTGACGCGGCGGGCCGTGCTGGCGGGAGGCCTCGCGCTCGTGGCCGCCGGCACCGCACACGCGGACGGGCGGCCGCCGCTCGCGGGCCAGATGAAGAAGTTTACCTTGCATCCGAGCCCGCGGCCAGCGCCGGAGGCACCGTTCAAGACCAAGGACGGGACCGCGACGACCCTCGCCGATTTCCGCGGCCGGGTGCTGCTGGTGAACTATTGGGCGACCTGGTGCAGCCCCTGCGTCGCCGAGATGCCGTCGCTGGACCGGCTGGAAGCCGCCCTCGGCGGCGATGGCTTCGCCATCCTGCCGATTGCCTCCGACCGTGCCGGGCTTCGGGTGGTCGAGCCGTTCTACGCCAAGGCCGCGCTCAAGCACCTGCCGATCTATCTCGACCAGGACATGAAGTTCACCCGCGGCTCCGGCGTGCGCGGGCTGCCGACGACGCTCATCGTCGATCGCGCCGGGCGCGAGGTCGGCCGGCTGGAAGGGGACGCCGCCTGGGATGCGCCCGAGGCCCAGGCGCTGATCCGCCACTACATGGCGGAGAAAGCCGACCCGCCGGTGGTCAAGACCGGCGGCTAGCTCTAGCGCGTCGGGACGGGCTTCTCGCCCGAGTAGTCGTAGAAGCCGCGCTTGGTCTTGCGGCCGAGCCAGCCGGCCTCGACGTATTTCACCAGCAGCGGGCAAGGCCGGTACTTCGAGTCCGACAGGCCCTCGTGCAGCACCTGCATGACCGCGAGGCAGGTATCGAGGCCGATGAAGTCGGCAAGCTCGAGCGGGCCCATCGGGTGGTTGGCGCCAAGGCGCATGGCGACGTCGATCGCCTCGACCGAGCCGACGCCCTCATAGAGGGTGTAGACCGCCTCGTTGATCATCGGCAGCAGGATGCGGTTGACGATGAAGGCGGGGAAATCCTCGGCGGTCGCCGGCGTCTTGCCGAGCTTGATCGCCAGCTCCTTAACCGACTTGAACGTCTCTTCGTCGGTGGCGATGCCGCGGATCAGCTCGACCAGCGCCATCACCGGCACCGGGTTCATGAAGTGCATGCCGATGAACTTGGCCGGCCGGTCGGTCGAGGCGGCAAGGCGCGTGATCGAGATCGAGGAGGTGTTGGTGGCGATGATGGTCTCAGGCCCCAGCTCCGGCACCAGCTTCTTGAAGATGCCGCGCTTGACGTCTTCGTTCTCGGTCGCCGCCTCGACGACGATGTCGCAGCCTTTGAGGCCGGCGAGCTCGGTGACGGTGGAGATGCGGGCCATCGCCGCATCCTTGTCGGCCTGGGTCGCCTTGCCCTTGCTGACCTGGCGGTCGAGGTTCTTGCCGATGTTGGCGACGGCGCGCTTCAGCGCATCCTCGCTGATGTCAGAGAGACGCACGTCGTAGCCGGCGAACGCGGCGACATGGGCGATGCCGCTGCCCATCTGGCCGGCGCCGATGACGCCGATGGTTTTGATCATGAAAGTTCGTCCTTACAGCCGTTCGACGAGCGGGATCAGCGTCCCTTGGCCAGTTCGGCGTCCAGCTCCGGCACCGCCTTGAACAGGTCGGCGACG
>CAXNIC010000197.1:0-9200 GCA_964201945.1 Alphaproteobacteria bacterium
GATCGATCCAGCCGCCCCGCTCCAGGCAGACGATCTTGAGGCCCGGGACGCGGCTCGCCAGGCGCCAGGTGAAGGCGGCTCCGCCGAAGCCGGCGCCGACCACGACGACATCGACGGGATCGTTGCGGATCATGGGTGCCGATTGTTCCACAGTGTGGCGGAGGCGACCATCACGATCCCAGGCGGATGAGCGCGCCGGCCTCCGGCACGTCGTCTTCGTCGTGGGTGACGAGCAGGGTCGGCAGGTCGGCGCGTCGCGCATGAGCGAAGACGAACTGCCGGATGCGATCCCTGAGATCCGAATCGAGCCGGTTGAAGGGTTCGTCCAGCAGAAGCGCCCGAGGCTCGGAGAGGAGCGTGCGAAGCAGCGCTATACGGGCCTTCTGGCCGCCCGAGAGGGTGGCCGGATCGCGGTCGGCATAGCCCGGCAACTCCGCGGCTTCGAGCGCCGCGTCGATGCGCCGCCTCCGCTCCGGGCCGCGGATCGAGGCGGGCAAGGCGAATGCGAGGTTTCTGCCGACCGACAAATGCGGGAAGAGCAGCGGGTCCTGGAACAGGATGCCGATCCGCCGCCGCTCCGGCGGCACGCCGGCGAGCGGTTCGCTGTCCAACCGCATCTCTCCGGAAACCGTGAAGGCCGGCTCGATCCAGCCGCCGATCGCGGCGAGCAGGCTGGACTTGCCGGAGCCGCTGGGTCCCATCACCGTGACGATGGCTCCCGGCGCGACCGCGAGGTCGAGGTCGGCGATGAGAATGCGCGGGCCCAGCGCGATCCTGAGACCCGAGAGGACGAGGCCGCGGCTCACGTGGCGGCCTGCATGTCACGGCGCGCGCGGAAGACCCAGCCCGGCAGCAGGATCGCCGTCGCATAGACCAGCAGCGGCAACGCCGATTGCAGCAGCGCCAGCGCCGCGACCAGCCGGCGATCGCCGCCAGCGGCCAGCGTCACCGCCTCGGTGGTGAGCGTCGACCAGCGGCCGGCGCCGATCAGCAAGGTCGGCAGGTATTGCGCGACGGAGACGGCGAAGCCGACCGCCGAGGCGAACAGGATCGGGCTCAGCAGCATCGGCAGCTTGAGCCGGACCAGCCGGCGCCAGGGACCGACGCCGAGACCGCCGGCGACACGCTCGTAGCGAGGATCGAAAGCGCGCCAGGGATCGCTCAATGAGAGGAAGATGTAGGGCAGGACGAACAGGAGATGACTCCACGCCAACGCCCCCCACGTCCCGTCGACTCCGATGCGGATGAGGAGGACCTGGACGCCGAAGAGGAACGCGGTCTGCGGCACCAGCAACGGCAGATAAAGCACCAGGAGCGTCTTGCGACCCGGCCTGAGGCCGTGCCGGCGCTCGGCCTCCAGGCAACCGATGGAAAGGGCCAGCGCGATCACTACCGAAGCGACGGCGACCGATAGGGTGACGGCCGCCGGACCGAAGAGCGCAGCCGGACGTTGCTGCCAGACGAGGGTGTCGAAACGATCGGGGAGCGCGTCGGGGAAACGCCAGGGGCCGGCGAACGACCAGATGAGGAGCGTAAGGAGCCCGAAGAGGCCGAGGCCGACGATCAGCCCGCCCATGCCGGCCCCGAGCGACCTGAGGAGGGTTTCGTTGCGACCGCGTCTCCCTGATGACAGCCACGGGCGCCCGGCGAAGCCGAGGCCGATCTCGCCGAGGCGCCAGAGCGCGATGGCGGCGACGACGAGGCCGAGCTGCAGGACGGCCCCGGCCGAGGCGGGGAAGATCCGGGCGAGGTCGCGGTCGGTAAACCAGCGGACCAGGAGCGGTGCCAGGGTCGGCGGATTGGCCGGGCCCAAGATCAGCGCGACGTCGACGACCGCGAGCGAGAAGGCGAGCACGGCATAGATCGGCTGCCGGATTTGGGGGTAGATCTGCGGCAGCAACACCTTGTACCAGGCGGTCACCGGACCGTAGCCGAGGGAGCGGGCAAGGATGAGCGAGGCGCGTGGCCGCACCTGACCGAGCGCGGCGATGATCATCAGCAGGAGATAGGGCACCTCCTTGGTCATCAGGCCGAGGACGAGCGCTATGCCGGCCGAGTCCTGGACGGTGGCGATGTCGGGCGGGCGATCCCAGCCGGTCGCCCAGGGCGAGAGGAGCCGGACGAGCCAGCCGCTGGGCGCGATCAGGAAGGCGAGGCCGATCGCAAGCGCGGAATGGGGGAGGGCCAGCAGCGGCCCGAGCACGGTCTCGACCCGCCGGAACCACGGCCGATCGAAGGTCGCCGCGCAGAAGAGCAGGGCGACGGCGAGCGAGAGGAAGGTCGCCGCGAGGCCGGTGACGACGGTAAGGCGGATCGCGCCGAGGAGTCCGGGCTCGGCGAACAGCGCCCGCCAGGGATCTAGGCTCAGAGAGTGGCCGCCGAGCGCCGGCAGGAAGCCGAACGCCGGCAGGAGCGTTCCGAGGAGGCCGGCAGCCAGGGGCAGCAGCAGAAGCGCTGCGGTCAGCCCGGGAAACAGACGGAGCACGCGCGCGCGGCCGCGGCCTCTATCCGCCGTATCGCCGCTGCCACTCGGAGACGACCCGGGTCATCCAGCTCGGATGCGGCTCGAGCTGGGTGATGCCCAGCTCCTCGTTCGCAAGCGTGGCGACGCCGCGCGGCAGATCGGTGAACAGTTTCCGCTCCGCTGGCGAGAGCTTGGCGAAATCGAGGACGGCGAAGCTGCCGAGCACGCGCGGGTCCTGGGCGCGGGCCTGGGCCTCCGGCGACAAGAGGAAATTGGCGACCACCTTGGCGCCGTCCTTGTGGGCGGCGTTGAAGGGGATGGCGACGAAGCTGGTGTTGCCGATGGTGCCGCGATCGAGGACGAAGGTGCGGACCGTGGCTGGAAGGGCCCCGGTGGCGATGGCGTTCGAGGCGTCCGCCGGATTGAACGAGAGCGAGATCTCGATTTCGCCGTCGGCCAGAAGCTGCTGCTGGACCGGTCCGTTCTCCGGGAACTGCCGGCCTTGGCGCCAGAGGGTGGGCTTGAGCGCGTCGTACCAGGCCCAGAGCGCCGTCGTGGTCGGCCCGAACGTCTCGTCGGTTGCCGGCGTCTGCAGCAACGCCGGATCGGGCACCAGCTCGTAGAGCGCCTGCTTGAAGAAGGTCGCTCCTAGGAAGTTCGTGACCTGCGGATGGGTGAGGCGTCCGGGATTCGCCTTGGCCCAGGCCAGCATGTCGGGGATCGACTTCGGTGGCGACTTCAGGCGCTGGGTGTCGTGGATGAAGACGATCTGCGCCATCGCCCAGGGCGACTCCATGCCGTCCACAGGGACGGTGAAGTCGACGGTCGTCGTCGGCTTGCCCTTGACGTCGACCAGCCGGTAGTTGGGGAGCTGCTCGCTCCATGGCCCGAACAGCAGGCCGTTCTGGCGCATGGCGAGGAAGTTCTCGCCGTTGATCCAGACCAGATCGACGGCGCCGCCCTCGGTGCGCCCGGCGGTCTTCTCCGCCAGCACGCGCGAGACCGCCTCGGAGGTGTCGCGCAGCTTCACCTGCTCGACGCTCACGCCGAAGTTGCCCTTGAGACGGCTTCCGACCCAGGCGATGAAATCGTTGGTTTGTTGCGAGCCGCCCCAGGCATGCCAGTAGACGGTCTGCCCCTTGGCCCGGGTGAGAACCGCCTGCCAATCGGCATCGTCGGCACGGGCGTTCGTACCGGCCGTAAGCAGCGCCAGGATGGCGACGAGGATCACGGCGGGGAATCGCATTGTCGGGGCTCCGCGGGAGGTGGCGAGTATTGGGAAAAGGCTAGCACAATCAACGGCAACCGTCGGCTGGAAGACGGTCACGTCTGCGATGGCTGCGGTCGCGGGTTGATCGGTTGAAATGCTACTGTAACCTTTCGCGGGCCATTTATTAGGAGCCGTCGCTGGCGCCGGATCGGCGCATTGAGGCGGGCGGCATCATCTTGAGAAGGAATGTCGGGCATGCGCGGATTGGCTTTTCGTTTCGGCGCCGCGGCGTCGCTCGTCGTTGCGGCTCTCTTCGCGACACCGGCAATGGCCGACAAGCTGACCCTCTACACCTCCCAGCCGGACAAGGATGCGGCGGAGACGGTGGCGGCGTTCAAGGCCGAACGGCCGGGGACGGAGGTCGAGATCTTCCGCTCGGGCACCACCGAGATCCTAGGCAAGCTCGCGGCGGAGTTCTCCGCCGGGCAGCCGCGGCCGGACGTGCTGCTGATCGCCGATGCGGTCAGCATGGAGATCCTGAAGAAGGACAACCGGCTCGCCGCCTACAAGGAAGCCAGGCTCGACGGTTTCCCCGCCGGCTCCTATGACCCCGATCGCACCTATTTCGGCACCAAGCTGATCACCAGCGGCATCGTCTATCACAAGGATGCCAAGTTCCGGCCGACCTCCTGGGCCGACCTGGCCCGACCCGAGCTCAAGGGCCAGATCATCATGCCGAGCCCGTTCTATTCGGGCGCGGCGGTGATCGTGCTGGGCGCCGTCACGCAGCAGGCGAGCCTCGGCTGGAAATACTTCGAGTCCCTCGCCGCCAACCAGATGGTCTCCGCGCGCGGCAATGGAGCCGTGCTGAAGTCGGTCGCCAGCGGCGAGAAGCCTTACGGCATCATCGTCGAGTTCATGGCGCTGAACGCCAAGGCCAAGGGCTCGCCGGTCGAGTTCGTCTTCCCGAAGGAGGGCGTGGTTCCCGTGACCGAGCCGGTCGCCATCCTCAAGACCGCGCCCAATCCGACCGCCGCCCGCGCCTTCGTCGACTTCCTCCTCTCCGAGAAGGGGCAGAAGGTGGCGGCGATGCAGGGCTACATGCCGGCCCTTTCGAGCGTCCCCAGCGAGATGGCGCTGCCGCCGGGCGGAGTGAACCTGATGCCGATGGATGTCGCGCGTATCCTCGGCACCACCGAAGAAGACAAGAAGCGGTTCGCGCAATTGTTCGGCGAATGATCCCGGACTGCGCTATCTAGCTCGGCACGATGACTGCTGCCCGGCTGGTGAGCCGGGCAGGGGAGCGTGCCTTGCTTCCCTGCCTCGCTCTTCTCCTATCGATCCTCTCGATCCTGCCCCTCGGCCGGCTGCTCGCCGAAGGCGTGGCGCCGAGGGGCGTGGCGTCCTTCGATGCCATAACCGCGGCTCTCGGGCGCTCGTCCACCTGGGTTGCGACGGTCCATAGCTTCGAGGTCGCGATCGGCGGCACGGTGGTGGCGGTCCTGCTGGGCTCGGCCGTGGCGCTCACGGTCACGCTGACCGATGCCAGGCTTCGCAGCGCCTTCATCTTCTGCTTCGTGCTGCCGCTGATGATCCCGCCGCAGGTGACGGCGCTGGCCTGGCTCCAGGTGATGGCGCCGAGCAGCCCGCTGCTCGGATTGCTGGGGTTCGAGCCCAGGCTGGGCCAGCCGAACCCGCTCTATTCCCGCCAAGGCATCATCCTGATCCTCGGCCTGCAATATGCGCCACTGGTCTTCCTGGCACTCCGCGCCGGGCTTCGCGGTCTCCCCGGCGATCTGGTCGAGGCGGCACGCGCGGCAGGCGGCCGCCCGTGGACGGTGCTTCGAACGATCATCCTGCCATTGATGGGGCCGCACCTGGTCGCGGCGACCGCGCTCTCCTTCGTCTCCTGCGTCGGCAATTTTGGCATCCCCGCCTTCCTCGGCATTCCCGCCAACTACCTGGTGCTGCCGACGCTGATATACCAGCGCCTGGCGGGACTCGGGCCGACCTCGCTGAGCGAGGTTTCCGTGCTGGCACTCGTCATCGGCCTGATCGCACTCTCCGGCATCGTCCTTCAGGCGATCATGACCCGGGGGCGGGACAGCCGGACGATGATGATGTCGGTCGCGACGCGGCCGTTCGCGCTCGGCGCCTGGCAGCGACCAGTCACCTGGGTCCTGTGGCTGGTCGTGGTGGGCATGTTGGGATTGCCGATCCTCGGGCTGCTCTCGACTTCGCTGGTGCCAGCCTATGGCGTGGCGCTCAGCGCCGCGTCGGCGACGCTGGAGAACTACAATTTCGTGCTCTTCGGCCATGCGGCCTCGCGCCGTGCCATGGTCAACAGCTTCCTGCTGGCGGCAGCGGCCGCGGTCATCGTCATCGCCATTAGTGTCGTGCTGGCCTATTTCCTGGTCTGGCGCCGCTCGGTCCTGCTCAGCCTGCTAAACCTTGCCGCCGAGCTACCCTATGCGGTCCCCGGCGTTGTGCTCGCCATTGCCTCGATCCTCGTCTTCCTGAAGCCGCTGCCGGTCTTCGGGTTCAGCCTCTACAACACCGTCTGGATCATCCTCTTCGCCTATGTCGCGCGCTTCCTCGTGCTGGGCCTCAGGCCCGTGGTCGGCGGCTACAGCCAGCTCGACCGCAGCCTCGAGGAGGCGGCGCAGGTGGCAGGCGCGGGATTCTTCATGCGGCTCAGGACCATCATCCTGCCGGTGATCTCACCCTCGGCCGTGGCAGGCGGGTTCCTGGTCTTCATGACTGCCTTCAATGAACTCACGGTCTCGGCGCTGCTGTGGTCCTCCGGCGCCGAGACACTCGGCGTGGTCGTCTTCAGCTTCGAGCAGGGCGGCGAGTCCACTTATGCCTCGGCGCTCGCGTTGGTGACGGTGGTGGTGACCTTGGCGCTGATGCTGGCGACCCTGGCCGCCGGCCGCGCCTTGCCCAAGGGAGCGCTGCCGTGGCGCGACTGATCCTGGATCGCGTTTCCAAGTCCTTCGGCACACAGGAAGTCCTGCACGAGATCGGCATCGATGTCGTCGATGGCGAGTTGCTGGCAGTCCTCGGGCCCTCCGGTTGCGGCAAGACCACCTTGCTTCGCCTCGTCGCAGGGTTCGAAACGCTCAACGGTGGCACCATCGACATCGGCGACCGGCGCGTCTCCGGTAACGGCGTGCACGTCCCGCCCGAGGACCGGCGTGTCGGCATCGTCTTCCAGTCCTATGCGCTGTGGCCGCATCTGACGGTCGACGGCAATGTCGAATATGCGCTCCGCGTCGCCGGCATGCCGGTGGCGGAACGTCGCCGGCGGGTCGCCGAAGTGCTGGCCAAGGTCGGTCTCGCCGAATTTGGCGATCGTCGTCCGGCCGAGCTCAGCGGCGGCCAGCGCCAGCGCGTCGCGCTTGCCCGCTGCCTGGTGATGGAGCCGTCGCTGGTCCTGCTGGACGAGCCGCTGGCGAACCTCGACGTGCATCTGCGCGCCTCGGTCGAGGCCGAGTTCGTCGACTTCCACCGGCGCACCGGCACCACGATGATCTACATCACCCACGACCAGGCCGAAGCGATGGCGCTGGCCGACCGGATCGCGGTGCTGGACCGGGGCGTCCTCATGCAGATCGCACCGCCGTCCCGGCTCTATGACGAGCCGGCGAACGAGATGGTCGCGGGATTCGTCGGCCGCGGCATGGTGGTCCCGGCGGCCGTGTTGGGCGAGGAGAGGAGCGGGCGGTGCCGCGTGTCGGTCTTCGGCATCGAGGTCGTCGTCCGCTGCGCCCCCGGTCAGCGTGCAAGCCGGCAGATGAAGCTGTGCCTCAGGCCGCGCGATCTGGCCGTTGCGGCTGGCGGCGAAGGCGTTCCCTGCCGCATCGCCCGGTCGATCTATCAGGGCGGCGGCTTCCGCCTCGAAGTTCGTCCGGATATGGCCGCCGGCACGATGCTAACCCTGGATGTCCAGGACACAGCCGGTATCGGCCATGGCGACCGGTTAGCGGTAGCCATTCGCGACGGCTGGGTCATTCCGGCTTAGGGCATGTTCGCCGGCGCGGTTGGTGACCAGATGTGGCGGCGCCAGTAGAGGGCGATCGCCACAGTCGCGGCCAAGCCGAAGGTCGCGTAGATCGTTCCCGTGGTCGCAAAGCCGATGCGCTCGATCAGCGGACCGGTGGCCAGAAGCCCCACGGGCAGGCCATAGACAGCCAGCATCCGGACGCCCAGCACCCGGCCCCTGAACCGGGGATCGGAACTGCGCAGCAGCATCACCGACAAGGGAACGAGGCTAAGGCTCTGCGCGAGGCCCGCGCAGGCCATGAGCACGATGCCGCCCGACTCGTGCTCCACATGCACGAACACCAGCAGGACGGCGAACCAGATGGCGGCGAAGATGATCATCATGCGAGCCGGCCGGATGCCGGCGCCGCGCGTGGTGAGCGCGATCGACCCCGTCAGCGCGCCGACGGCGAAGCTTGCGGTCAGGTGGCCGAGCCCTGTCTGGTCGACGGCATAAATCTCCTTCGCTATGTACGGCAACAGCCCGTTCGAGAAGGGATATGCGGCGAGATTGACCAGGAAGGCGAGGTACATCGCGGCCAGAAGGTGCGGCGCATTCCAGACATATGCCAGGCCCTCCTGCAGGTCACGCCAGGGCGAGGACCGCTTCGGCAGACCCGACATGTCGCCGACCGTGTAGGCGCTGGGACCGGCGCCGGCGATGCCGAGGGTGAGCAGGAGACTCACCGCATAGAGGCCGGAGACCACGGCATAGGCGAGGCCCATGCCGAGGAGGCCGACCAAGCCGGCACCGGCGAGCGCGCCGGCGATTCGGGCCGAGTCCGCGGTGGTGCGCGAGATGCTCATTGCACCGACCAGCTGACCGGTCGGGATGGTGGCGCCGATCAGCGCGTTCCGCATCACCAGGTCGGAGGAGCGGACGAGGCCGGCCAGCGTGCCGATGATGAACACATGGACCGGGTGAAGGGTGCCGGTCAGCGCCAGCGTCATCAGGGTCAAGGCCAGGAGGCCGTAGACTGCGCGCATGAGGCAGAGAAGGTTACGGTGGCCGATCCGGTCGCCGACGACGCCGAACATCGGTGCGCAGAGGGTGCCGAGCAGCTGCAGCGAGCCGAACAGTGTCAGCAGCAGCACGGATTCGGTCTCGACCACCACGTACCAGCCGAGGATGATCACTTCCATCTCGGTTGCCCAGGATGTCGCGAGATCGGCGGGCCACTGAAAACGGAAGCTGCGGACCTGGAACGGCGCCAGGATCGGCGGGCGCGATGGGTTACTCAACGCCCAGGCCCGTTGGCATCCTCTGCATGGCCCGATAGTCTCACCCAGCTGGAGCCGGCGTCACGCCGAATCCGGCAACCGCGCAACAGCGCGAACCAGGGGGTGCCCCATGCCGATGATCAAGATCGCTCTGGCCCAGACGCGCCAGTCGCCGCGCTTCGAAGACAATGCCGCGACCATCTTCCGCTTTATCGAACAGGCGGGCGCCGTCGGCGTGCAGATCCTCTGCTTCCCGGAGAC
>CAXNIC010000198.1:0-9173 GCA_964201945.1 Alphaproteobacteria bacterium
GCCGTAGCTCGGCTTGTGGGCGTAGGTGCCGGTGTAGTGCGCCGGGTTGCGCAGCGAGCCGCCGATGTCGCTGCCGGCTTCCAGGCCCGTCAGGCCCGCCGCCAGCGCCGCCGAGGACCCGCCGGAAGAGCCGCCGGGGATGCGCTCGACGTTCCACGGGTTGTTGGTCTGGCCGTAGATCTCGTTGGTGGTCTGGAAGTCGCCGAGCAGCAGCGGCACGTTGGTCTTGCCGAAGACGAGGGCGCCGGCGCGCTTCAGGCGCTCGACCACCGCGGCATCGGCCGCGGCCACGTTCTCCTTCCACGCCGGGTTGCCCCAGGTCGTGGTCCAGCCGGCGACGTCGAAGGACTCCTTCACCGTCATCGGCAGGCCGTGCAGCGGCCCCTTCACCTCGCCGCGGGCGAGCTCGCGGTCGGCCTCGCGGGCAGACGCCATCGCCTTGTCGGCGTCGAGGACGACGATCGCGTTCAGCTTCGGATTGAAGCGCGCGACCCGATCGAGATAGAGCCGCATCAGCGCCTCCGCCGAGATCTCGCGGCGGCGGAGCTTGCGGGCCAGGACATGGGCGGGTTCGAAGGCGAGGTCGACCATGGCTGCTCCCCCTTCCCGCCCGCCCGCTCTCAGGTGCGGACCAGCGGCTTGTACTTGATGCGATGCGGCTGGTCGGCATCGGCGCCGAGACGCCGCTTCCGGTCGGCCTCATAGGCCTGGTAATTGCCCTCGAACCATTCGACGTGGCTGTCACCCTCGAAGGCCAGGATATGCGTGGCGACGCGATCGAGGAACCAGCGATCGTGGCTGATGACCACGGCGCAGCCGGCGAAGCCGATCAGTCCTTCCTCGAGCGCCCGCAGCGTGTCGACGTCGAGATCGTTGGTCGGCTCGTCGAGCAGCAAGAGGTTGCAGGGTTTCTTCAGGATCTTGGCGAGATGCACGCGGTTTCGCTCGCCGCCCGAGAGGATGCCGACCTTCTTCTGCTGGTCGGAGCCCTTGAAGTTGAACAGGCCGCAATAGGCCCGGCTCGGCATCTTGCGGCGGCCCAGATCGATCTCCTCGGCGCCGCCGGAGATCTCCTGCCAGACGGTCTTGCTGCCGTCGAGCGAGTCACGCGACTGATCGACGTAGCTCATGAGCACGGTCTCGCCGAGACGAAGCGCGCCCGTGTCCGGCTTCTCCTGGTCGGTCAGCATGCGGAACAGCGTGGTCTTGCCGGCGCCGTTCGGTCCGATGACGCCGACGATGCCGCCCGGCGGCAGGCGGAAGCTCACATCGTCGAACAGCAGCCGGTCGCCATAGCCCTTGGACAGGTGATCGGCCTCGATCACCACGCTGCCGAGACGCGGGCCTGGCGGGATGACGATCTGGGCGGTGTCGGGCGCCTTCTGCTGGTTCTCGGCGAGCAGCGTCTCATAGGCCTCGAGACGCGCCTTCGACTTCGCCTGGCGCGCGCGGGCACCCTGCTGCACCCATTCCAGCTCGCGATCGAGAGTGCGGACGCGGGCCTGCTCCTGCTTGCCTTCCTGCTCGAGCCGCTTCTTCTTCTGCTCGAGCCAGCCCGAATAGTTGCCCTCGTAGGGGATGCCGCGGCCGCGATCCATTTCCAGGATCCACCCGGCGACCTCGTCCAGAAAGTAGCGATCGTGGGTGATGGTGACGACGGTGCCGGGGAAGTCGGCGAGGAAGCGCTGCAGCCAGGCCACCGACTCCGCGTCCAGGTGGTTGGTCGGCTCGTCCAGCAGCAGCAGGTCGGGGCGCTGCAGCAGGAGACGGCAGAGTGCCACGCGGCGGCGCTCGCCGCCCGAGAGCGTCTTCACCGGAGCGTCGCCGGGCGGGCAGCGCAGCGCGTCCATGGCGATCTCGATGGTGCGGTCCAGCTCCCAGCCGTTGGTGGCGTCGATCTTCTCCTGAAGCTCCGCCTGCTCGGCGAGCAGCGCGTTCATCTCGTCGTCGCCCATCTCCTCGCCGAACTTGGCGGAGACCTCGTTGAAGCGGTCGAGCAGCGCCTTCACCTCGCCGAGGCCCTCGACCACGTTCTCCATCACGGTCTTCGTGTCGTCGAGCTGCGGCTCCTGGGCGAGGTAGCCCACCTTGGCGCCCTCGGCGACCCAGGCCTCGCCGCCATACTCCTTGTCGAGGCCGGCCATGATCCGGAGCACCGTCGACTTGCCGGCGCCGTTGGCGCCCAGCACGCCGATCTTGGCGCCGGGCAGGAACGACAGCCAGATGTCCTTCAGGACCTCTTTCCCGCCGGGATAGATCTTGGAGAGGCCCTTCATGACGTAGACGTACTGGTAGGCGGCCATGGCTGCGCTCCGGGGAGTCTTAGGACGGATGGGAAGGGCCCGGGTGTAGCCCGGTCCGCCCGGCCGCGCAACTGCTTCAGACCAGCCCTCGTCCGGTCGCCTGGGCGAAGCCCTCGACCTCCTTGAGCACCTGCTTCAGCCGGCGTTGATGGCGCCGGTCCAGGCGACCCACCTCGACCTTGTTCCCAGGAGGCCGTCCCATACCGAGGTCGAGTACCTGCTGCTCCAGGACGAGCGCCATCAGGAACCCTTGCGCCTCCTCGAGGAGTTCCCGGTCGGCTTCGGGCAAGGTCCCGGCCTGCACGAGCGCCCTGAGGCGTGCGCGGGTGCCGGTCGCGGCGATCCCCTGTCTCAGGGCCAGCGCGCGGGCGGCGCCAACGACGGGCAGTAGCCCCGGGAGCTTGACGTCGACCCGGCCCGACTCGGTGCGAAAGCCGCCGAACAGCCCGAGCGGCGCCTGGGTTCGCGAGAGGTCGGTGGCCAGATGCTGGACCAGCAGGGGGGAGGTCCCCACTTCCGCCAAGGCCAGGGAGCGGAGCCGTTCGGCCAAGGCGGGGTCGCCGGCGACCCCGGCGAAGTCGAAGAAGATGTCGGCGGCGAGCACGTCCTTCGGCGAGGCGGCGCGAGCCCAGCGGCGGACCACGCCCTCCCACCCCGCCAGCGTGTGGCGCCACGCCGGCTCACGCGCCATGACGCCGCCCAGGCAATAGGGGATGCCGGCATGGTCGAGCGCGTCGGCGACCCTCCGGCCGAGCTCGGCGAACCAGCCGTCATCGGCCTCGCCGCCGAGATGGACGAGCGCGTTGTCCTGGTCGGCGCCGAGCAGGCTCTCGCCGCGACCGCCGGAGCCGAGGACCAGCATCGCCCAGGGCGCCGGAGCCGATCCCCAGGACTCGGCTGCCATCGCCACGACCGCCAGCTCCGTTGCCTTCCGCGTGAGATCGCGGAGAACTGCGCTGACTACCGCGGCGACATCGAAGGCGGAGAGCCCCTCCGCCAGCAATCCCTGAGCGAGTTCAGGCAGGCGACGACGAGCCGCGGCCAGCCCTTCGGCCTCGACGGCCGCCTCGATCTCGTCGCCGAGGACGAGAGCGGTGCCTGCGCGCTGGTGGAGAAGCGCGCGGGTGGTCACCATGCCGACGGCGCGCGCCTCGCCGTCGACCGCGACCAGATGGCGGAGACCGAGCCGATCGAGGCGGCCGATCGCGACATAGACGAAATCGTCGGGGTCAACTGTCGCGACCGGGGACGACATCACCTGTCCGACCGACCACGACAAGGCCCCGGCGCCCCCCTTCCCCACCACCCGCGTCAGATCCCGTTCGGTCAGGATGCCGCGCGGCCGCCCGCCGACGTCGAGTACGACCAGGGCGCTGATCTTGCGATCGGAAAGGAGCGTAGCCGCCTCCCCGAGCGACCGGTCCGGGCCGATGGTCACCAGCGGCCGGCTCATCACGTCGCCGACGCGCTTCTGATACGGGAAGGCATCGAGGCGTCGCAGCGCCGGGTCGTCGCCAAGCTTCATCGGCGGCCCCACGCCGTCGTCGCCTGGGCCCGGACCAGCGCCTTCGCCGAGGCGCCGAAGCGGATGGCATCGCCGAGCGTGACGACGCCCCGGTCGAGCAGCCGGGGAACCAGGCGAAGATAGAGTTCCGCCGTGACCAGACTGTCGCCGAGCGCGGTGTGCCGTCCGGTCGGGATGATACCGTGACGGCGCGCGATCTCGGCGAGATCGAGGTCGAGTTCCGATGGATCGAGCGCAGCCGCGAGACGGGCGGTGTCGAGAGCGAGTGGTTCCCGCCAGGGAAGGCCGTTCCGGGCCGCCGTAGACCTCAGCATCGCCAGGTCGAAATCGACGTGGTGCCCGATCACCGCGACGTCGCGCAGGGCCTCGACGAGACCCGGCCAGACCTCGCCAACCTCCGGCGCGCTCGCCACCATCGAGTCGGTGATGCGATGCACCGCCGACGCCGATGCCGGGATGCGGCGGCCCGGACGCACCAGGACGTCGAAGGTGCGGGTGCGGAAAAGCCGGCGGCCGTGAAGACGAACCGCGCCGATCGCGACCATGCGGTCGACCTCGGGATCCATGCCGGTCGTCTCGGTGTCGAGGACGAGGCACGGCAGATCCAGAAGCGCCGTCGTCTCGATCGGTGTCGGCACCGCAGGCGGGACGTCGTGCAGGGTCAGATCCATCTCGATCTCGGATCGGTGTCCGGCCGCATCGAGATCGGCGGTGCGGACGACAAGCACCATGCCGGCGCCCGCGCCGAGCGTGACGACGACGAGCGGCAGGCTGCCGCCGTCGACCGTGACGATATTCGCTGCCGACGGCCCGCCGGCACGTTCGGCAATGGCCAGCGCCTCGGCCACGGAGGCACGCGACAAGCGGCCGAAGAGGCTGGTTCCGACCAGACTCGACCCGGCACCGAGCGCCTGGCGGCCGCCATGGTTCGCAGCGCTGATCAGGCCCTCGGGCGTCGCCACCACGACCCCGTCGGGCAAGGCGGCAATGACGGCGGCGAGCTGGCGGTTGTCGGTGTCGGAGGCGACCTCCGACAGTCGACGGGAGATCGCATCGCGGAGCTCGCTCACCTCCGCCAGCGGACGGGTGCCGCTGCGCAGGGGCGGCAGCAGGCCGTCGGGACCGGCGGCGAGGACGGCACCGCGCGCCGCTTCGACGTCGTCGGCGAGGTGGCCGCTCAGCAGCGCCAGATAGGTCATCGCCGCGATCACGACGACCCCGGCTGCGACGGTCAGCTCGACGATCGGCGCGAAAGCCCCATATGCGGCCAGCGCCGTGGCGACGGCCCCGACCGCCAGCGCGATCTGCAGGCGCCGGCGTATCGGCAAGGGCGGACGGGCAGCCATGCCGACATTTGGCCTGAGGCAGGGCGATCGGACAACCTGCCTGAAACAATTGATCGGCGCCCGCGGATCGAATCGCTTTCCGACCTGTTTGGACATCGTCTGGAGGCATCCATGAACGGTTACGAGCGGATCCGCGCCCTCGCGCACGTATCGATCGGCCGCGCCTGCCTGTACGGCCTGGTGGCCATCGTCGCGATGATGATCGGGCTGATCGGCCGGCCGGACATCGCGCTCCGGGCCGGCGCCATCCTGTTCCTGCTGACCTCGGCCTTCCTGGTGCTGAGGGCGGTGCAGGCGCTGAACCGGAGCTATCGCGAGACCGAGGTCTGGGCGCTTCTGGGCAAACGCCACGACCTGCCGGAGCCCGGGGCGCAGGCCATCTTCGGCGAGGTTCTGCGCGGCGCCTATCTGAAGTTCGCGCGCCTGACCATGGTCGCCTCGGTGCTGCTCTGGGCGGCCGAGCAGACCCTCACGCTGGCGGGGGTGGTTCCGTCGTAGCCTCGCGCTCGGCGGCGATCACCAGGTCGGCGAAGTCGGTCAGGAAGACCGAACCCCTGACCGTGCGCTGCACCAGGACGCTGCGCCGATCAGCCTCGTCGACCTTGCGGCGGACCAGTTCGAGCTGGCCCAAGCGGTCGAGCGAGCGGCTGATCGCCGCCTTCGACACCTTGAGCCCGGCCGCGAGCCCCCGCACCGTGTGCGGCGGCGCCGTCAGGTAGACGGTCAGCAGCACCGCAACCTGGCGCGCGGTCAGGTCGGGGCCGCCGCGGCGGAGCGAGTCCACCAGGGCGGCGCGCCAGAGGTTCAACGCCTGCGGAGCGGTGAGCGCCATCGCCTCGGGATCCCTCGGGCCCCTCGAGGCCTAGAGCTTGGCCTTCAGGTCGGCGCCGCCGAGCACCGACCTATTCCAGGTCGGCACCACCAGCATCTCGTGGATCCCCACATGGGCCGGCGTCTCGGCGACGAAGCGGATGATGCGCCCCAGATCCTCGGGCTGCAGCATCCGGGCTCGCTCTTCCTGGCTGGGCGGAATCGGCCGCTTGTCCATGATCGGGGTCGCGACCTCGCCCGGGCAGATGGCGCAGGCGCGGATGTTGTTGCCGCATTCCTCCTGGTTGATCGCCTCCGACATGGCGACCATCGCGTGCTTGGCCGCGGTGTAGGCCATGCCGCTCACCTGCGAGACGCGCTTTCCGGCGATCGAGGCGATGTTGATGATCAGGCCGTTCTTCTTCTTCCGCATGCCGGGCAGCACGATGCGGGCGGAGAAGAAGGCGCCGTTCAGGTTCATGTCGACCATCATCCGCCAGGATTCCGGCGTCAGCTGGGTGAAGGTCCGGTCCGGGATGTTGCCGCCGGCCGAGTTCACCAGGATGTCGACGGCGCCGTGCTTGGCTTCGATCGATGCATGGGCTGCCGCGACATCGGCTTCCTTGGTGATATCGAGGGGTAGCGACACGGCACCCTTGATCTTCTTGGCCGCCGCTTCGATCACGTCGGCACGGCGACCGGAGAGGATCACCGTGGCGCCTGCGTCGGCGAGTGCCTCAGCGCCGGCCTGGCCGATCCCGGAGCCGGCGCCGTTGATCCAGACGATCTTGCCCTTGAGCGTGCTCATGTCTCGAGTGTCCTCTCAGCGTCCGTAACGATCGGCCAGCAATTGGAAGAGTCCGCGCACGCCGAGTGCCTCGCCACCTTCCGGCCGGCCGGGCTGGGTCGTAGCGTTCCAGGCGAAGGTGTCGACATGCGCCCAGGTGGTGGTCTTCGAGACGAAGCTCTCAAGGAACAGCGCCGCAGTGATCGAGCCGGCGAAAGGCGAGTTCCCGGTCGAAGACAGATCGGCGACCTTCGACTCCAGCATCTTCCGATACGGCTGCCAGAGCGGCATGCGGAAGATCGGATCGGAGGCGCGCGTCGCCGCCTTTTCCCATTCGGCCGCGAACTTGTCGTCGTTGGTGAACATCGCCGGCAGCTGCGGGCCGAGCGCCACGCGCGCAGCACCGGTCAGCGTCGCGAAATCGACGATCAGCTCCGGGTTTTCGGAGTCGGCCTCGGCCAGGGCGTCGCAGAGGATGATCCGCCCCTCCGCGTCCGTATTGCCGATCTCGACGGTCAGCCCCTTGCGGGTGCGGATGACGTCGAGCGGGCGGAAGGCGTTGCCGGAGATGGCGTTCTCGACCGCCGGCACCATGACGCGGAGCCGCACCTTGAGGCCGGCCGACATGATCATGTCGCCGAGCGCCAGGACCGCGGCCGAGCCGCCCATGTCCTTCTTCATCATCAGCATCGAGCCGGACGGCTTGATGTCGAGACCACCGGAGTCGAAGCAGACACCCTTGCCGACGAGCGTCACCTTGGGATTGCGGGGCGAGCCCCAGACGATGTCGATCAGCCGCGGCTGGTTCTCGGCAGCCCGGCCGACGGTGTGAATCGAGGGATAGTTCCGCTTCAGCAGCGCGTCGCCGACGATGACCTCGGTCTTGGCGCGGTGGCGGCGCGCCATCCCCTTCGCCGCCTCGGCGAGGTGGCTTGGGCCCAGATCCTCGGCCGGCGTGTTGATCAGGTCGCGGGCCATGTAGATGGCGCGGGCCTGGGCCTCGACGGTGGCGCGGTCGGCGCCGGCCGGCCACACGAGCTTGGCGGCCTCACGCTTCGCCTTCTTGTAGCGGGTGAAGGCATAGGCGCCCATCGCCCAGCCGAGCGCGACGCGGGTCGCGGCGGCGTCATCGAGATCGGCATCCAGCGAATAGCTCCGCGGCGGCAGCGTCTGCGCGAGCCCGCCGAGGGCGAAGATATGATCGGCCGCCTCGACGCCGACGGCGACGCGGGCGATCCGCCCCTTCTCGTCGGGGATCAGCGCATGCGTGCCGGCATCGCCCTTGAATCCGCTCTGCTCGATCCAGGTCCTGGCCGAGGCGGAGAGGCTCTTCGACCAGCGGGCGAAGCCGTCCTTGGTGACGGGAACGATCGGAACGGTGTCGGCTCCGGCACGCGGAGCGAAGCAGGTCAGCACGATCTCTCTCCCGGAAGGACGGCGGCGGGCCTTCACAATGGCAAGGGCCGGGCTTCAGGGGAAGAGGTGGCGGGAGAGCGCGGAACGCCGACCGCCCGGACGATCACCAGGTGTAGGTCTGTCCGCCGGCGTCGCCGCCGCGCTGGCGATAGATCTCGCGGGCGACCGCCATCAGGTCCTGGCGCTGGAACTCGCCGGTGAGCGCGCAGCCGAAGCCGTCGATGTACCAGAACAGCGCCTGGGTGCCGCCGTCCTGGACGTAGCGATACGAATTGTCGCTGCTGGCGGCGACGGCGAAGTAGAGGGTGAGCCGCTGGCCGCCGGCATTCTCGTACATGAACTGCGCCGCCGGCTTGTCGGCGGCCGGAAGCAGGCGGCCGCCGACCAGCTTGAACCCAGCACCGGCCAGCGCCGGCGGCTTGATCGGCTTGCCGAGGCGGCGGGACAGCCATGCCGTCATGTGCGCTTCCTCGTCGGCCGCCACTTCGACCGGGTGACGGACCTCGACCGCGTAGAGCCGGTGCGCCTCGATCGCATGGCGAGCGAGCGCAATCTCCGTTGCGTCGGCGACGGACGTCGTCTGCCGGAGAAACCAGCCGCCGGCCCCGCCGACCACCAGCAGTGCCAGGACCGCGGCGATCCGCATCGACCAGACGAGCAGAGCCGAGCGCGGCCGTTCGGTCGCGGCGAGGAGTCTCGCCGGCACCGGCTCGTCCATGACCGGGTCGTAGAGGGCATGCAGCGCCTCGCCGATCGCCCGGTACTCGGAGACCCGCCGCGCATCCTCGGCCTCGGCGCCGAGATGACGCTCGACCTGCGCCTGGGCCTCCGGGCCTAGCTCGCCGTCGACATAGGCATTGATCTCCGCCTCGGTCGGGCGCGGGCCGGTCACTTGACCCTCCGGAGCGGCGGCGTCGATTCCCCGGCCAGGGTCTGGCGCAGCCGCTCGCGGCCACGGGCGAGCCTCGACATCACCGTGCCGATCG
>CAXNIC010000199.1:0-9117 GCA_964201945.1 Alphaproteobacteria bacterium
CTCATGAGGATATGGCTATAGCGCCCCTTCAGTCGCCGCGCCAGAGCGCTGGCCACGCCCTCACGCAAAGCGCCAGCAAGATCAGCCCTTCGATCATGCTGACGACCACCGCCCAGGGCGCGCCGATGTGGTCGGCCATCACGCCGATGGCGAGGAAGCCGATCTGCCCCATCCCGATCGAGGAACTGAGCACACCCATCATGCGGGAGCGTTGATCGGGCGGCGCGTGAGTCAGGATCAAGGTCGACTGCATGGTGGCGAAGCCCGAGGACCCGAGGCCGAGCACGATCAGGATGGCGATCGACAGCGCGTAGTGCGTGGAGAGCCCGAACAGGAGCGCGCAGCTCATGACCGTCGCCGAGCCCATGACGAAGACCCGCCCGAACCAGGCCTGGCGGGCGATGCCGGCGAGGAAGATCGAGCCGGCCAGGGCGCCGATGCCCTCGGCCGAGCTGAGCAGGCCGACCTCGACCGGCGACGCGCTCAGCACGTCCTTGCCGATGACCGGCACCATGCTCGAGTACGGAAAGGCGAAGCCGTTCATGACCACGGTCGCCGCCAGCGTCCCCATCACGATCGGGCGCGAGCGGGCGAACAGGAAGCCGTCGACGATGTCGGCCAGCACCTTGCGCCCGCTCGATCCGCGCGCCGTGGTGCCGGCCTCGAGGCCGAGCGCCAGCAGCGCCGAGAGGCCGAAGCAGACGGCACCGGCGGCATAGGCGCCGCCGACACCGACCGCCGAATAAAGCCCGCCGCCGACCAGCGGCCCGACCAGCCGGGTCGAGTTGATCGTCGCCCAATCCAGACTCATCGCCTTGCCGAGGCGCTCGGAGCCTGCGATCTCGCCCAGCAGCGTCCGGCGCACCGACATCTCGGACGCCCAGTAGATGCCGACCAGGATGGCGCCGACGCCCACATGCCAGATCTGGATCAGGCCGGTGAAGGCGAGCACGGCCAGTGTCGCGTAGACAGCGGCGATCACGACCAGGCCGAAGATCAGGACCCGCTTCAGCGGCAAGCGCTGGGCCCAGGCGCCGATGAAGGCGCCGCTCAGCATCGGCATCAGGCGTGCCAGCGTGATGATCGCGACCAGGAACGGCGAGGCGGTGACCTCGAACACGAAGATGCCGACCACGATCTGGTCGAGCCAGCGCATGAGCCCGGCAAAGGTGCCGATGCCCCAGACGCGCCGGAACGCGTCGTCGGCGAGCAGATCCTTCATTTCCTCCAACCTGCCCGTCCCTCTCCGCGTACGCGGAGGGGCGGGTTCTTCTTAGGACGCAACCGTAACGAAGATCACCGAGGCGGCTTTGCCGGTCTTGGGGTCGACCGGCTCGCGCATCGCGGCCAGCGACAGGCCGGCAACCCGAAGCGCCGCGATCCAGGTGCCGAGGGTTCGGAAGTACCAGGGTGCCGGATCGGTGAAGGCATCGGAGAAGCCAGCCCAGCTCCCCTTCCGCCAACCGTCGACATAGGGCGCGTCGCCGCCGGCGACCACCGGATGCAGGGTCTGGATGATGAAGGCGCCGCCGGGGGCAAGCAGATCTGGGATGCGCTTCAGGAGCCGAGGCACGCTGTCCTCGCCGAAAAGCGCGAAGTTGCAGACGACGACGTCGAAGCGCCGGCCGCCGAGCCCTGACGCGATGATCTGCTCATAGCCGGCGACCTCGAAAGCGGCCTTGCCCTGGGTCTTCGCCTGCTCGATCAGTTCGGGGATCGCGTCGACGCCGAGGACGTCGAAGCCCCGCTCGGCAAGCGCATGGGAGAGCCAGCCTTCGCCGCAGCCGAGGTCGAGGACGGTGCGCGGCTTGCGGTCGATGACCGCGGCGACGACGGCGGCATCGGTCGCCCGCACGCGGCTTTCGATCTCGCGGTTGCGGACGGCTTTGGTCCAGGCCGCGGCATTGGCGGTCCAGGACGCGAGGATGTGAGATTCTGACATTGCAGGCTACCGGGATGGGAACGGGAGGGGGTCACCAACCTAACACAGGCGGTTCCTGCCGCGGTGAGTAACGCTGAGGTCGTGGTGCGTACGACGACCGGCTGAGGCGTCACCGCTCCTTGCGCATGATCTCGGCGAGCCGTTCGCCGATCATGACGCAGGTGAGATGGGTGTTGGCCCTGACCACCCAGGGCATGATCGAGGCATCGGCGACGCGCAGCCCCTCCGCGCCGCGCACGCGGCAGGACGGATCGACGACCGCGTGCGTGTCATCGGCCGCCCCCATCCGGCAGGTCGAGGTGATGTGCTGGCCGTCATTCACTTCGGCCAGGAGCCAGCGCCGCGCCGTCTCCTCGTCGAGGAGCTGCTCGGGCTGAAGCCCGCTGAACCCGACCATCACCTCATCGGAGATGCGCCGTGCCTCCGGGTGACGAACGAGGCGGATCAGCCGCTTCACCCCCTCCACCATCCGCGCCATGTCGCGCTCGTCCGAGAGCAGGTTGAGATCGATCTCCGGATCGGCGTCCGGGTCGGGCGAGACCAGCCGAAGCGATCCGCGTGAGAAGCAGCGATGCTGGACCACGCCCATGACGCCGATCTCGGTCTGGTTCTGCGTCAGGTCGAGATCGGGGCGCCGCCCGAGGCTGTCGCCGAACTGGTTGAGCGCGATCAGCTTCATGTCGTTGGTGCCGCCGCCGGCCATGCCCGAGGTGTAGCGGATGACGCAATTGGTGTGTCGGTCGTAGAGCGAGTGCGCCCGGGCCTCCGGCTTCAGCCGTAGCCGGAACGGCGCCGCCGGGTGGTCCTGGAGATGGCGGCCGACGGGCAGGTCGAGCCGGGGCGGGATGCCCAGCCCCTGGAGTTCCGCGGCCGGCCCGATGCCGGAGCGGAGCAGGATCGCCGGCGAATGCGCGCCCCCGGCAGCGAGCACGACCTCGCGGGCGCGGAACTCCTGTCGTCCGCCGGGAAGACGCGCGGCGACGCCGGTCGCGACCACGCCATTGCCTCGCGGTTCCACCAGCACGCGCTCGACCAGGGCGTCGCAGACGATCGAGAGGTTGGCCCGCCCGCGGATCGGTTCGAGATAGCCGTCGGCGGTGGAGACGCGGATGCCGGCCGGCGTGTTGTTGATGGCGTAGCGCGAGACGCCGGTCGCGTCCGGCGCGTTGTGATCGTCGGCGTAGGGATAGCCTAAGTCGAGGCCGGCCAGCAGCAGCGCCCGGTCGATGGCGCCCCAGTCGTGGATCGGGCTCCGGCGTACCGGCGTCGGCCCGCTCCGACCGTGATAGGCGGCCTCGCCATGGTCGAGGTCGGTTTCCATCCGGATGAAGGCGGGCAGCACGTCGGCCCAGCTCCAGCCGGTGCAGCCTTCGGCCGCCCAGCCATCGAAATCCTCGCGATGGCCGCGGATCGCGACCTGGCCGTTGATCGCCGAGCTGCCGCCCAGCACGCGACCGCGCCAGTATTTGCGCGGCGCCTGCGCCGAGGTGCGGCGCGCCATCAGCTTCGGCCACTGGAAATGGCCGAAGCTGTCATGGACGATCAACGCAGTCGGGTTCGGCGCCTGCATCGCCGGCGGCGCATCGGCGGTGCGGAGATCGGGTCCTGCCTCCAGCAGGAGGACGCGGCGGCCCGGGTCCTCGCTGAGACGCGCTGCCAGCGGCGCACCGGCCGAGCCGGAGCCGACCACGACGACGTCATAGGCCTCCGACACGGCCGGACGTCCGGTCAGTACTCCTTCGGCTCGTACATGCCGCCATGCAGCTTCCATTCGAGCGGGCCGTCGACGTCGACGCCCTCGCTCTTGAGCTGCTCGTGCCAGGTCTCGGCATCGTCGGTCGGCTTGTAGCCGATCGCTTCCCAATTCGGATGCTTGATCTTGAGCCGCTTGTTGTTGGAGAAGCCGAAGACGATCGCGGCGCCGACACTCGGCTGCTTCAAGGCGCGATCGAACAGCTCGACCGAGTCGCCGTGGCTGAACCAGGTCGAGAGATGGCGCTGCTGGCTCGGCCGCTTCTCGAAGCTGCCGATGCGCACGCTGACGGACTCGATCCCGTGCTTGTCGAAGTAGTAGCGCAGCATCACCTCGGCGAAGACCTTGGTGACGCCGTAGAAGCTGTCCGGGCGCTCCTGGTCGTGCTCGGTCATGCCGTGCTCGACCGGGTACATGCCGTAGGTGTGGTTGGTCGAGGCGAAGACGATGCGCCTGACGCCGGCCTTCCGCGCCGCCTCGAAGATGTTGTAGAGGCCGAGCGCATTGACCTCGAACATCTGGTCGAAGTTCAGCGCGTCGGGGGCGCCGGCGAGATGGATCATAGCGTCGACGCCGGCGACGGCGTCCGCGCAGACGCCCTTGTCGGTAATGTCGCCGACCATCACCTCCTCGTCCGTCCTCGGATCGGCGGCGGGCTTGCGGTCGAGCAAGCGGAACCCGTCGTGGCGGGTGACGAGGCCGGCGCGCAGTGCCGAGCCGATACGCCCGGCGGCGCCCGTGATGAGCACGCGCCGCCAACGATGATCGATCATGGGAATCCGTCCGCGAGGTGGGGTGTGGGAAAAGCCTACATCAGCCGGCAGACGCGCGCCAAGCCAGCCTTACAGAATGCTGCGCCGTTTCGCCGGGCGGAAGCATGCGCATGCCCGGTTTGGTCGCGAAATCCCCGTCCGAGTCTTCGTAGTCCGAATGCGAGGTCCAGGTCTCGAGCGAGATGTAGGGCGCCGTCGGCTTGGTCCAGACGACGAGATGGGGGAATCCTTCCGCCGTCATGACCATGGCCGAGCCGTCCTTGGCGGTGAAGGCCATCTCGCGGCTCTTCGCATCGGGGAAGACGAAGGCGCCGTCGACGAAGAGGTCCGGCCTGAGATCGAGTCGCCGCCCCACGAGCGGCGACGGCCGCTGGCTGCGGCGGACCAGGCCGTAGGCGGTCACCTCCGGCACGGTCGCCGCCTCCTCCGCCTCGAAATCCACCCGGTAGTCCTCCTTCGCTCCGCCGGCGAAGGGCCAGTTGAAGGCCGGGTGGAAGCCGACGGCATAGGGCATCGGCGCCGCGCCGCGGTTCTCGACGGCGAAGCCGACATCGAGCGTGGTGGCCGCGATCTCGTAGTCGATACTGAGCCTGAACGGGAACGGGTAGGCCGCCCGCGTCTGCGCGTCGTCGACCAGGGCGTAGGTGACCTGGTGCTCGTTGGTGGTCACTCGTCCGAACGGCAGGAAGCGGGTGAAGCCGTGGCGGAACATGTCGTAGGTCCGCCCCTGCCAGCGATAGCGGTCGTCCTTCAGCGTGCCCACGATGGGAAACAGGATCGGCGCCCAGAACGGCCAATGCGCGGGATCGCCGTGCCAGAGCAGCTCCGGACCGCCCGCCGGCCGCCACGACCGGAGCTCCGCCCCCTCCCCGGCGACGACCGCGCTGGCTCCATTCGCCCTGAGGGTCGTGAGCTCCGCCATCAGCCCTGGACCGAATAACCGCCATCGATCGGGATCGCGGTGCCGGTGACGAAGTCCGAACCCGGGCCACCCAGGAACACGGCGATGCCCATGTGGTCGTCGGGCGTGCCCCAACGGCCGGCCGGCGTGCGTGCGACCACGCGCTCGTGCAGGCCGGGGATCTGCTGGCGCCCCTTCCGGGTCAGATCGGTATCGATCCAGCCGGGAAGAACCGAGTTCACCTGGATGTTGTCCTTGGCCCAGGCGCAGGCGAAGGCGCGGGTCATCTGCACCATGCCGCCCTTGGTCGCGGCATAGGGCGCGGTGAAAGAGGCGCCGAAGATCGACATCATCGAGCCGATGTTGATGATCTTGCCGCCGCCGGCCTTCTTCATCATCGGATAGACCGCGCGCGAGCAGTGGAAGGCGCTGGTGAGGTTGGTGTCGATGAGGAAATGCCACTCCTCGTCGGTGTATTCCTCCGGCTGCTTGCGGATATTCGTGCCGGCATTGTTGACCAGGATGTCGATGCGGCCATGCGCCTTCAGCGCATCCTTCGCCATCTTCTTGCAGGCGGCTTCCTTGGTGACGTCGACCACCTGTGAGGACACCTTGGCGCCCAGCGCCTTCAGCTCCTTCACCGCGTCCTTGTTCTTCTTCTCGTTGCGGCCGACGACGACCACGGCCGCCCCGGCCTCGGCGAAGCCCCGGGCCATGCCGAGGCCGATGCCGCCATTGCCGCCGGTCACGATGGCGACCCGGCCCGTGAGATCGAAAAGCGCCATGGCATCCCCCAGTGTCGATGTTCGGAAACAGCTTCGAGCGGCGCGCATCATACGCTGCCGCCATAGGCCCCGCGCCAGGACAATGTCGCTGGCGGCAAGGGGGCGCGGCACCCACTGGCAGAGGCGGCCGCGCCCGACTGCCGCAGATCGCGGGATGCCTGTCCCGATCCGCGACAATTCGGCCAGGCTGACCCGGGAGCCCTTGGGTGGAGGATTGACGCCCGTCGCAAGGCCGCACGGCCATCATCGGCGGGACGGGCTGGTTCGTCCTTGATCTGGGTCAAATGCGGGACTTTGACGCAGATCAAGGCCGTCGGCGGTCCCGGCGAACATACTTCGCGCGTCAACCGAGGAGGCCTCCCATGCGCGCGTCAGACGTGATGAGCATCAATCTGTGCGTTGCGAACCCGGATACCCCGGTCAACGAGATCGCGCGCCAGCTCTGCGACCGGAACATCAGCGCGCTTCCGATCGTCGACGACCAGAACCGGGTCGTCGGCATCGTCAGCGAGGGCGATCTGATGCGCCGGGTCGAGCTCGGCACCTCTCCCCGGCGGTCCTGGTGGCTCGACCTCTTCTCCAGCAATGCCGCCCTCGCCCAGGACTACGTGAAGACCCACGGCCGCACCGCCAAGGACGTGATGACGCGGCCAGCGGTCGTGGTCGAGGAATCCACCGACCTCACCGAGGTCGCCCGTCTGCTCGAATTGAAGCGCATCAAGCGGGTGCCGGTGGTCCGCGACGGCAAGCTGGTCGGCGTGGTCAGCCGCGCCGACATCGTCCGCGGCCTGATCGTCGCGTCGAAGAGCTGGGGCCGGCCGCGCACGGTCGACGACGAGAAGATCCGGACAACCATCCTGGCGGAGATACAGAAGATGCCCTTCGCCAGCGCCGCCTTCATCAACGTCGTCGTCGACCACGGCGAAGTTCATATCTGGGGCCATGTCGAGACGCCGCAGCAACGCGACGCCATCCGGGTCGCGGCCGAGAATGTGCGCGGGGTCGGGCTGGTGGTCGACAACATGATCGAATGGCGGGTGCCCGCCTACATCTGAAGGCCCCGGCGCAACTACCGGGGCGGCACCGGCGTTCTCTTTTCGTCAACTGGAGGTCCGCCATGCGCGCTGCAGACGTCATGACGACGAATATCTGTGTCGCCGCGCCCGAAGCGCCGATCCAGGAAATCGCCCGAGAGATGCTCGATCGGCGCATCAGCGGCGTCCCCGTGGTCGACGAGGAAGACCGCGTGCTCGGCGTCGTCAGCGAGGGCGACCTCGTCCGCCGGGCCGAACTCGGCACCGACCGCCGGTCCTGGTGGCTGGACATGGTCTCGAGCGACCGCACACTGGCCAGCGACTACGTCAAGACCCATGGCCGGACCGCCCGCGACGTGATGAGCCACCCGGCCATCGTGGTCGAGGAATCGACCGGCCTCACGGAGGTCGCGCAGCTTCTCGAATCCAAGCGGATCAAGCGCGTGCCGGTGGTCCGCAACGGCAAGCTGGTCGGCATCGTCAGCCGCGCCGACATCGTCCGCGCCCTGATCGTCGCCGGCCCTGACTGGGCCCGGCTCCGCAGTCCCGACGGCGAGGTCGTGCGCCTGGGTGTGATGGCGGAACTCCGCCGGCTGCCCTTCGCCGTCACCGCGCATGCCAACGTCATCGTCGACGACGCCGTCCACATCTGGGGTCACGTCGAGTCGCCGGAGCAGCGCCGGGCCATCCTGCTTGCCGCCGAATCCAAGGCCGGCGGTCGCGAAGTCGTCGACCATATGGTCGACTGGCGCATGCCCGGCTACGTCTGACTACACCCGGCGGTTCCCGGATTTCACCTGGCGGGACCGGGGTTTGACCGACCCCATGAGCACATGACAGTCTTTCGCTTCCGAAATTCATCTCGGGGGAAAAGACGATGCGCGCCGTTCGTACCCTTCTCGCCGCCGCCGTCCTCGGCGTCGGCCTAGCCACGACGGCGCAAGCCGCCGATCTCGTGATCTGGTGGACCAAGGGCGTCACCCAGGCCGAGGACGATGCGTTCAAGGCGGTGGTGGCGCTGTGGGAAAAGCAGACCGGCAAGAGCGCCGACGTCAGCTACTACGCCACCGGCGACACCGAGGCGAAGACCATCCCGGCGCTGAAGGCCGGGCTTCCGCCCGACATCACCTACGATTTCTCCTACGATCTCGCCTATACGCCGACCTGGGCCTATGACGACCTGATGGCCGACGTCTCCGACGTCATCGAGCCAATCAAGGACCAGATCCAGCCGGGCGTGCTGGACTCCGTCAGCTTCCTCAACGGCAAGACCGGCAAGAAGTCCTACTACGCGCTACCGTTCTTCCAGATGTCGCCGCACATCCACTACTGGAACGACCTGCTCGAGCAGGCCGGCTTCAAGGCCTCCGACATCCCCAATTCCTGGGAGCCCTTCTTCGACTTCTGGTGCTCCAAGGTGCAGCCGGCGCTGCGCGCCAAGGGCAACCGCATCTACGGCCTCGGCCAGGGTTCATCGACCTCGTCCAACGATCCGTTCTTCAACGTCCACATCTTCCTCAACGCCTATGGCGCCGAGGTGGTGGCACCGGACGGCAAGCTCCGCATCGGCGAGCCCGAGATCAGGAAGCGCGTGATCCAGGCGATCGACAGCTACGTCAAGCCGATCAAGGGCCAGTGCGCGCCGCCCGACGCGGTCAACTGGAACGGCGTCGACGACAACGTCTCGTTCCTGAACAAGAAGAACATGGTGGCGATGAACCCGACGCTGTCGATCCCGATGTCGCAGCTCGCGTCCAATCCCGACAACTACTACAAGAACATGCGCACCGTGCCGTGGCCGAACGGGCCCGACGGCAAGCCGACGCCGACGATGATCTCGGTCAAGCAGATCCTGATCTTCAAGCAGTCGAAGAATATCGACAACGCCAAGTCGTTCATGAAGACCTTCCTGACGCCCGCCAACATGGG
>CAXNIC010000200.1:0-9069 GCA_964201945.1 Alphaproteobacteria bacterium
TAGCTGCCCATGGGCGGGCCGGGATCCGGCAGGGTGATGCCGAGCTCTTTCAGGCGCTCTTCGATCTTCATGATGGGCTCGCGTTCTGGTCGGGGAAAGATTGCGGCGACACGCTACGAGGTTTCCCTTAGGAAATGAAGCCTGCCCGAACCAGGAGAAATCATGCGCATCGCCGATCTCGAAGGGAAGTCAGCACTCGTCACCGGATCGTCGACCGGTATCGGAGCCGCGGTCGCCGTCGCCTTCGCCCGCGCCGGGATGAAGGTCGCCGTCCACTACAACGCCAGCAGGGAGCCGGCCGAGAAGGTCCTGGCCGAGGTCGAGGCCGCCGGCGCCAAGGCGATCCTGCTCTCCGGCGACGTCCGCAAGAGCGCGGCCTGCACCGGCCTGGTCGAGGCGACGGTGAAGGCCTTCGGCCGGCTCGACGTGCTGGTCAACAACGCCGGATCGGTGGTGGCGCGCGTGCCGGCCGAGGACGCGACCGACGAGCTCTACGACGAGATCGTGGATCTGAACGCGCGCTCGGTCTTCGCCTGCAGCCGGGCGGCGGTGCGCGCCTTCCTCGCCGCCGGCTCCGGCGGCAAGGCGACCGGCAACATCATCTCGACGACCTCGGTCGCCGCCCGCAACGGCGGCGGCGTCGGCTCCATCCTCTATGCCGGCGCCAAGGGTTTCGTCTCCAGCTACACCCGCGGCCTCGCCAAGGAAATGGCGCCGACCGGCATCCGCGTCAACGCGGTGGCGCCCGGCATCATCCGCACGCCGCTGCATGACCGGCTGACCAAGCCAGAGGCCTATAAGGCGATGGTGGATGTGACGCCGATGAAGCGCGACGGCACGGCTGAGGAATGCGCCGGCACCTACATCTATCTCGCCTCGGACACGCTATCGAGCTTCGTCACCGGCCAGGTCATCGAGGTCAATGGCGGTATCCTGATGCCCTGAGAAAAGACGAAGGGGCGCGGAAACCTCCGCGCCCCTTCGGATCGATCGGTCGTCGCGCCTCAGGCGGCCTTGACCTTGACCAGGAACTCGCCGACCTGGCGCTCCAGGGTCGTCGACTGGCGGGCGAGGTCGTCGGCGGCGGTCTGAACCGTCCGTGCCGCCTCGCCGGTCTGGGTCACGGATTCGCGCACGCCGGCGATGTTGGCGGAGACGTCGTCGGTGCCGGCGGCGGCCATCTGCACGTTCTGGGCGATCTCCTTGGCGGCCGCGTCCTGCTGCTCGACAGCAGAGGCGATGCCGCTGGCGATCGCGTTCATCTCGCCGATGGTGCGGGTGATGCCGCGGATCGCCTCGACGGCGCCGACCGTGGCGCCCTGGATGGCCTGGATCTGGCCGGCGATCTCGTCGGTCGCCTTCGCCGTCTGGTTGGCGAGGCTCTTCACTTCGGAGGCCACCACGGCGAAGCCCTTGCCGGCCTCGCCGGCGCGGGCGGCCTCGATGGTCGCATTGAGGGCCAGCAGGTTGGTCTGGCTCGCGATGTCGTTGATCAGCTTCACCACCTCGCCGATCTTCTGGGCGCCGTCGGCGAGCGACTGCACGGAGCGGTCGGTGCGGTTGGCCTCGTCGACCGCGCGCTGGGCAACACGGGCCGATTCGGCAACCTGCCGCCCGATCTCGCCGATCGAGGACGACAGCTCCTCGGCTGCCGCCGCGACCATCTGCACGTTGGAGGACGTGGCATTGGAGGCGTGCGCAACCGAGGTCGAGCGCTCTTCGCTGGCCGAGGAGAGCTGGCTCATCGTGGACGCCGAGCCCAGCATTCCGGTCGCCGTGCCGGTGAGCGAGCGGACGACGCCGTCCATGGTCTCGCCGAAGGAGCGGGTGAGCGTCTCCATCGCCTGGCGGCGGCGCTCGCGCGCGGCCTCGTCGGCGTGCTTGGCGGCTTCGGCCTCGGTGGCGCGGATCGCGTTGTCGCGGAAGACGACCACGGCGCGGGCGATGTCGCCGATCTCGTCCCGCCGGTCGGCGGAGGGAATGGCGACGGTGGTGTCGCCGGCGGCGAGGCCCTTCATCGTCTGGGTGATGCGGCCGATCGGGCGCGCGACGAAGCCGATGGCGATGACGCTGGCGAGCCCGGCGCCGATCAGGATGCCGATGCCGGCGACGGCGAGCATGCGGATCACGGTCGAGCGCTGGTAGTCGGCGAGCGCGACCGCCATGCGGTCGATCGAGGTGTTGTTGGAGTCGGCGAGGGTCTGGACGGCCTTATTCAGCGCCTGGCGATTCGAGCGGTTGGCGTCGTTGTCGCCGAACTCGCGGGCCTTGGCTCCGGAAACCTCGACGCCGAGGCGGGCGAGCTCGGTGCGGAACTTGATGAAATCGCGTGCAGCCGCCTCGATCGCCTGGAAGCCGGCCATGTCCTTCGGCTCGACCAGCGCCCGCCATTCGGCGAGCCGCGCGTCGAGCTGCTTCAGCGTCCCGATCAGGGGATTGGCGAACTTCTCGGCTTCGGCCTTGTCGACGGCCATGTAGACGCCGCGCGAATCCATGACGGTCGCCAGCACGAGCCCGTTGACGCGCTCGCCGACCACCGCGCGCTTGGAGGCGCGCTGAATCAGCTCGACCTGCTCGTCATAAGTGCGAAGCGCCATGAGGCTTTGGGCGGCGACGATGACCGCAACCAGAGCGAGAAGGCCCACGACCACGTGGATCTTGGCGGTGATTTTGATGTTGGCGAGCCACTTCAAGACACGATCTCCTGCTGACGTCATGGGCGACCCGTATGGGTCATGCTTTGGCCGGGGAAGATGCAGGGTGCCGGTAAATTAGGCGTTAACGTGTTTCTCAACGTGAAACAGCGCGAAACCGCGAAAATTCAGGCGTTACGGCCCGCCCCCCAAGGGAATGTTGACGGAGCGACAGGCCATGGGTGACACTGCGGACGGCGCCGGCTTCGGGGGGCTCTCTCGGGGTTGGCAAGCCCAACTAAGGTCGAGGGAGGCACGCGCGGCACCGTCTCCGTCAAAACGGGGTCAGGCGCGCGTTGCCGTTTGTGGGAGTCGCCGCTGGCGCCGGATGCGCCAAGGTCTAGTCGTTTTCTTCTTCGACCGCTCGGGCGGGGGTGATTGATGTATGCCTACTTGATCAGACGAATCCTCGCGACCATACCGGTCATGGCGGTGGTGGCGGTCTTCGTCTTCTCGCTGCTGTTCCTCAGCCCCGGCGATCCGGCGGCGATCATCGCCGGCGATCTCGCGACGGCTGACGACATCGCCCGCATCCGCGAGCGGCTCGGCCTCAACGAGCCCTTCCTCGTCCAGTTCGGCAAGTGGGTCTTCAACCTGATGCGCGGCGACCTCGGGGTTTCGATCTTCTCGAACCTGCCGGTCTCCAAGCTGATGCTCCAGCGCCTCGAGCCGACGCTGATGCTCACCACCACGACGCTGGTGATCGCCATCTGTGCCGCGGTGCCGATGGGCGTGATCGCGGCCTGGAAGGCCGGCACCTTCATCGATCGCGGCGTCATGCTGTTCGCGGTGCTGGGCTTCTCCTTCCCGTCCTTCGTGCTGGGCTACCTCCTGATCTACGCCTTCGCCATCAAGCTCGAGGTGCTGCCGGTCCAGGGCTACACCTCGATCAGCAAAGGCTTCGGTCCGTTCCTCAACAACATCGTCCTGCCGTTGCTCACGCTCGGCATGGTGCAGGCGGCGCTGATCGCGCGCATGACCCGCACCTCGGTGCTCGAGGTGCTGGCCGAGGACTACATCCGCACCGCGCATGCCAAGGGGCTCGCCACCAACAAGGTGCTGATCGGGCACGCGCTGAAGAACGCCGCGGTGCCGATCGTCACCATCATCGGCGTCAGCTTCGCGCTCCTGATCGGCGGCGCCATCATCACCGAGAGCGTCTTCGCCATTCCGGGACTCGGACGTCTCACCGTCGACGCGATCCTCCGGCGCGACTATCCGATCATCCAAGGCGTGATCCTGGTGTTCAGCGGCGCCTACGTGCTGGTGAACCTCGCCGTCGACATCATCTACACGTTCCTCGATCCGCGAATCCGCTACTGACGGCCGCGAAGGCAAGGAGTCACCGACCCATGACCGCGACCACCCCCGCCGTCATCGACATCATCGAACCGCCGAAGCCGCTCGGCCAGCAGCTCTATGAGTTCTGCCGCCGCAACAAGACGGTCGTGTTCGGTTCGGCGCTGTTGTTCTCGATGGTGTTCATCGCCATCTTCGCGCCCTTCTTCGCGCCGGGCGATCCCCTGGCGCTGGCGCCGGCGCGGCGCCTCAGGCCGCCGTCCGAGACCTACTGGTTCGGCACCGACATGTTCGGCCGCGACGTCTACACGCGGACGATCTACGGCACCCGCATCTCGCTGATCGTCGGCATCTCCGTCTCCGTGCTCTCGACCATGGTCGGCCTCGTCATCGGCATGCTGTCGGGCTACGTCCGCATGGTGGATGCCATCGTGATGCGGATCATGGACGGCCTGATGGCGATCCCGGGCATCTTGCTCGCGATCGCGATGATGGCGCTCACCAAGGCCTCGGTCGAGAACGTCATCATTGCCATCACCATCCCCGAGGTTCCGCGCGTCGTCCGCCTGGTACGCGGCGTCGTGCTGCAGATTCGCGAACAGCCCTACATCGAGGCGGCGCAGTCGATCGGAACCAAGTTCCACCGCATCCTGATCAAGCACATCCTGCCCAACATCATGGCGCCGTTGATCGTGCAGGCCACCTACATCTGCGCCGCGGCCGTGCTGATCGAGGCCGGCTTGTCCTTCCTCGGCGCCGGGACCCCGCCGAACATCCCGAGCTGGGGCAACATCATGGCGGAGGGCCGGACCTTCTTCCAGATCGCCTTCTGGATCATCCTGTTCCCCGGCCTGTTTCTTTCGGTGACCGTTCTCGCGATCAATCTCCTCGGCGACGGGCTGCGCGACGCGCTCGACCCGCGTCTCGCCCGTCGCATGTAACCGACCGCACAAGGAAATCGAAGGTGCAGGCAACTCAGACCATGGCCCGGCCCGATCCCGGTTCGGGGCAGGCAGAAAAGGTTCTCGAGATCGAGGATCTGAAGACGCACTTCTTCACGCGCGACGGCGTCGTTCGCGCCGTCGATGGCGTCTCCTATCACGTGCTCAAGGGCGAGACCCTCGGCGTGGTGGGCGAGTCCGGCTGCGGCAAGTCAGTGACCGCGCTGTCGGTCCTTCGCCTCATCGCCAAGCCCGGGCGCATCGTCCAGGGTCAGATCAAGATGTCCGGTCGGAACCTGCTCGAGCTCTCCGACGAGGAGATGCGCTCGATCCGCGGCAACGACATCTCGATGATCTTCCAGGAGCCGATGACGTCGCTGAACCCGGTGCTGACCCTCGGCCGGCAGATCGCAGAGACGATCATGCTGCACCAGGGGCTCAGCAAGAAGGACGCCTGGGACAAGTCGATCGAGATGCTGAAGCTCGTCCGCATCCCCGAGGCCGAGCGGCGGGTGCACGAGTATCCGTTCCAGATGTCGGGCGGCATGCGCCAGCGCGTGATGATCGCGATGGCGCTGTCCTGCAATCCGAAGGTCCTGCTCGCCGATGAGCCGACGACCGCCCTCGACGTCACCATCCAGGCGCAGATCATCCATCTGATGCTCGAGCTCAAGGAAAAGACCGGCACCGCGATCGTGCTGATCACCCATGATCTCGGCGTCGTCGCCGAAACCTGCCAGCGCGTGGTCGTCATGTATGCCGGCAAGAAGGTCGAGGAAGCGACGGCCGACGAGTTGTTCGAGCGGCCGCTGCACCCCTATACGGTCGGGCTGATGAAGTCGGTGCCGAGGCTCGACCGCGCCGCGGTCGAGGAGCAGACGCGCCTGACCGAGATCCCGGGCATGGTGCCGTCGCTGAAGAACATGCCGCCGGGCTGCGCCTTCGCGCCACGCTGCGTCTTCGCCAGCGAGCGCTGCCGGGTCGAGATTCCGCCCTTCGAGATGAAGGCCGGCGGTCACTATGCCGCGTGCTTCAATTCCGACAAGGTGGCGGAGGCGTATCATGGCTGAGGCCTCCTCCCGCAAGAAGACGGGCAACCTTCTCGAGGTCCATGACCTCAAGAAGCACTTCCCGATCCGGAAGGGGATCCTGTCCCGGGTCCAGGGCTACGTGTACGCCGTCGACGGCGTCAGCTTCACCATCGGCCATGGCGAGACGCTGGGCCTGGTCGGCGAGTCCGGCTGCGGCAAGTCGACGGTCGGCAAGACCATCCTCAAGCTGATCGAGCCGACCGGCGGCGAGGTCCATCTCGACGGCAAGAAGATCTCGAACCTCAACCAGATCGAGATGCGGCCGCATCGCCGCGAGATGCAGGTGATCTTCCAGGATCCCTATTCCTCGCTCAATCCGCGGATGAGCGCCGGCGACATCGTCGGCGAGCCGATGTACAACTACGGCCTCGCCTTCGGCAAAGAGAAGGAAGAGAAGACCCGCCAGCTCTTCGCCCGCGTCGGGTTGCGCGCCGAGCACATGCTGAAATATCCGCACGAATTCTCGGGCGGCCAGCGTCAGCGGCTCGGCATCGCGCGCGCGCTCGCGGTCAATCCCAGCCTGATCATCGGCGACGAGCCCGTTTCGGCGCTCGACGTCTCGGTGCAGGCGCAGGTGATCAACCTGATGATGGACCTGCAGCAGGAGTTCAATCTCTCCTACCTGTTCATCGCCCACGACCTCGCGGTCGTCGAGCACATCAGCCACCGCGTCGCGGTCATGTATCTCGGCAAGATCGTCGAGATGACCGACAAGCGCTCGCTCTTCACCTCGCCGCAGCACCCCTACACCGAGGCGCTGCTCTCGGCCGTGCCGATCCCGTCGCCGAAGATGAAGCGCAAGCGCATCATCCTCACCGGCGACGTGCCGAGCCCGATCCGCCCGCCGCCCGGCTGCCGCTTCCACACCCGCTGCCCCTACGTCATGGACCACTGCAAGGTGGTGGAGCCGCCGATGAAGGAAGTGGCCCCCGGCCATTTCGTCGCCTGCCATCTGCGCCAGCCCGGCCAGGCGATGTACGCCATCGCCGCGCACGCGACTGCGCCGGCGAAGACGCCGAGCGGGGCCGTGCAGCACTGAACGTCGTGTCCGTCTTCGGATGAAGAAAGCCCCGGCCCGAAAGGCCGGGGTTTTTCTTTTCAGCTCTTCACCGCGCCGGCGGTCAGGCCCGAGACCATGTAGCGCTTGAAGACGTAGTAGATGGCGGCCGGGGGGAACGAATAGATCAGCCCCGTGGTCATCAACAGCTCCCAGGGCGAATCATCGGCCGAGAGGAAGTTGCCGAGCGCCACCGGCAGCGTGATGGTCGTGTCCTTGGACAGCAGCAGGAACGCGTAGAGATACTCGTTCCACGCCAGCAGCAGCGCGTAGGTGCCGATGGCGACCATCGACGGCGCCATCAGCGGAATGTAGATCAGGCGGAACAGCTGCATCGGCGAGGCGCCATCCATCACGGCGGCCTCGTCGAGCTCGACCGGCAGTTTGTCCGAGGCCTGCTTCAGGACCCAGATGGCGTAGGGCGACGCGATGGTCACCATCGCCAGGATCAGCGCCCACTGGCTGTTGAGGAGGCCATAGGTGCCCATGGTCTTGTACATGGGCACGGCCAGGAACGCGGCCGGGATGAAGTATGTGAGCAGCGCCAAGTTCATCACCGTGCGCCCGCCCTTTACCTTGAGCCGGCTGATGGCGAAGGCGGCCGATGTGGCGACCAGCAGCGTCAGCGCGCCGATGGAGACGGCGATGAAGAGCGAGTTCCAGAGCTGCTGCCAGAAATGGTTCAGGAAGTAGTGCTTCTGGGTGAAGACGATCTCGAAGTTCCGCAGCGTCGGATTGTCGGGCCAGAGATGGCCGGCGAAGGCCGAGTCCTTCGGCGATATGGCGAACAGGAACAGGTGGTAGATCGGCAGGATGGTCCACAGGAACAGCGGAATGCCGATCAGCAGCAGCTTGGCCTCGGTGGAGACGGCCTGGCGCGACGGCAGCTTCATTTCGACAACCGCTTCATCATGAAATAGACCAGCGGCAGGACCAGCGGCAGCGCGCAGACGATGCTGGCCATCGCCATGTCGACCTCGTCGAGGCGGAGGTAGCGGATGCCCAGCGTCGCCAGCACATGGGTTAAGTCGGCCGGGCCACCGCCGGTGAGCAGATAGACGCTGTTGAAGTCGCCCAGCGTCCAGATCATCGAGAGCAGCGTGCAGGTGATGTAGAGCGTCTGCATCGACGGCCAGGTCACGTAGCGGAAGCGGTTCCAGCCGGTGGCGCCGTCGACCGAGGCGGCCTCGTAGAGGTCGGTAGAGATGGAGAGTCGGCCCGAGAGCAGGATCAGCGTCCAGAACGGCAGCGACTTCCAGATGTGGACGACGATGGCGAGCGACAGCGCCAGGGTCGGGTCGTTGAGCCAGTTCGGCCCGTCCTCGGCCGTCAGGTTGAAGATGATCGTGTTGATGATCCCCCATTCCGGATTCAGCATGAATCGCATGGACAGGATGGTGGGGATCGACGGCACCGCCCAGGGCAGGATGAAGAGGACCGAGAGCCAGCGGATCCAGACCCGCTGGCGCGTGAAGAACTCGGCGAGCCCGAGCGCGATCATCATCTTGAGATTGATGCCGACGATCAGGAACACCAGCGTGTTCATGACCGAGCGGGCGAAGATCGGATCCTCGTAGAGCTTCTCGTAGCTGTACGGGTGGCGGGCGAGCCAGAGCCCGTAGCCGATCGGATAGATGACGAAGAGCAGGAAGATCAGGATGTAGGGCGTGATCAGGATCAGGCCCCAGGCCTGCGTCGCCGACAGCCGCCGCGGTGCCGGCTTCGTCGGCCGTACCGCGTCCGTATCGGGAAGAGCGATGGTGGACATCGGGCCGGCTCGAAGATCCCGGCCGCTCCTTCAGATCCGGAGCGGCCGGGAAGTCTCCTTCAGGTCAGCCGGCGACCTGCTTGATGCGGGCGATCATCTCGTCCACGGCCTTCTCGACCGGGACCTTCTCGCTGACCACGCGGTTCATCGCCTTGGCCCAGACGTTCTCGTTGTTGAGGATGGTGAACTTGTAGTTCTTGGTGAACTCGAAGGGCACCGT